>DATHAO010000041.1:0-53071 GCA_035296625.1 Acidimicrobiales bacterium | reverse complement strand
GTCCAGGTGGCGGTCACGGCGGCGAGCGTAGACGCCCGGCCCGCGGCCGCTGCCCATGAGCGGGCAGCGGAGGCGCGGTCAGACGCTGGGGGCGACCGGCGAGATCGTGAGCTTGTCGATGGGCTCCCCCCGCAGCACGCGCACCGCGAGCTGGCCGTTGGCGAGCGTCGCCTCGGCCGAGGCGCCGTAGCCGGCGGGCAGGTCGACCTCGCGCTCGTAGCCTCCGTAGTCCCACTCGTGGACGAGGTAGTCGCGCGGGGCCGCCGAGCGCAGGCCGGCGGTGATGCGCAGCATCCCGGGCGTCAGGTCGATGGTCACGTCGCCGGGTTGGACGGCGGGGAGGGCCGCCACGACGACGAGGGCGGCGTCGGCCTCGTACACGTTGACGGGCACCGTCTGGGGGCGCATGGCCTCCTCGACGGCGTCGGTCGCGGCGATGACCTCGGCCTGCTTGGTCTGATCAGGAGCCATGCCGCGCGTCTACCCCCGCCCGTCGGGCATCAGTCGGTCCGCCGGCCCGGCGCCCGTGCCCCCGACACCGCGCGCCGTTGCCGCGCCGCGCGGCCCGGTCACTCCGGCACGCGGCGCTCCCAGCCCCGATGGCGGGCGGGGCCGGCGTCGGACGCCTCGGGCACACCTGGCGCAGCCCGCCCGGTCGCCGAGGGCGGTGAGGACTGCACGAGCGGCGAGGCGGGCCGGGGCGGCGGCGGTGAAGTCGACGCGGGCAGCGGGGATCGCGACAGTGGATCGAGCCGGCGTTCGGGCGGGTCGGTTGGGTGCCAGCCCGCCCCGGCCAGGAGGGCGGTGGCAGCCGGGTCGTCGGGCGCCCGGGTGTGCAGCAGGCTGCACGCCCGCGTCCGGGCCAGGTCCTCGACGGCGGCCAGCAGGTGACGACCGATGCCCTCGCGGCGGGCACCGCCGGCCACGACCAGCCGGTCGAGGCGGCCGCTGTCGCCGGTGATCGCGCCGGTGGCCAGGCCGACGAGCTCGCCGGAGCGGCGGGCCGTGACGGCGAAGCCGCCGGTCGGCGCCGCCGTGGCGAGCGCCTCGGCATCGGGCGGGACTCGGTCGGACACGCTCAGTTCGAGCGGCAGCCCGCCACGCGCCAGGACCGCCGGCCGAGCGAGGGCGGCGTCCGCCAGTGGGTGCCAGAGGCGGCCGGCCTCCTCACGCAGCAGGTGGACCCGGTCGATGGTCACGTCGACGGCGAAGTCGGCCAGCGCCGCGACGGCCGCCGGGATGCGTTCTGGGGCCATGTCGTCGGCAACGGTCAGGTGCGGCGAGAAGCCGTGGGTGAGCGGGCGCTCGAGCGGAGGGCGGAACACGGCGTCGCGCAGGGCGTGGACGCCGGCGATATCGCCGCCCACCTGCAGGTACACAACCGGCGTGACCGGGTGGAACGTGGCCGCTGGGCCGAACCGCAGTCGCAGCGGGCCGGTCCGGCCGGCCGACTCCCGCAGCACGGCGAGCGCGTCGGCCAGCCGGTCCTCCGGCACGTTGACCGGCGGTACGAGCGTCACGTGGGCGGGGATCCGCAGGCGCGCCCCGTCGCCGAGCGCCCGGCGCAGGCCGTCTACCTCGGTCGCGGCCGGCCGGGGCACGAGCAGCGCCACGCCGAGCCGGTGCCGGGGCATGCCGCGACCCTAGGGGCCGGCCGACCCGGACCGGCCCGTTCCGGCGTGCTGCCTGCGCCGGATCGCACGCGAGGAAGGCCGCCCTGGCCGAACGCCGAAACCGAACGCCGAACGCCGGACGCTGGGCCACGGGCCACGGGCCACGGGCCACGGGCCACGGACCACGGGCCACGGGCCACGGCCACGGACCACGGACCACGGGCCACCCGGCCACGGCCACGGACCACGGACCACGGGCCACCCGGCCACGGGCCGCGGACCACGGACCACGGACCACGGACCACGCGGCCACCCGGCCACCGGCCACCGGCCACCGGCCACCGGCCACGGGCGACGGGTCAGCCGAACACCGTTCCCTGTCCCCGATCCGTTGGTGGGCAACGGATCCGGGACACGGAAGGAGTCACGGGACCGGGACACGGCCTCGGCTCCTCGCCGGCGACCACTCCCCGGATGCAGACGACGCCAACGGACGAGGCACAGCCCCGAGCGCGGGACCGGGTCAGGCGGCGGGCGGACCCCCGGCGGCCAGCAGCCGCACATGGGCCCTCCGCACCTCGGCCTCGGCCTCGACGTCGTCGCCCTGGGCCGCCCGCCGCTCGGCGTCGTCACGAGCCCGGCGGGCCCGGTCGACGTCGATCTGGTCGGCCATCTCGGCCACGTCCGACAGGATCGTGACGCGATCGTCGGACACGTCGACGAAGCCACCGTGCACGGCGGCGATCTCGTCCTGGCCCCTCTCGGTGCGGATCGTCACGGTGGCGATGTCGAGGGCGCCGATGAACGGCGAGTGACCGGCCAGGAAGGCGATGTCGCCGCCGCCCACGGTGCGGGCGATGACCATGTCGGCCTCGCCCGAGTAGAGCAGGCGCTCGGGCGAGACCAGGTCGACGTGCAGGGCCATGGTGGTCGTCCTTCGGCGATCAGCTGGTCGACGAGCGCAGCTGCTCGGCCTTGCGGCGGACGTCGTCGGCGCCGCCCACGTTGAGGAACGCCTGCTCGGGCAGGTCGTCGAGCTCGCCGTTGACGAGCGCCTCGAACGAGTCGACCGTCTCGGTCACCGGCGTGAACACACCGGGCAGGCCGGTGAACGTCTCGGCCATGAACATCGGCTGCGACAGGAACCGCTGGATCTTACGGGCCCGGGACACCGTCACCTTGTCCTCCTCGGACAGCTCGTCGAGGCCGAGGATGGCGATGATGTCCTGCAGCTCGCGGTACCGCTGGAGGATCTCCTGCACCCGGCGCGCGACGCCGTAGTGCCGCTCGCCGACCACGTCGGGTTGGAGGATCGACGACGTCGACGACAGCGGGTCGACCGCCGGGTAGATCCCGAGCGCCGCGATGTCGCGGGACAGCTCGGTAGTGGCGTCGAGGTGGGTGAACGTCGTGAACGGTGCCGGGTCGGTGTAGTCGTCGGCGGGCACGTAGACGGCCTGCAGCGACGTGATCGACCGTCCCCGGGTCGAGGTGATGCGCTCCTGCAGCTCGCCCATCTCGTCGGCCAGGGTGGGCTGGTAGCCCACGGCCGAGGGCATGCGGCCGAGAAGCGTCGACACCTCCGACCCCGCCTGCACGAAGCGGAAGATGTTGTCGACGAACAGCAGCACGTCCTGGCCGCGCACGTCGCGGAAGTACTCGGCGATCGTGAGGGCCGAGAGCGCCACCCGCAGGCGGACGCCCGGCGGCT
The DNA here is from genome assembly GCA_035296625.1 of Acidimicrobiales bacterium. Lineage (GTDB taxonomy): Bacteria > Actinomycetota > Acidimicrobiia > Acidimicrobiales > VFJN01 > DATCLS01. Next base: position 49,747 of record DATHAO010000041.1, on the reverse strand, counting down.
CGTCCATCTGGCCGAAGACGAGCGACGTCTTCGGGAGCACGCCCGACTCCTCCATCTCGAGGTAGAGGTCGGTGCCCTCACGGGTGCGCTCACCCACGCCGGCGAACGCCGAGACGCCGCCGTGCTGCTCGGCCACGCGGCGGATCATCTCCTGGATGAGCACCGTCTTGCCCACGCCGGCCCCGCCGAACAGGCCGATCTTGCCGCCCTGCAGGTAGGGAGTGAGCAGATCGATGACCTTGATGCCGGTCTCGAACACCTCGCGGGTGGGCTCGAGCGTGTCGAAGTCGGGCGCCTCGCGGTGGATGTCCCAGTAGGCGTCGATCTTCGAGGCGTCGAGCTCCGCCACGTCGAGCGGCTCACCGATGACGTTGAGCACGTGGCCCAGCACGCCGTCGCCCACCGGCATCGTCAGGCCACGGCCGAGGTTCTTCACAGGAGTGCCCCGTACCAGGCCCTCGGTGGGTCGGAGGCAGATGGCCCGCACGCGGGAGGAGCCGATCTGCTGGGCGACCTCGGCCCCCACGACCTGCTCGTCACCACCGGTGGTGATGACCATCTGCAGGGCCGTGTTGATCGCGGGCACCGAGTCCGGCGGGAACTCGACGTCGACGACCGGGCCGGCGATGGCGATGACGCGGCCGTCCTTGAGGGTCTCGGCGGCGGTGGCGGGTTCGGTGACGGTCATGGTGTGGCTCCTCTGGTGCGCTACAGGCGCGAGGGATCGAGGCTGTCGACGAGGACGTCGGCGGACATCAGAATGTGGTCGGCCATCAGGTCGTGGCCACCGGATCGCGCGGCCCGCAACGCCTCGGCGCCGCCGACGATCTCCATGATCTCGGTGGTGATGGAGTCCTGGCGGGCACGGTTCATCGCGCGGCTGTACTTGACGATGAGGTCCTCGGCATTGTCGGTGGCCGACTTCATGGCGCGCTGCTGGGCGGCCAGGAACGACGCCGCGCCGTCGAGCAGGGCGGCGTAGAGGCGGGCCTCGGCGTAGCGGGGCAGCAGGCGGTCCAGGATCTCCTGCGGGTTCGGCTCGAACTCGTAATCTGCGCTCGGCCCGTCGGACGCGGTCTCGAGGATCGCCGGGTCGAGCGGCACGAAGCGCCGCACCACGACCCGCTGGGTGGCCACCGACAGGAACTGGGTGTAGGCGAGCTCGACCTTGTCATAGTCGCCTTGCTCGAAGCGCTCGACGACGAACTCGGCGATGCGCCGGGCATCCTCGTAGGCCGGCTGGTCGGCGAATCCCTCGAAGCTGGCGTCGATGTCCCACCCGCGGAAGCGGAAGTACGACGTCGCCTTCTTGCCTACCGTGACGAGGCGGGTACGGGTGCCCTCCCCCCGCAGCCGGTTCATCGAGCGCTCGGCGGCCCGGATCACGTTGCCGTTGTAGGCACCGCACAGGCCGCGGTCGGCGGCGATGACCACGTAAGCCACCGTGCGGACGTCGGGGTGCTCGCTCAACAGGGGTGAGCCGCCGCCGGCCCCGGCCGCGGCCAGGTTGCGGATGACTTCGGTCAGCTTCTCGCTGTACGGGCGGGCGGCGTCGGCCCGCTGCTGGGCCTTGGCGATGCGGCTGGCGGCGATGAGCTCCATCGCCTTCGTGATCTTCTTCGTGGACTGCACCGACCGGATGCGCCGGCGCAGCTCGCGCTCCTTGCCGCCGGGCACGTCTAGACCTCGTCGCCGGCGACGACGCCGCCGGTGGCCGGGTCGACCGCGGGGGCCGGCTCGTCGGCGGCCGCGGTGGCGGAGCGGGACTGGGCGGCCTCCTCCCACCCGAACTGCTCGGTGAAGTCCTTGATCGCGGCCTCGAAGGGCTCGACGTCGGGGATGTCGCCGGTCGTGCGGACTCCCTCGAGGAGGTCGCCGTGGCGGCCGCGGAACCAGTCGAGCAGCTCGGCCTCGTACCGGCGGACCTGGTCGACCGGTACGTCGTCGAGGTAGCCGTGGGTGCCGGCGTAGAGCGATACGACCTGCTCCTCGACCCTGAGCGGGCTGTTGAGCGGCTGCTTGAGCAGCTCGACGAGGCGGTAGCCGCGATCGAGCTGCGACTGCGACACCTTGTCGAGCTCCGAGCCGAACGACGCGAACGACTCGAGCTCGCGGAACTGTGACAGGTCGCCCTTCAGCGTGCCCACGGCCTTCTTTATGGCCTTGATCTGCGCGGCACCGCCCACCCGCGAAACGGACTGGCCGGTGTCGAACGCGGGGCGGACGCCGGCCTTGAACAGATCGTCCTGCAGATAGATCTGGCCGTCGGTGATCGAGATCACGTTCGTGGGGATGTAGGCCGAGATGTCGCCGGCCTTCGTCTCGATGACGGGCAGGGCGGTCAGCGAGCCGCCGCCGTTCTCGTCGGACAGCTTGGCGGCCCGCTCGAGCAGGCGGCTGTGCAGGTAGAACACGTCGCCCGGGTAGGCCTCCCGGCCCGGCGGGCGGCGCAGCAGCAGCGACACCTGGCGGTAGGCCTCGGCCTGCTTGGAGAGGTCGTCGTAGACGGCCAGGGCGTGCTCGCCGTTCTCCATCCAGTGCTGCCCCATGGCGCAGCCGGCGTAGGGGGCGAGGTACTTGAACGGCGAGGGGTCGGACGCGCCGGCCACGACGACGACCGTGTAATCGAGGGCGCCGTGCTGGCGGAGCGTCTCGACGGTGGTGGCCACCGTCGACTCCTTCTGGCCGATGGCCACGTACACGCACTTCACGCCCAGGCCACGCTGGTTGAGGATCGTGTCGATGGCGATCGTGGTCTTGCCCGTCTTGCGGTCGCCGATGATCAGCTCGCGCTGGCCCCGGCCGATCGGCGTCATCGCGTCGACGGCCTTGATGCCGGTCTGGAGCGGCTCGTGCACCGGCTGGCGGCCCATGATGCCGGGCGCCTGCAGCTCCATCTGGCGCTGCACGACGTTGGTGAGGCCGCCGCCGCCGTCGACCGGGGTGCCCAGGGCGTTCACGACACGGCCGAGCAAGCCGTCGCCGACGGGCACCGACAGGATGCGGCCGGTCGCCTTGACGGCCTGGCCCTCCTTCACGCCGGCCGCCTCGCCGAGCACCACGGCGCCGATCGAGTCCTCGTCGAGGTTCAGCGCCAGGCCGACGGTGCCGTTCTCGAACTCGACGAGCTCGTTGTAGGCGACGCCGGGCAGCCCCGCGAGCGTGGCGATGCCGTCACCGACCTCGATGATGCGCCCGACCTGCGCGGTCTCGACGCCGGGGTGGAAGTCGGCGAGGTTGCGGCGCAGGGCCTCGGCGATGTCGGCGGTGTTGATGGTCAGCTCTGCCATCGGTGTCAGTCCTCGTTCTTCCTCTAGAGCGCGTTCTTGAGCTGGTCGAGCCGGCTGCGGACGCTGCCATCGATGACGGTGTCGCCGATCTGGGCCACGACGCCACCGAGCACCGACGGGTCGATGACGACCCGTACCTCGACCTGCTTGCCCGTGGCCTCGTTGAGCGCCTTCGTGAGGCGGTCGCGCTGGTCGGCCGTGAGCGGGACCGCCGAGCGGACCTCGGCGACCTCCTTGTTGGCCTCGCGGGCGCTCATCTCGACGAGCTCCCGGATGATGGCCGGCAGCTCGCGGGACCGGCCGGTGCCGACGACGAGCGACACCAGCGCCACGGTCGTGGACGACGCCCGGCGGCCGAGCAGGTCCTCGACGATCTGCTGGCGGCGGCTGGCCGGGATGTGGGGGTCGGTGAGGGCGTCACGCAGCTGGTCTGACCCGGACAGGGTCTGGGAGAAGTCGAACAGCTCGTCTTCGACCTCGCCGAGGGTCCCCTCGGCGCGGGCCACCGAGAAGAGGGCCTCGGCGTAGGCCAGCGTGCGGTCGTCTGCCATCTCGGTGTCTCCTGTGGCCTCGGCGGGCTGGCGCTCCGCTACGAGCGCTGCGCCGCCACCTGGTTGATGTAATCCTCGACGAGCTGGGTCTGCGTGGCCGCGTCGAGGTTGCGCTGCACGACGGTCTCGGCGGCGCCGATGGCCAGCGTGGCGAGCTCATCCCGCAGGTCGGCCAGCGCCTGGACCTTGGCGGCCTCGATGTCGGCCACGGCCCGCTCGCGCTGCTCGTCCAGCTCGGCCTGCAGGCGGCTCTCGCTGTCGCGCCTGAGGGCGTCGGCGGACTGCCGCGCCTCCTCGATGATGCGGCCGGCCTCGGCCTTGGCGTCGTTGAGCTGAGCCCGGTACTCGGCGAGCAACTGGTCGGCCTCTTCCTTCTGGGCCTCGGCGGCCTCGATGTCGCCGCGGATCTTCTCGGTGCGGGCGTTCATCGCGCCCTTGATCTGCGGGAGGCCGAACTTCCTGATGAAGAAGAAGACCACGGTGAAGCCGAAGGCACCCCAGATGATCTCGTTGAGCTCGGGTACGAGAGGGTTCGGGGCCTCCTGGCAGTCGGTGACGGAGCCACCGTCGGCCAGGGTCTCGATGCACTCGGCGTCGGCCTCCGTGGCGCCGTTGTCCTCGGCCTGGTGGACGACCTCTTCGACGGGCTCGCCCGCCTGCGTCTCGCCGCCATCGGACTCCTGGGCGCCGGCCGGCCGGGCGAACCCGAACAGCAGGACCAGGGCGAGCGGGGCGAGGAGCAGCAATCGGATGCGTCGCATGCCTCTCCTTCCTGTTCCGGGCCTCAGCCCTGGCCGAGGAAGAAGACCACGAAGCCGATCAGCGCCAGGGCTTCGACGAACGCGATGCCGAGGAACATCGTGGTGCGGACCATGCCGGCGGCCTCGGGCTGGCGGGCCATGGCCTGGACGGACTGGCCGACCAGGTAGCCGATGCCGATGCCGGGGCCGATGGCGCCCAGGCCGTAGGTGAGGGCGGCGAGGCCCGTGTTGTCGATTCCGCTCGCGGCTTGCTGGGCCAGGACGGAAATGGTGGCAAACATCGTTGGAGCTTCCTTCTCCTGGTGTGACGTATGACGTCGGGACTGTGGACTGAGGGGCGGTGGCGATCAGTGCTCGTGGCTCACCGCGGCGCCGATGTAGACGCCGGCGAGCAGGGCGAACACGTAGGCCTGCAGGAACGAGACGAGGATCTCGAAGGCCGTGAAGAAGACCACGGCGATCGCCGGCAGCGGCAGGAACACCGCATACCACGCCTTGATCCACAGGGCGGACGAGAGCACGGCGAACGTGACCAGCAGGATGTGGCCGGCCAGCAGGTTGGCGAAGAGACGGACGGTGTGGCTGAACGGCTGCACGAGGAACTTCGAGATGAACTCGATCGGCACCACGAGCACCAGCAGGGCGATCGGTACGCCGGGCGGCACGAGGGCGTGCTTCAGGTAGCCGATCGGCCCGTGCTCCTTGAATCCGGCGCCGTGGTACAGCACGTACGACAGCAGCGCGAGGAACATCGGCAGGGCGATACGGGCGGTCGCCGGCATCTGGATGAACGGGACGATCTCGAAGATGTTGCAGAAGAAGATGAAGAAGAACAGCGAGAGCAGGTAAGGGGTCCACTTGAGGCCCTCGGCCCCGAGCGTCGGCAGCACGATCTGGTTCTCGACGAACTCGACCGACATCTCGGCGGCGTTCTGCGCACCGGTCGGCACCAGCCGCTTCTTGTTGCCGAGCGCGAACAGCAGGATCGTCAGCAGCGCCGCGAGGGCATAGATGAGGACGACCTTGTTGATCCCCAACGCGTTGTCGCCAAAGTCGGGCCAGTCGACGATGTGGCCGAGGGGCGGGAACTCGAGTGCGAGTGTCACCGGGTCGCAGTCTCCTTGGATGCGGGTCGGAGGCCCGGGTACGCGAGCGAAGCCGACACGTAGCGGAGCTCCCAGACCAGGAGCCCGAGGTGGGTGAGCACGAGCGTGAGGCCGAGCGGTGTCGGCTCGACCCAGCCGGCGTCCTTGACGGGGAACACGGCCAGGAAGATGAGGCCGAGGCGCACCAGGTAGCCGAACAGCGCCACGCCCATGACCAGGGCGTAGCCGATGCGCGCCGCCGCCCCCAGCAGGGTCGCTGCCAGCACGAAGTTCGCGACGACGATCGCCATGGCGTAGGCGACGGACGCAGCGCCGGCCACGCCCCAGACGAGCGCACCGAGGGCGATCGGGATCGGCGCCACCAGCACGGCGCGCCTCACCATGTCCAGGGCGACCTGCCTCTCGGGTGCCGGACCGGCGTCTCTGGCGGCCAGCAGGTCGCTCATGCCGCGTTGCCCTCCTCGGGCGGGCTCGCCTCTGCAGGCGGAGCGGAGGACCGCGGGGTCGGGGACGACGGGGTCGGGGAGGACAGGATCGGGGGGATCGCTGCGTCGGGAGACGGCGCGGTGGGGGCCACCGGCACGACGGCGTCGAGTGCCGAGGCCGGGACGCCGGTGGCGATCGAGGCCACACGCCGGCGGCTCCAGATCGCACCCGACTCGTGGTCGCGCATCTGGCGGTCGTAGCCCAGCCACAGCTTCGCGAAGATGCCGACGACGGCGAACACGGCGAGGCCGATCGTGAAGAGCGGCCGCGTGCCGAGCCAGCGATCGACGAGGCTGCCGAGCACACCGAAGACGACGGGCGTGGCGACGATCTCGACGGCACGGGCGAACCCGTCGTTGTAGCCCCGGTTCAGCTGTCGTCTGGCTACGAGATCAGACACCCGGTCCCCTCCTGACGGGCTCGCCCCGGCCCGTCCCGGAGCGCTTGTGAACTGTTTCTCAATCTAGCTGACTCGGACTGCGATCGGGCAAATCGATCGATGCAGGTAGCGCGGCGGCAGGTTAGCAATGCCGCAACCCCAAGTTTCAATGCGCCGAAGTTCGGGGGTCGGCCGAGTCAGCGCCCGACGGGCTGACGGTCCGGCGCCGGCGGTCCCGGCCGGCCCGGACCGCCGGGCGCCGCCTCGAGCTGGCGCTCGGCCCGCCGGCCGGCCCGGATCCCCGGGGCGAAGAGGGTGTAGAGCAGCACGGCGAGGGCGAGCACGCCCACCGGGATGAGGGCGTCGCCCCGGCCGGTGTACGTCGGGTAGAGCACCACGGCCGACAGCAGGGCGGTGAACGCCCAGAGGATGAGGACGCTGCGGCGCTGGCCGTGGCCGAGGTCCATGAGGCGGTGGTGCAGGTGCCCCTTGTCGGCGACCGACACGCCCGACCTGCGCCGGGCCCGGCGCAGGATCGCCCAGGACGTGTCCAGCAGCGGCACGCCCAGGATGAGCAGCGGCAGGAACAGCGGTGCGAAGAAGAAGTACGTCTGGCCGGTGACCTGCACGTCGGAGTTGCCGCCGATGCCGATCGTGACCGCCGCCATGAGGAGGCCGAGCTGCAGCGCGCCGGCGTCGCCCATGAACATCTTGGCGGGATGGAAGTTCCACGGCAGGAAGCCGAGGCACGCCCCCATGACTGCGGCCGCCACCAGGGGCCCGATGTTGGCCTGGTCGATGGCGCCGAGGTCGTCGAGGTGCTCGGCGTAGAGCAGGAACGACCCGGCGGCGATGGCCACGATGCCGGCCGCCAGCCCGTCGAGGCCGTCGATGAGGTTGATCGCGTTCGCCATGCCCGCCACCCAGATCACCGTGACGAGCGCGGACAGGTCCGGCGACAGGGCGAACAGGCCGAGGAACGGGATGCGGAAGAACAGGATGCTCACGCCCGCGATCGACAGGATGCTGCCGGCGAGCACGATGCCGGCCATCTTCGCCGGGGCCGACAGCTCGCGGAGGTCGTCGATCTGGCCGACACCCCAGATCGTGGTGGCGGCGATCGCCACGCCGAGGGGTGGGGCGATCGTGCGGAACACGTCGGCGAAGTCGCCGCTCAGCCACGCCGCCAGCAGCCCGACAAGCACGCCGAGCAGCATGCCCGCGCCGCCCATGATGGGCGTGGGGTCCGTGTGGACCCTGCGGGCGTCGGGCATGTCGACGGCCCAGATCTTCCAGGCCAGCTTGCGGAGCAGCGGCATGGCCGCGAACGATGCGGCGAAGGCCGCGCCGATCACGACGAGGTAGCCGGCGACCCCGGGGCCCACGACCTCGGCCCGATCAGACCGGGTACGGCGCGAACTTCGAGCACAGGGCGAGGACCTCGTCGCGCACGGCCGCCACCTCGCCCTCGTCGTCGCGGTGGGTGAGCACGCGGTGGATGAGCTGGGCCACATCCGCCATCTCGGCGGTGCCCATGCCCTGCGTGGTGACGGCGGGCGTGCCGATGCGGAGGCCGCTCGAGATGTACGGCGGCCGGGGGTCGTCGGGCACGGTGTTCTCGTTGAGGCTGATGCCGGCGCGGTCGAGCGCCAGGCGGGCCTTCTTGCCCGACAGCTCGGCGTCGAAGCTGCGCAGGTCGACGAGCATCATGTGGTTGTCGGTGCCGCCCGAGACCAGCCGGAAGCCCCGGCTCGCCAGGCCCTCGGCCAGGACGGCGGCGTTGGCGATGATCCCACGGGCGTAGTCGGCGAAGGCCGGCTGGGCGGCCTCGCGGAACGCCACGGCCTTCGCGGCGATCACGTGGTCGAGCGGGCCGCCCTGCATCCCGGGGAACACGGCCTTGTCGAGCTTCTGGCCCAGCTCCTCGCGGGCGAGGATGCATCCGGAGCGGGGGCCGCGCAACGTCTTGTGGGTCGTGAAGGTGACAACGTCGGCGTGCGGCACGGGGTTCGGGTGCACGCCACCGGCGATGAGCCCGGCGAGGTGGGCGGCGTCGAACATGAACAGCGCCCCGACCTCGTCGGCGATCGCCCGGAACGGAGCGGGGTCGATGATGCGGGGGTAGGCCGTGGCGCCCGTGACGATCAGCTTGGGGCGGTGCTCGAGCGCCAGGTCGCGGACCTGGTCGAGGTCGATGCGCTCGTCGCTGGGCGTCACCCCGTAGGACACGAAGTGGTAGAGCCGGCCGGACGCGTTCACCGGCGACCCGTGGGTCAGGTGGCCGCCCTGGTCGAGGCGCAGACCGAGCACGGTGTCGCCCGGATCGAGCAGGCCGAAGTAGACGGCCATGTTGGCGTTGGCGCCCGAGTGGGGCTGCACGTTGGCGTACTCGGCGCCGAAGAGCGCCTTCGCCCGGTCGCGAGCCAGGCCCTCGACCTCGTCGATGACCTCGTTGCCGCCGTAGTAGCGCTTGTGGGGGTAGCCCTCGCTGTACTTGTTCGTCAGGACCGACCCGGTGGCCCGCAGCACGGCGGGCGAGGCGAAGTTCTCGCTGGCGATCAGCTGGAGGGTCGTGTTCTGGCGCTCGACCTCGCGGTCGATGAGGCCGAACAGCTCGGTGTCGTCGTCGGTGGGCCAGCGCATCGTGATGAGCGTAGTGGGACCGGTCAGCCGGACCTGTCCTTGGCCTCGATCCGCTCGATCTCGGCCATCTGGGCCAGCCGCCGCTCGTGCCGGCCGCCCTCGAACGGCGTGTCGAGCCACAGGGCGACGATCTCGTCCGCCAGGCCGGCCGCCACGATGCGCCCGCCCATCGACAACACGTTGGCGTCGTTGTGCTGGCGCGACAGCCGGGCCGTGAACAGGTCATTGCACAGGGCGGCCCGGGCGCCGTGCACCTTGTTGGCGGCGATCTGCTCGCCCTGGCCGGACCCGCCGAGCACGATGCCCCGCTCCGCCTCGCCGGCGACGGTGGCCCGGGCCACGGCGGCGCAGATCGGCGGATAGTCGACCGACGCCTCGCTGTCCGTGCCGAAGTCGACGACCTCGTGGCCAAGGCTGCGGAGCGTCTCGACGAGGTGGACCTTGAGCGGGAACCCGGCGTGGTCGGCGCCGATGGCGATCCGCATGCTCACCGCCTCCCGGGGCGGCCGGGCCGGGCCGGGCGGGCGGCGGGGCCGGCGCCCGGGGGCCCGCCGTCGTCGCCACCGGGGCCCGTCAGCAGGGCCACGAAGCGGGTGATCAGGTCGTCGAGCTCGGCCACGGTGGCTTCGTACTCCTGTCGAGGTCGGCCGATGGGGTCGGCCACGTCGTCGTCGGGATCGTCGCCGATGAGGTCGGACACCTGGCGACCGGTGCCCACCCGTGCCAGCCACACCGACACGGTCTCGTCCGGCCGGCGGGGGCCCACCTTCTCGCCGCGGCGCACGAGCTCCTTGAGCGTGAAGGTGCGCTCGATGGCGGCGCCGTAGGTGACGACCGCCTCGCGCACGTGGCGCCGCGCCATGCCCACGACCAGCGGGGTGAGCCGGGCGACCCGCGGGTCGAGGCGCCGGCTGACGTGGTGGCGGATGTCGACACCCCGGGCCCTCATGACGGCGACGGCGTGGTCCGTCGCCGGCGACCCCCCGGGCAGCAGGCCCGCGGAACCGACCGACGCCGGGATGCCGGCGGCGGTGAGGTGGGTGCGGAGCAGGCCCTCGGCCATGGGGGAACGGCACTGGTTGGCCGTGCAGACCAGGAGGATGTCGATGGTCCGAGTGTACGCCCGGGGTGGTCCGAGCCCGAGGCGGCGCCCTATCCTTGACCCGCCGGTCAAGACCGCCCCACCTCAGGAGGCTCCATGGCCCTCGACCCGCGCACCCCCGTCGTCGTCGGCGTCGGCCAGTGGACGAATCGCGTCGACCAGGGCGACGAGGTAGTCGAGCCGGCCGACCTGCTCGCCGGCGCCCTGCGCCGGGCGGGCGACGACAGCGGCGCGGGCGGGGCATTGCTGCACGGCGTCGAGGCGGTGCGCGTCGTGTCCATGTTCTCCGGCCGCTACCGCAATCCCGCGGCGCTGGTCGGCGAGCGCATCGGCGCCCGGCCCCACGACGTCGCCGTCAGCCCCGTCGGGGGCAACGAGCCCCAGGTCCTCTTGAACGGGGCATGCCGCGACATCGCGGGCGGCCACGTCGACGTCGTCGCCATCGGCGGCGCCGAGGCCTGGCGCAGCTGGTCGGGGGCCCGGGGAGCGCGCGAGCGCCTCCCGTGGACGGCCCAGGGTGACGACGTCGCCCCGGCCCGTCTGACGGCCCCGGAGGGAGGGCTCACCTACCCCCACGAGCTGGCCCGGGGCATCGCCTTGCCGGCCCAGGTGTACCCGCTGTTCGAGCAGGCGCTGCGCCACGCCGCGGGCCGCGACGTCGACGAGCACCTCGTGGCCATCAGCGAGCTGTGGGCCGACTTCGCCGCCGTGGCCGCCGGCAATCCCCATGCCTGGATCCGAACGCCCCGCACCGCAGAGCAGATCCGCACCGCCACGCCCGACAACCGGTGGATCACCTGGCCCTACACGAAGCTCATGTGCGCCAACAACGCGGTGGAGCAGGCCGCCGGCCTGATCCTGTGCTCGGCCGAGCGGGCGAGGGCGCTGGGCGTGCCCCGCGACCGCTGGGTATTCCCGCTGGCGGGCACCGAGGCGCACGACACCTACGCCGTGTCCCACCGGGCCGACCTGCGCTCGTCTCCCGCCCTGCGCCTCGCCGGCCAGCGCCTGTTCGCGCTGGCCGAGGCCGGCGTGCACGATGTGGCGCACGTCGACCTCTACTCGTGCTTCCCGTCCGCCGTGCAGATCGCCGCGGCCGAGTTGGGGCTCGGCACCGACCGGAGCCTGACCGTGACCGGCGGCCTGTCCTTCGCCGGTGGTCCGTGGAACAACTACGTGAGCCACTCGATCGCCGCCATGGCCGGCGTGCTGCGCGACGACCCCGGCTCGATCGGCCTCGTCACGGCGAACGGCGGCTACGTCACCAAGCACGCGCTCGGGCTCTACTCGACCGAGCCGACGGAGGGCGGGTTCGCCTGGGCCGACGTGCAGGACGAGGTCGACGCCGTGCCAAGCCGCGAGCTGTGCGAGCATCCCGACGGGCCGGCCGTGATCGAGTCGTGGGTCGTGAGCCACGACCGCGACGGCCTCCCGGAGCGGGTGATCGCCGCCTGCCTGGTGGAGGACGGGCGCCGCGCCTGGGCGAGCTCGACGCACGTCGACGTGGTCGGCGAGCTGCGCGACGGCGGCGAGCAGATCGGGCGCGCAGTCAAGCTCACGCCGGAGGGCGATCTGCTGCTCTAGCCGCCGAGCGACCGGCGCGGCGGTGGGCTGCCGGGACCGTCGGCTTGGCGGACCCGCTGGCGGGTAGACCGCCCGCCATGGAGCGCACGGTGCTGATCACCGGGTCCGGCTCGGGCATCGGCCTCGCCTCGGCCCTCGAGGCGGCTCGTCTCGGGTTCCGGGTCGTGGCCGCCGTCCACCGGCCCGACCAGGTCCCCACGACCGAGTCCGCGGCCGCCAAGGCCGGCGTCGCCGACCGCGTGGAGGTGCCGGTCCTGGACGTGACCGACGAGGCCGCGGCCGGCGCCGTGATCGATCGCACCCGACCCTGGGGCCTCGTGAACAACGCCGCCGTCCCGAACCTGGGGGCACTCGCCGAGGTGCCGGTGGCCGACGCCCGCCGCCAGTTCGACGTCATGCTGTTCGCCGCCGTGCGGCTCACACAGCTGGCATTGCCCCACATGCGCCGCGAGGGTGCCGGGCGCATCGTCAACGTGTCGTCCATCGTCGTCGACACCGACACGCCGCTGTTCGGTTGGTACGCGGCGGCCAAGAGCGCGCTGAGCACGCTCAGCGACGTGCTCCGCCCCGAGATCGCCCACTTCGGGATCGACGTCGTGCTCGTCGAGCCCGGCATCATCGACACGCCGATCTGGGACGAGGCCGCCGCCGACGCCCGGCGGCGCCGCTCCGACTCGCTCGAGCCCGAGGCGTACGACCGGGCGCTGGAGGCGATCTCCCACGTCCCCGACGTCGCTGCCGACGTGGCGGAGGTCGCCGAGACCGTGGGGGCGGTGCTGCACGCCGGCCACCCCCGGTTCCGCTACCGGGTGGGCTCGGGTGCGCACGTCCTGCCCTTCGTCGGGCGGATCGTGCCCACCAGCGTCCGTGACCGGGTCGGCCGACGACTGGCGAGTCTCTGATGGCCGTGACCCGCCGCCGCCTCGCCGCCCCGATCGACGCCGTGGCCTCCGTCTTCGCGGACCCCCGTACCTACGACGGCATCGTCGTGGGCAGCCGGCGCATCCGCTGGTTCGACCCGAACTGGCCGGCGGTGGGCAGCCGCTTCGACCACACGATCGGGTTCGGCCCGATCACGATCCTCGACCACACCGAGGTCCTGAGCGAGGAGCTGCCCGAGCGGCTCGAGCTGGCGGCCGGCATCCGGCCTCTCGGCGTGTTCCGGGTCGAGTTCCGTTTGGCGCCCGACGCCGGCGGGACGATGGTCGAGGTGGTCGAGGAGCCGCTGTCCGGCCCGATCACCACGCTCTGGTCCCCACCGGCGGACGCCCTCACCGCCAAGCGCAACGACGTCCTCCTCGGGCGCCTCGACCACCTGGCGAAGGACCGCCACCGCGTCCGCACGCTGGACCGGGCGCCCGGCCCCGACGCCGTGCAGCACGCCTGAGCCCCGGCTGTCGCACGCCACGGTCCATGGACACCGTCGACGCCGTCGTGGTGGGGGCCGGGCCCAACGGCCTGGTCGCCGCGAACCTGCTCATCGACGCCGGGTGGGACGTGCTGCTCCTCGAGGCGCAGCCCGAGCCGGGCGGCGCGGTGCGCACCGCCGAGGTGACCGCCCCCGGTTTCCGCAACGACCTCTACAGCGCGTTCTACCCCCTGGCCGCCGCCTCGTCGGTCATCGCCGCGCTCGACCTCGAACCGCACGGCCTGCGCTGGGCGCAGGCGCCGTCCGTCGTCGCCCATCCGAGCCGCGACGGCCCGGCGGCGGTGCTGCACCACGATCCTGCGGCCACGGCGGCCTCGCTCGACCGCTTCGCCCCGGGCGACGGCGACGCCTGGCTCGACCTGTTCGCGCTCTGGCAGAAGGTGCGCGACCCCCTGCTCGACTCGCTCCTGGCGCCGTTCCCGCCGGTGCGCGGCGGCCTGCGGCTGGGGGCGGCGATCGGGCCCCGCCACCTCCTCGACTTCGCCCGCTTCGCGCTGCTCCCCGTGCGGCGCATGGCCGACGAGCACTTCCGAGGCTCCGGGGGCGGCCTCCTGCTGGCCGGCAACGCACTGCACGCCGACCTCTCGCCCGAGGCGGCACCGAGCGGCATGTTCGGCTGGCTCCTCGCCTCCCTCGGCCAGGACGTCGGCTACCCCGCGCCCGAGGGTGGGGCGGGCGAGCTGGCAGGCGCACTGGTCCGCCGATTCACGTCCCGGGGTGGGACGCTGCGCTGCGGTGCGCCGGTGGACCGGGTGGTCGTCGAGGGCGGGCGGGCCCGGGGCGTCGAGGTCAACGGCACGCCGGTCGCCGCGCGCCGGGCCGTCCTCGCCGACGTCGACGCCGTCGCCCTCGTGCGCCACCTCGTCGGCGAGGAGCACTGGCCGGCGGTCGTGCGTGAGCGGGTCGCCCGGGTGCAGCGGGGCTGGGCCACGGTCAAGGTCGACTGGGCGCTGCGCAACCCCATCCCGTGGGCCGACCCCGACGTGCGCGGGGCCGGCACCGTCCACCTGGCCGCCTCGATGGACGAGCTCACGATCGGGACCGCCGAGCTGTCCGCGGGCCGGCTGCCGACAGAGCCGTTCCTCGTGGTGGGCCAGATGACCACGACCGACCCCACCCGCTCGCCACCGGGGACCGAGTCGGCATGGGCCTACACCCACGTGCCCACGACGGTCCGGGACGAGCCCTCCGGCAGCCACACCGGCCGCCCACTGTCGCCGGCCGACGTCGAGGAGGTGGTGCGCCGCGTCGAGGCCCGCCTCGAGGAGTTTGCCCCGGGGTTCCGCGACCGGGTCGTGGCCCGCTACATCGCCGGGCCCGGCGACCTCGCGTCCGCCGACGCCAACCTGGTCGCCGGCGACGTCGGCGGCGGCACCTACCAGCTGCACCAGCAGCTCGTGTTCCGCCCCTGGCCGGGGCTGGCCCGGCCCGAGACCCCGATCGCCGGGCTGTACCTGGCTTCGGCATCCGCCCATCCGGGGGGCGGCGTGCACGGCGCCTGCGGGAGCAACGCCGCCGCGGCCGCCCTGTTGCACGACCGCGTGGCCCGTGTGAGGGCGTCGATCGGCGGGGCGGGGCGGCGCGCCAGGGCCGCCCTCGAACGCCCGAGGCCGTCGTTGCCGTCGAACGGCTCGGCGCCGGAGGCTCTGGACTAGAGCGCGCCGCGCAGGGCGCGACGCACCTGGGCGGGGTCGTCGAGGTCGACGGCGTCGGGGTCGACACCGAGGCCGGCCAGGTGGTCGCGCAGCAGTTCGTGGGGAGCGCGGACCACGGCGCCCGGCGGGGCCTCGAACTCGGCGGATCCGATCGTCCGGTCGACCCTGATGTCGGTCAGCTCGATCGTCGAGCACGGGACACCGTCGATCGCGCCCTCGTGGCGCAGCACGATGCCCGTGGCGGCGTCGAACCAGAACCGGTGCTCGACGCCGACGAACTCGTTGAGCCGCCGGCCACCCGAGAACGCCAGCACAGTGCCGGGCGGGGCCTCGCCCGGCGACCGGGGCTTCGCGTCGACGACCCAGCAGTCGCGGCCCTGGAGCTCGCCCGGCTCGGCCGTGTCGAAGTCGAGGCCGGCGACCAGGCGCCCCGGGTAGAGGCAGATGCCGATGACCCCGGCCTCGCCGAGCGGCGAAGGCTCGCCCCACGCCTCGGTGACCAGCGTGGTCGTGCCCGACCAGCTCCGGGCCCGGTCGCGCACCTCGACGTGGCCGCGCTCGACGATGCGCCACCGGTCCGGCAGCGCCACCACCACGTAAGCGGTGGCGTGCACCTCGGGCGACTCCTCGATCAGCCCGGGCCCGCGCAGAGAGGCCACGTCGAAGCCGTACAGGTCGGCCAGGCGCTCACGGACGGCGTCGATCCGGTCGTGGTGCATCCAGGTCGTCACCGCGCCGCTCAGGGTCTGGAGCGGTCCCGGGGCCCGGCGGACGAGGGCCAGCAGCTCACCCATCGACACGGACAGTACGCACTCCCCGACGTGCGCGTGTCATCCCACACGCAGCGAGGTCACGGAGCACCGCACCACCGCCCGAAGCACGGAAGGGTTCGCCCCCCGCCTGCCGGACGACGCGCTGCTCGGCGTCGACGTCGGCTCGGTGAGCTACTGGTACGCCCGCCACCTGCGCCTGCGAGGCCGCGTCGGGGCGCACCTGTCCTCGACGCTCGCGTCGATGGGCTCGGCGCTGCCCTATGCGCTCGCCGCCAAGCTGGCCCACCCGGACCGGCTCGTGCTGGCCCTGCTCGGCGACGGGGCCATGCAGATGAACGGCATCAACGAGCTGATCACCGTGGCGTCCCGCTGGCGCCTCTGGGACGACCCCCGCCTGCCGGTGCTCGTGCTGCGCAACGACGACCTCAACGAGGTCACGTGGGAGCAGCGCGAGATGGAGGGCGATCCCCGCTTCGACTCCAGCCAGGACGTGCCGCCGTTCGACTACGCCGGCTACGCCCGCCTGCTCGGTCTCGGCGGCATCCGGGTCGATACCCCCGACGGCGTCGGCCCGGCGTGGGACGAGGCCCTGGGCGCCGACCGGCCCGTGCTCATCGAGGCCGTGGTCGACCGGGCCACCCCGCTGCTGCCGCCGAAGCTCACCGAGGCGCAGGCCCAGCACCTGTCCGCCGGCCTCGACGCGGAGGGCACGTTCGAGTCGGCCCGGGCTCGCGACGCGCTGGCCACCGAGGGGGCACGACTGCCCTGAGCACCCGACGCCGGCGCCGGGCCACGGCCGCCCCGCGGCCGGGCTCGGCTACCGTCGACCGGCGTGGATGACCACGACTTCGTCCTGCTGGCCGGCTCGGCCAGCCGCAAGCTCGCCCACGCGATCGCCGCCTACCTCGACCACTCCCTGTGCGAGGGCGAGACGCTCCGGTTCTCCGAGGGCAACCTGTTCGTGCGGGTGCCCGAGAACGTGCGCGAGCGCGACGTGTTCCTCGTGCAGGGCACGGCGTTCCCGGCGAACGACAACTTCGTCGAGCTGCTGTTCTGGATCGACGCCCTGAAGCGGGCGAGCGCCGCCTCGGTGTCGGTGGTGATGCCGTACTTCAGCTACGCGAAGGGCGACAAGAAGGACGAGCCACGCGTGTCGATCCGGGCCCGGGTGTGCGCGGACGCCATCGAGGCGGCCGGCGCCGACCGCGTGATCACGATGGACCTGCACGCCCCGCAGGTGCAGGGTTTCTTCCGCATCCCCGTCGACGACCTGTACGCGCTGCCGGTGCTGTGCGAGTCGATCCAGTCCAAGCCTCCCCAACCTCGTCGTCGTCTCGCCCGACGCCGGGTTCGCCAAAAAGGCGAAGCTCTACGCCCGGCGCCTCGGCGCCCCGCTTGCCATCGCCGACAAGGAGCGCGCCGACCACTCCGAGAACGCCCAGGTCGTCGACCTCATCGGCGAGGTCGAGGACCGCACGGCCCTGATCGTCGACGACTTCACGATCTCGGCCGGCACGCTGGCCGAGGCCGCCCGCGTGCTGAAGGATCGGGGCGCGACGTCGGTGTACGCCGCGGTCAGCCACGGCCTGCTCGCCGGCAAGGCGATCGAACGCATCGACGCCAGCCCCATCGAGCGCCTGTTCATGACTGACTCGGTCGAGACCCAGCCGGTGGCGCTGTCCGACCGGATCGAGGTCGTGTCCGTCGCCGGCCTCTTCGGCGAGGCCATCAGGCGGATCTCGCGACGCGAGAGCATCAGCGTCCTGTTCCAGTAGCGCGGCAGCCGTCCGACCCGGAGGCCACCGGAGGGCTCAGCCCTGGCCCGCAGGGATTCGGCCCATGGCCCCCCGCTGGAAGTCGGTGAACGCCTGCTCGATCTCCGCCCGGGTGTTCATGACGAACGGGCCGTACTGCGCAACGGGCTCGCGGATGGGCTGGCCGCCGAGCACGAGCACATCGAGCTCGGGGGTCCGGCCGCTCTCGCCCGCGGCGTCGGCGGCGACGGTGATCACGTCGCCGGCTCCGTAGGCGGCCATCTGCCCGGTGTGGACGGGACGGCGGTCCGCGCCGGCCGTTCCCTTGCCCGAGAGCACGTAGACCAGGGCGTTGAAGTCCCGTCGCCACGGGAGGCGGAGCTCGGCCCCCGGCTGCAGGGTGGCGTGCAGCAGGGAGATCGGCGTGTGGGTGGCGCCGGGGCCGGCGTGGCCGTCGACGTCGCCGGCGATCAGCCTGACCAGGACGCCGCCGTCGGGCGACGACAGCAGGGCCACGTCACCGCCGCGAATGTCCTGGTAGCGGGGGTCGATCATCTTGTCGGCCGCCGGCAGGTTCACCCACAGCTGGATGCCGTGGAACAGCCCGCCCGACACGACGAGGTGCTCCGGCGGGCGCTCGATGTGGAGCAGGCCCGATCCGGCCGTCATCCACTGGGTGTCACCGTTGGTGATCACACCGCCGCCGCCGGCGGAGTCCTGGTGCTCGAAGATGCCGTCGATGATGTAGGTAACGGTCTCGAAGCCCCGGTGCGGGTGCCACGACGTGCCCTTGGGCTCGCCCGGCGCGTAGTCGACCTCGCCCATCTGGTCCATGTGGATGAACGGATCGAGCAGGTCCTTGCGCACGCCCGCGAACGCCCGGCGCACGGGGAAGCCCTCGCCCTCGAAGCCGGCCGGGGCGGTGGTCACAGACAGCACGGGGCGGTCGGTCGTCGTCGTCGGGTCGGGGGTGCTCAGGCGGGGCAGGGTGAGGATGTCGTCGACGGTCACAGCAGGCATCGGGCCTCCTTGGGGCTACGACGTCTCCAACGATACTTGCGCGCACAATATTTCCCTTGCCGGACGCTTCGACGTGGGTGTCAGTCCGGGCGTGCGGCGGCCTCGACGTCGGTGAGCGAGAGGTCTCCCGCACGCAGCAGGCGCCACCGGTCACCGGTGGCGTCGACGACGGTCGACGGCGTGCCCATGACCGGCCCGCCGTCGAGGACCACGGCCACACCGTCGCCGAACACCGTGGCCACCTCGGCCGCCGTGGGCGGCGTGGGTCGCCCGTGCAGGTTGGCGCTGGTCGTGGCGATCGGGCCCACCCCGGCGGCCAGGGCCGCCACGATCGGGTGGTCGGGACAGCGCACTCCCACCGTGCCGGCCGGCTCGCCGAGGGCGTAGCCCAGGCCCGGACGGCGCCGCAGCACGAGCGTCAGCGGGCCGGGCCACAGACGTTCGGCGATGCGTTCCACCTCGTCGGTGAGGGCGTCGGGATCGGCGAGCGCGAGGGCCTGCGCGGGATTGGCGCACAGCACGGCGAGGGGCACGTCCGCCGCTCGGCCCTTGAGGGCGAACAACCGCTCGGTGGCGCCAGCCACCGAGGGCAGCGCAGCGAGGCCGTAGACGGTGTCGGTCGGCAGGGCCACGACGCGCCCCGACCGCAGCGCCGTGGCCGCCCGGGCGAGGGCGGGGCCGGGTGGCGTCTCTCCCTGGGCAGCGATCAGCACGTCGAGCGAGCCTAGGCGCGGGCTACGACGCCGGCCCCGCGGCGGTGCCGCCGCGGGGCCCACCGCCGGTCACCCCCCGGGCCGGACGATCTGCTGCACGGACCAGCCGTTGCCGTCGGGGTCGCTGAAGAAGACGAACCGGCCCCAGGGGAAGTCCTGCACGTCGCTGACCTCGACGCCACGCGCCGCCAGCTCGTCGTGCGCCTTCTGCGCGTCGTCCACCACGATCTGCAGGCCCTGGACGGAGCCGGGGGTCGTCTCGACCAGGCCGCGGCCGATCGCGATCGAGCACGCGGAGCCCGGCGGCGTGATCTGCACGAAGCGGAGCTCGTCGTTCACGGTGTGGTCCTGGTCGAGGGTGAAGCCGACCTTCTCGGTGTAGAAGTCCTTCGCCCGGTCGACGTCCGACACGGGCACCGCCACCAGCTCGAGCTTGTAGTCCATCGCGTTCTCCCTCTCGGCGTGTCCGGCGCCGCTGCGCCGACGCCTTGGACCGTACGAGACACCGAGGACAGTTTCTGTCCTCGATCGGCTGGCCATGCGGCGATCTTCGCCGCCGGGGCGTGACGCCGGCCGGCCGCCGGACGTAGGCTCGGACCACGGTTCGAGTCCGTGCTGTGCGGTCACAGCCCGCAGGTCCCGCCCCCGGCGGGACGACCCGGTGGAAGTCCGGGGCCATCGGTGACAGTCCGAACGCCGAGGACGGCGCCCGCCCTCCTCGTGACGCTCCTGCGGGAGCCTGCGATCGGAGGATGTCCCATGTTCACAGGTCGGATCATCGAGGTCGGCGTCGTCGAGGGCATCGACGGCCGGCTGCTCGTCCACGCCCCGAAGGCGGCCACGACGCTGGCGCCCGGTGCGTCGGTGTGCGTGTCGGGCGCGTGCCTTTCGGTCGTCGCCACCGACGGCGAGCGGTTCGCGGTCGACCTCACGGCCGAGACGACCCGCCGCTCGACGGCCGCGGCGCTCGCCGTCGGCGACCGGGTCAACGTCGAGCCCGCGTTGCGCGTCGGCGACCCGATCGACGGCCACCTCGTCCAGGGCCACGTCGACGCGATCGGCAAGGTGACGCGGGTCGACGACGAGGTGCCACTCGGTCGGCGGATGTGGATCCGCCCGCCCCGGCGGGTTCTCGACGAGATCGTGGCCAAGGGCTCCGTCGCCGTCGACGGGGTGAGCCTGACCGTGGCCGAGGTCGTCCGCGACCGCTTCTCGGTCGCCCTCATCCCGCTGACGTTGGCCGAGACGACGCTCGGGTCGCTGACCGAGGGCGACCGGGTCAACCTCGAGTCCGACCTGGTCGTGAAGGCGGCCGGCGAGGTCCACGCCTCGGCCCGGCTGGTGGTCGAGCGGACGTTCGCGGGGCTCCCCTGGGCCGGGGAGCTGCGCGGACCGGGGGGCGTCGAGAAGGGGCTCGCCCAGTTCGCCGCCGGGGGCGGAGTCCTGGTGTTCGACCCCGACCGCGAGGGCGAGGCCGACGTGGTCTTCGCCGGGGCGATGCTGCGCCCCGAGTCGTTCGTCTTCCTGCTCACCCAGGTGTGCGGGCACACGACCGTGCCGTGCGACGCCGCCCGGCTCGACCGGCTCGAGATCCCGCGCATGCCGGGTGCGGGCGACCGCCACGGCACCGCCTACCACGTGTCGGTCGACCTGGCCGCCGGCGACGGGACCGGCGTGTCGGCGCACGAGCGGGCGGCCACCGTGCGCCGCCTCGCCTATCCCGACGCCCGGCCCGAGGACTTCCTGCGCCCTGGCCACGTGTTCCCGCTCGCGGGGCGGCCGGGCGGGCTCGCCGAGCGCCGAGGCCACACGGAGGCGTCGCTCGCCCTGTGCGCGGCGGCCGGCCTGCCGACCGTCGCCGCCATCTGCGAGGTCATGGGACCCGACGGCCAGATGCTCAGCGGCTCCGCGGTGGAGCGCTTCGCGCTGCGCTGGCACCAACCGATGCTGGCCATCGACGAGCTGGTCCAGCACCTCTGAGCCGTTCCGGTCCACGCCACTCACTCGCAACTAACTGGTTGCGGGTGGGTGGCGGCCGGGGGTAGCGTCGGCGCGTGACGACAACCGTCGTGTTCGTCCACGGGGCCTGCGTCCGCGACCAGGCGTGGTGGTGGGGACGCATGGCCGCCCCGCTCGCCGCTCGGGGCCTGGCCACCGGGGCCGTCGACCTGCCCAGCTGCCAGATGCCCGCCGGCGCCAGGGCCGGCCTGCACGACGACACCGCCGCCGTGACCGCCGCGGTCACCGCCGCGGTCGAGCGGAAGGGCGGCCCGGTCGTACTGGTCGGTCACTCCTACGGGGGCGTGGTGATCGCCGAGGCGGGCGCCCACGACGCCGTGGCCCACCTCGCGTACCTCGATGCCGTGGTGCCAGACGCCGGCGAGTCCCTGGCCGACCTCGGCGGCCCGGACCCGGCCCCATGGATGGACCCGGGCGACGACGGCACGGTCGGCGTGCACACCGAGCACGTGCGCGAGCTGTTCCTGCACGACTGCGACGACGCCACGGTCGCGGGGGCCGTCGCCCGCCTCACCCGCCAGTCGGCGCGGCCGTTCGGCGAGGCCCCGGCGACCGTGGCGTGGCGGACCACGCCCGCCACGTTCGTGGTTTGCGCGGACGACCGGGCGATCCCGGCCGAGCGCCAGCGGGCGTTCGCCGGCCGGCTCGGGCGCTGGGTCGAGGTGGCGACTGGACACTTCCCCTTCCTGGCGCGCCCGGACGTGCTCGCCGGCGTGCTGGCCGACATCGCCGGCACCTGCTGAGGGTCCGCGGCCGACGGCCCCTCTGCGGGTCCCGCGCCGGCGGGTCCGCGGTCCGTGGGTCCGCCTTCTGGCGGCGCTCACTTCGCCATGTGGGACTGAGCGCCGCGAGGACGACGGTGGCCCAGCCTCGGTCCCGGGGCACGTCTCGCCAGGGCCGGCGAACGCCCGGCCTTTCACCTCTCCCGGGCCGCCCGCGATGTCAGCGGCGGGCGTGAAGGATGCGGTCGCGTCCGGCGAGGTCGGGCCACGTCGACACGGCGGTGAAGCCCGCGTCGCGGGCCAGGCGCTCGGCCCTCCGGGCCTGGTGGGGCGCCAGTTCCAGCAGCAGCACGCCGGGCCGGGTGAGCCAGGCGGGAGCCTCGGCCACGATCGTCTCGATGTCCTCGAGTCCGGTGGGGCCCGAGGTGAGCGCGACGTGAGGTTCCCAGCCGCGCACGTCGTCCGGCAGGTCCGCCATCTCGTGGCCGGCCACATACGGGGGGTTGCTCACGATCACGTCGACGCGACCCCGCAGGTCATCGGGCAGCGCCTCGAACCACCTGCCCGCCACCAGCCGGCCGGCCACGGCCCGGCGCCCGAGGGCGGCCACGTTCGCCCGGGCGACGGCGAGCGCCTCCTCGGACACGTCGGTGCCCCACACCTCGATGCCTGAGCGCTCGGCGAGCACGGCCGACACCAGCGCGCCCGACCCTGTGCCCAGGTCGACCACGGTCCGCGCCGCGAGCCGGTCGCAGGCGTCGAGCAGGTGACCGGCCAGCACCTCGGTCTCGGGGCGGGGGATCAGCACGCGCCGGTCGACCATGAGCTCGACCGTGCGGAACGGCCAGCGCCCCAGCACGTACTGCAGCGGTTCGCCGGCCGCCCGCCGGTCGAGCATCTGGTGGAAGAACGTGGCGCAGCGCACCGTGACCGGCTCGTCGAGACCGACGATCAGCTCGGCGGCATCGAATCCTCCGGCCCGTTCGGCGATCCACCGGGCCTCGCTCGCGGCGTTCGCGATGCCGGCTGCGGCCAGGCGCTCGGTGGCCAGGCGTACGAGGGCCCGCCACAGCACGGTCGGTGCGTCGGAGTCGGTCGTGTCCAGGACGGCGCCGGTCTCCGGGCCGACGCCCGTCTCCCGGCCGGCGCCGGCGCTCACGTCGCCTCGCCCAGGCGACGGGCCTGCTCGTCGGCCACGAGGGCGTCGCTGATGTCGTCGAGCTCGCCGGCCAGCACCTTGTCGAGCTTGTGGACGGTCAGCCCGATGCGGTGGTCGGTGACGCGATTCTCCTTGTAGTTGTACGTGCGCACCTTCTCGGCCCGGCCACCGCCGCCCACCTGGCTGCGCCGGGCCTCGGAGGCCTCGGCGGCCTGGCGGTCCTGCTCGGCCTTGAGCAGGCGCGCCCGCAGCACCTGCAGGGCCTTGGCCCGGTTCTGGATCTGGCTCTTCTCGTCCTGCATCGACACGACGATGCCGGTGGGCAGGTGCGTGATCCGTACGGCCGAGTCTGTCGTGTTCACGCTCTGGCCGCCGGGGCCCGACGACCGGTAGACGTCGGTGCGCAGGTCGTTCGGGTCGAGGTCGACGTCGACGTCCTCGGCCTCGGGCAGCACGGTGACCGTCGCCGACGACGTGTGCACCCGGCCCTGGCTCTCGGTCACCGGCACCCGCTGCACCCGGTGGGGACCGGCCTCGTGGTGCATGCGGGCCCAGACGCCGTCACCCTTGAGCGACACGGTGACCTCGTTCCACCCGCCCAGGTCGGACGGGTCGCCGCCGAGCACCTCGACGTGCCACCCCTGGCGGGCGGCGAACGCCCGGTACATCTCGAAGAGGTCCCGTGCCCACAGGTTCGCCTCCTCGCCGCCCTCGGCGCCCCGGATCTCGACGATGACGTTGCGCTCGTCGTTGGGGTCACGGGGCAGCAGCAGCAGGCGGATCTCGTCGGTGAGCCGGGTGATCGCGGCCTCGGCCTCGTCGACCTCGGCGCGCATCGCCTCACGGTCGTCGCCCGAGGCGCCTGCCAGCATCTCCCGGGCGGCGTCGAGGTCGCCTTGGCGGCGGCGCAGCTCGCGGCTCCGCTCGACGATCGGCTCGAGCTCGCGGTAGCGGCGGGCCACCTGCTGATACCGGGCCTGGTCGTGCAGGAGCGCCGGATCGGCGAGGCGCGCCTCGGTCTGCGTGAACTCGCGTTCCAGCTCACCGAGGCGTTCCAGCACGGACAGTCAGGTTACCGGCGTCCGCCCCTCCCCCGGCCCCTGGAGGATGTTGTGCACAACGTGACCGCCGGGCCTCGCCTCCTGCACATCATGCGCCCGGGCGGGCCAGGGGCGGGCGGGGGCGGGCGTGCGGTCAGCGGCGCCAGTCGCCGGGGATGGGCGTCACCGTGGCCGGCGGGTGCAGGCGCCCGGCCAGGCGGCGGTTGCCCGGCAGGTCGTCCCGGGCGGGCACGGCGAGCACGAGCCGGGCCCCCACCTCGATTGCCGCCCGGGCGTCGGCCGCCAGCGGGACGAGGTCCGGCGCCACCCCCACCGAGCACGCCACGACGACCGTCGTGCCGTCGGGGGCCTCGCCCCGGGCGACGGCGATGCCGCGCTCCCGCAGGTTCGCCCGGGCGTGCGCTCCCTCGGCTGGCCGAAGCGCGCTGAGGCCGACGAGCTCGGGCTCCCGCACGAGCACGGCCCGCAGCCAGCGCTCGGGCACCAGCTGGTTGAGGGGATGGCGGGGGGCGCCCGCCCGACGGTGCCGGCGCACGATCTCGATGACCCGGTCGAGTTGGTCCACGGGGTCGAGCTCGCCGTGGAGCATGGCGGTCAGCTCCCGGTCGGCCTTCCCCACACCGACCTCGAGGAGCGGGGCGTCGAGCGGCACGCCGGCCGTCGAGGACCCCGACACGATGCGCGCCACCTCGAGGCCGTTGATCTCGCCGCGGACCATGCCGCCCTCGACCACGACTTCGAGACCCCCATCGATCAGAAGGTCGACGATGTTGGACGGGCTGGGTGCCGCCAGGGGCCGGCCGAGCGCCGACGGCTCGGCCGGGGCGAGTGCCGTGCCGGCGACGCGCCACACGCGCGGGACGGGCTCATCGAGATAGCCGGCCTGGCGGGCCAGTGTGCCGGCGGCACCGGCGTCGGGCCGGCCGCCGGAGTCCGCCGTGGCGGTCGTCGGGTCGACGATCAGGTGGAGCTGCTCGGCGCCGTGCCGCTCGGCCCACAGCAGCGCCGGTCCCAGGGCCCGCCCGGCGACGCCCTCGACGAGCACCCAGGCGGTCGGCCGGCCATCGTCGGAGCCGGTCAGCGCCGCGCCGCCGCCGAACGCGTGGCGCTCGCGCTCGCCTGCGCCCCACCGGCCCGTGACGAGGGCGGCGAGCTTGGCGGCGTTGAGGGCCGAGCGGCGGGACTCGTCCATCGGGGCGGGCGGTGGGGCCGCGGGCACGGTGCGGCCTGCGGCCGTCCCCGCCTGCCAGCGGGCGAGCTGCTCATCGCTCATCGCGTGCCTCCTCGTGACGCGGCGACGCCCGACGCCTCGGAGTGTGACGTCGGGCGGAGGTCGGTCTGACCGGGCGCTGCGCCCGCCGGGCGGGGCGCGCCGTCGCTGATGCCGCTACTTCTTGCGCTTGCCGTACCGGCGCTCGAACCGGTCGATGCGGCCGCCGGTGTCGACCAGCTTCTGCTTGCCCGTGTAGAAGGGATGGCACTCGCTGCACAGCTCGACCCGCAGGTCGGACTTGGTGGAACGGGTGGTGAAGGTGTTGCCACACGAGCAACGCACGCTGGCGACCTTGTAGTCGGGGTGGATGCCAGCCTTCATGACGATCTCCAGGGATGTTCGGGGAGGAACTGCGCAAGCCTATGGCCTGCGCACAGCCCCTCCAACACGGCGAGGTCCTCGCTGATTCCCCGGCGTTCGTGCCGGCACGGAGGGCGGCGCCTGGCGGTCGTCCCCGGTGCCGTCGGGGCGAATCCTGACGCGCATCGCGACGCCCGAGGTCGACGAAGTCAACGTGCTCGCTCCAGCGGGGGCACCGCCTGCCGCTGCCCGGCTGAAGCCGGGCGGCGGGGGACGACGAGGCCGCCGGGCCGCCGGCTCAGCCGGCCGCGAGTCGGTTCCTGGCGACCTGGGCGAGGAACTCCTCGTTGGTGGAGAACGTCTTCATGCGGTCGATCAGCAGCTCGAGCGCTGCGGCGTTGCCCCCGTCGGACGACGACAGGCCCTGCAGAACCCGCCGCAATGCCCACACCAGGTTCAGCTGTTGACGGGCGAAGAGCAGCTCCTCGTGGCGGGTCGAGCTCGCGTCGACGTCGATCGCCGGGTACACCCGCCGCTCGGCCAGGCGCCGGTCGAGGCGCAGCTCCATGTTGCCGGTGCCCTTGAACTCCTCGAAGATCACCTCGTCCATCTTCGAGCCGGTCTCGATGAGGGCCGTGGCGAGGATCGTGAGGGACCCGCCCTCCTCGACGTTGCGAGCGGCGCCGAAGAACCGCTTCGGCGGGTACAGCGCGCCCGAGTCGACGCCGCCGGACATGATCCGGCCGGTGGCCGGGGCCGCCAGGTTGTAGGCCCGGGCCAGACGGGTGATGCCGTCGAGGATGATGCAGACGTCGCGGCCCTCCTCGACCAGTCGCTTGGCCCGCTCGATGGTGAGCTCGGACACCTGGGCGTGCTCCTCGGAGGGCCGGTCGAAGGTCGAGGCCACGACCTCGCTCGTCTCGTTGCGCAGCCAGCGGCGCATGTCGGTGACCTCTTCGGGCCGCTCGTCGACGAGCAGCACGATGAGCTTCACCTCGGGGTTGTTCGCCTCGATCGACCGGGCGATCTGCTTCATGATCGTCGTCTTGCCGGCTTTGGGCGGCGACACGATCAGGCCGCGCTGACCCTTGCCGATCGGCGAGATGAGGTCGACGATCCGGGCCGTCATGTCGGACTGGCCGTCGGCCGTCTCGAGCCGCAGCTTCTCGTCGGGGAACAGCGGGGTGAGGTCCTCGAAGCGGCGGCGCTTGCGGGCCAGGTCGGGCGTCTGGCCGTTGACCTGGTCGATGCGCAGCAGCGCCGGGTTCTTCTCGTTGCGCAGCGCCGGCCGGCTGGCACCCACGATGTGGTCACCCTTGCGGAGGCCGAACTGCCGGGCCTGCTTGACCGACACGTAGATGTCGTCCTTCGAGGGCAGGGAGCCCTTGACCCGCAGGAAGCCGTAGCCCTCGTCGCGCAGGTCCAGCAGGCCCGAAACCTCGACGGGCTCGCCCTGGAACTCCTCGGGCGGGGCGCCCGGCTGGGGCTCGTTGCCGCCGCGCCGGCCGCGCCGGCGTCGCCGGCGGTTGCCGGGCTCATTGAGGTCGCCTGCGCCCTGCGGGCCGCTCTGCCCGGCGCCGGGTTCGGTCCGGAGCCCGCCGCCCTGCTGGTCGCCGCGGGGCTGGCCGTTCCCCTGCTGGTCGCGGTTCTGCTGGTCGCGGTTCTGCCGGTCGCGGTTCTGCTGGTCGCGGTTCTGCTGGTCGCGAACCTGGGCGCCCCGGTCGGGAGGGCCCGAGCGGTCGTCGCGGCGCTCCGAACCGGCCTCGCCGGAGGGGGCGCCCTGATCGGGCTGCTCGTGGCGGCTTGGACGCTCGTCGGCGGCGAGCGCGCCGTGAACGCCGGCACCGGCGTGGCGGTACGTCGTGCTCGTCGTGCCGCCGCTCATACCGTCCGTGGGCCGGTCTTCGGTGGGCGCGTCGGCGGCGACCGCCTGCTCCCACTCGGCGAGTGGCTCCTGCGTCGGACCCTCGAGCGCCGACGCGCCGGACGCGCCAGCCTCACCGGCGGGCGCCGGCGCGGTCGCCGGTGCAGCCCCGGGGGCCGGGGCCCCGCCGGCGGCCGAGGCCGGGGCCTCGCCCCGCCCGGCGGCGCCGGCGGAGGCACCGGGGGCGCCCGATGCGGCCGCGGCGTCGCTGTCGGCCGAGGAGGGCTCGACAGCCGCATCGGCCGTGGGCCGGTCGGCCGGCGACGCGACGCCCGTCAGCTCGAGGATCATCTGGACGATCTCGGCCTTCCGGGCCCGCGACGGCGGCTTGGCGCCGAGGGCCTGCGCGATCGTCGTGAGCTCCTCGCGGTCCTTGCGCTCGAGAGCCGACCGTTCGAGGGTGGTGGAGTCCACGCTCATCGGAGCTGTCACCTCACTTCTGGGGGCTGCCGGCGGGGAGCCGCGTCCGCGCGGCGTACCAGGACACCGGCAGGCAGGGGGTAGATCAAGGTCGATCAAGACCGGGGAAGGAATGCCGCAGCGCCTTTCGAGGGACGTCCCTCGGGATCAGCGCCCGCAGCCGGCCCGCTCATCATTGCGCGGTACCCCCCGGCCGAACGAGCCCGACTGTAGCGCGCCAACCACCCCTCTAGAAACATCCCCGCACCGTCCGTGGGCTTTCCACCGCGATCCACGAGAACGCGTGGCCTGCTGACCGCACCCCGCGGCGTGTCACCGGGCCAGCAGTCGCGGCCTCAGCTCGTGGCCGGGGACCGGCGCCAGACCGGCCGTGCCGGCCTCGGTGTAGGTGCCGCCGGAGCCGTCCTCCCCGCTGTCGACCAGCAGGTACGGCACCGGGTCGCTGGTGTGGGTGCGAAGCGCCACGGGGGTGGCGTGGTCGGGCAGCAGCAGCAGGCGCCAAGGGCCGATGTCGTCGAGGCCCTCGATCAGGCCGGAGAGGATGCGCCGGTCCCACGCCTCGAGCGCGGCGATCTTCTCGCCGAGGTCACCCGCGTGGCCGGCCTCGTCGGTGGCCTCCACGTGGATCACGAACACGTCCGCGCCCTCGGCCAGCGTCGTGAGCGCCGCGTCTCGCTTGCCCTCGTAGTCGGTGTCGTACCAGCCGGTCGCACCCGGCACCTCGACGACGGACATGTCGGTCAGCACGCCGAGGCCCCGGATGAGGTCGACGGCGCTGACCAGTGCACCCTGCTTGCCGGTGGCCTCGGCGAACGACGGCAGCCGCGGCTGGGGCCCTTGCCCCCACAGCCAGATCTGGTTGGCGGCCAGGCCGGACCGGCCGACGATCTCGCGGCTGGCGTCCATCAGCTCGATGAGCTTCGGCGCCGCCGCGCCGCGGGGCAGCATGGCCGGCCTGCCCGTGAGGTCGTGGGGCGGGGTGCACTGGGCGTCGGCCCACGACGCCGGCGCCACCGCGATGTGCCGGTACTGCACGCCCGGGTGGAAGGCCACCTCGGCCCCGGCGCCGGCGCCGAGCTTGGCGTCGAGGGCACGCACGACCTCGGCCGCCTCGTCGGAACCGGGGTGGCCGCCGGCGAAGTCGACCATCGTGCCGTCCGCGCCGACCGTGACGAGGTTGCAGCGATAGGCGACCTGGTCGGGCGACAGCCGCAGGCCGAGCGCCGCCGCCTCGATGGGCGCTCGCCCCGTGTGGTAGCGGGCGGGGTCGTAGCCCAGGATCGACATGTTCCCCACGTCGCTGCCGGGCGCCATCTTCGGGGGGATGACGGCCGCCCGGCCGAC
Source organism: Acidimicrobiales bacterium (assembly GCA_035296625.1). Classification (GTDB taxonomy): domain Bacteria; phylum Actinomycetota; class Acidimicrobiia; order Acidimicrobiales; family VFJN01; genus DATCLS01. Next base: position 20,279 of record DATHAO010000041.1, on the reverse strand, counting down.
CTCGCCCCGGGCCGCCAGCCGCGCCAGCGTGGGCAGCGACGCTGCCTCCAGCGGCGTGCGCCCGCCGAGCTCGTCGATCGGCTCGTCGGCGCAGCCATCTGGGATGCAGATCACGTACTTCACGCCTCGCAGTCTGGCACCGCGACCCGTGACCGGCGGAACCGGGTCGGCGTACGAGACGCATCGCCGCGTCCCGGCCGGAACGTCCGGCTCGTCGAACGGGCCAGCGCCGAGGGCCTCGGCGGCGAAGGACGACGCCGGGGCCGTAACGTGGCCGTCCATGGCCGTGCCGGCGCCACCGGGGGACGCCCGGCAGGGGGTGCGCAGCCGGCGCGTCGAGGAGCGGCGGGCCGAGCTGCTCGATGCCGCCATCCGGGTGATCCGCCGCGACGGCGCCACCGTGGCGATGGAGGCCATCGCCGCCGAGTGCGGCATCAGCCGCCCCATCCTCTACCGCCACTTCGGCGACGTGACCGGCCTGTACGCGGCGGTGTCCGAGCGGTTCTGCGGCGAGCTGAGCGCCCGCCTGCAGCGGTCGGGCGCGCAGCCGGGCAGCGGTCGGGCGCTGCTGCACCGGCAGGTCGCGATCTACCTGGCCTTCGTTGCCGACGACCCGCAGCTGTACCGCTTCCTCGTCCGCGAGGCGCCCCAGCGCCGGCCCTCGGGCGGGCGCCGGGCCGGGTTCTCGCTGCTCGTGGCCGACCGGACCGCCGATTACCTGGTGGCCGCCGGGTGGGAGCGACCGCTCGCCGCCGCGGCCGCCGACGTGTTCGTCGGGGGCCTGGAGGCGGCGGCGGACCGCTGGGTCGACGCCCCACCCGCCACGCGGGGCACCCACGCCGCGCTGGCCGAGCGCGTCACAACCGTCCTGTGGACGGGGTTCGAGGCGATCTCGCGGGCGGCGGCCGACCGCTAGGTGTTAGCCGGCCGGCGCGGGCGCCGGCACGCCGATGCGCATCATGTCGGCGAAGTTGCCCGAGAAGAAGCGGTCCTGCGCGGCCTCCGACACCCCGTCCATCGTGGCGAGGAACCGCCCGAGAGGGTCGCGGGTGCCCTCGGGGTGCGGGTAGTCCGACGAGAACAGCAGCAGGTCGTCGCCGGCCTGCTCGATGATGGCACCCACCGGCTCGCCGGGGAACGGCGTGAACCACACCTGCCGATGGATGTACTCGGCAGGCGTCAGCTCCATCGACGTGAGCTTCGGCTCCGTCTTGCGGAAGTTCCGGGTGGCCTGGTCGAGCTTCGTGAGCAACGTCGGCAGCCACGCGGCGCCGAGTTCGATCGCGCCGCCGTGCAGGCGGGGGAAGCGCTCGAACACCCCGTCCATCGCCATGCAGGCGAGGAACAGCTCGGGCGCGTGGCTGAGGGCGATGTAGTCCTTCGAGCGCACGTTCTCGCCGCCGCCGATGAAGTCGGTGACAGGAGGCAGGCCGTTGTCGTGCAGCGACCGCGCGATCCCTCGGCGCGACCCGCCGACGTGCAGCACGAACGGGACGCCGGCCTCGGCGAGCGCCCCCCACACGCCGTCGAAGGCCGGGTGGGTGTGCGAGTGCACCTTCGGCGCATCGTGGGTGACCTGCACGGCGGCGGCGCCGTCGTCCAGGCAGGCGGCGACCTCGTCGGCCGCCAGCGCCGGGTCGTCGAGCGGCACGAACGCCACCGGCAGCAGCCGCTCGTCGTGGGCACAGAAGTCCGCGATGCCGCGGTTGAGCGCCCGGGTGCCCGCCGCGCGGACCTCGGGGTCGTCGCTGAAGAGGAACTGCGACGTCGCGAACGTGGTGAAGACGAGCTGGCGGTCGAAGCCGAGCAGGTCCAGGGCGCGGCTGCGCTCGACGGGGTCGAACGCGCCGAGGGCGTGCCAGCCCTTCGCATCCATCAGGTGGTCCTCGAGGCCGGCAGCCGCCACGTCGTCGGCCGTGCGGTCGGTGGCCTGGCGCACGGCGTCGGCGGCCAGCCTGCCCGCGGCTCCGAGACGCAGCGGCCCGACGCGCTCCTGCAGGTCCGGCTCGACGTAGGACCGGAGCCAGTCCTCGAGTTCCATGATGTGGCTGTCGGCGTCGAAGTAGACCCGCCCGGCGGCGTACGGCATCGGCCCCCCTTGTGGCGTCGCGTGCCCGCCGCCCTCGACGGCGAACTGCTACAGACCGTAACACTCATGTCTGCGCTACGGGTGTCCGAACGGCTCAGAAGGCCCGGACCCGTAGGTGATCAGCCGAGTGCGCGCTCCAGAGCGCGGCGGGCCCGGGCGGTGGAGCGGGCGTGGCGGCCCATGCCTGCCCACGGGTCGGGGCGCTTCTCGACGAGGGCGGCGACGTCGCCGATGTGGTAGCGGTCGGCCCGCAAGTCGGGGTCGTCGAGCTCGTCCCATGGCAGGGGCACGGCTACCGGCGCCCCGGCCCGGGGCCGCAGCGACCACGGGCACACCGCGGTCTGGGCGTACGCGTTGCGGAAGTAGTCGACGAGCACCCGCGTGCCCCGCTTGGCCTTGCGGTGCTCGACCGTGAAACGGTCGGGAGCGCGGGTCACGAGCGCCTGCGCCACGCCCTCGACGAGCGGCCGGACCTCGTCGAAGGTCTCGGTGCCCGGAATCGGCGCCACCACGTGCAGGCCGCGGGACCCCGTGGCCATGAGGAACGGGACGAGCCCGATCGCGTCGAGCACCTCGCGCAGCATGCGGGCACCGTCGCGGATCGCCTCGAAGTCCTCGACCGAGGGGTCGAGGTCGAACACGAGCCGGTCGGGGCGGTCGACGTGGGCGGCGGGGGCCAGCGCCCCGTGGAACGCGATCACCGCCTGGTCGGCCAGGTAGACGAGATCGGCCGCCCGCTGCGCCACCACGTGGGCGATCGTGCCGCCGGACTTCGGGACCGTCACCGTGTCGATCCAGCCGGGGAAGTGGCGCGAGGCCTGCTTCTGGAAGAAGCCCCCGGCGCCGATGCCGTCGGGGAAGCGCTGCAGCGACAGCGGGCGGCCCCCGGCGTGGGGCAGCATGGGCGGGGCCGCCCGCCGGTAGTGCTCGACCACGTCGAGCTTGGTGACCCCGTCACGGGGGAACAGCAGCTTGGCGGGATTGCCGACGGTGACCGTGTAACGCCCGAACCGCAGCTCGGGGCGCGGATCTTGGGCGGTGGTCACGCCCACAGGGTAGGTCCGCCGGCCGGACGGCCCGGACGACGGGCCGACGGCCGACGACGCCACCCGACGACGTCGCCCGGGCGCTGCCCGCCGAACGGGCGTGGCGACGTGTCACGACGACGCCCACCTGGCGCCGCGTCGACCCTGGGTAGGGCAGGGCGGGGAGACACGGGCCGTCGAGTGTGGTTGTGTGGACTCGGTCAGTAGCCACCGTTCTCCGGGGGGTCCCGACGCCTATGCGCTCAGGCCGGCCGCGGCACTCGTCCACCCGCTCGTCCCTGCGACGAGCCGGCCGGAACGTGCGGTCGCGGTGGTTGCCGGTGGCCGCTGTGCTCGTGGTGGCGTCGATGCCGGGCGCCGAGGCGGTGGCGGGGGTACGGGCCGACCAGCGGGCGGACGCCGGCGAGGTGCTCGAGGCCGCCGTGCGCCGGGCGTGGGGCGTCCCACCCACCGACGACCAGGGACGGGTGGGCGACGCCTTCGCGTCGGGTGAGGGCGAGCTTGCGGCCGGCGGCGGCCAGCTCGGCACGCCGCTCATGGCCGGGGCCGCCTCCCCGAGTGACATCCCCGAGGTCGCGCTGCGGGCCTACGTCCGGGCCGCGGCGGCACTGCAGGCCAGTGATCCCTCCTGCCACCTGCGCTGGTCGCTGCTGGCGGCGATCGGGCGCGTCGAGTCGAATCACGGACGCTCCGGCGGGTCGGTGCTCGACGAGGCCGGCGACGGCAGCCGGCCGATCCGGGGCCTGCCGCTCGACGGCCGGGCCGGCGTGGCGCGCGTGGGCGACACCGACGACGGCGCGCTCGACGGCGACCGGGTCAACGACCGGGCCGTGGGGCCGATGCAGATCATCCCGTCGACGTGGCGGCGGGTCGCGGCCGACGGCGACGAGGACGGCGACCGCGACCCCGACAACATGTTCGACGCCACGCTGGCCGCCGGCGTGTACCTGTGCGCCGGCGACACCGACCTCGGCGATCCCGACCAGCTCGAGGCGGCCGTGCTGCGCTACAACCGGTCGCCCGCCTACCTCGACGCCGTGCTGCGCCTGGCCGCCGCCTACGAGCGGGGCGAGGCCGGCACGCTGCCCGACGCCGGCCCGGTGCCCGGCGGGGTGCCGCACGTCGACCGGCCGATCCCTGGGCCGGCGAACCTGGGCGCGTATCCGCCGTGGTTGCGTTCGCGGACGTTCGAACGCAGGCCTGACCGGCCGACCGGCTCGACGGGTGGCGAGGACGCCGGCCCGACGACGCCGCCCGGCACCCCGACCACGACCGTCCCCCCCGAGCCGGTCCCGACGATCCCGCCGCCGCCCGCCACGCCTGCTCCCCCTCAGCCGGGCCCGACGATCCCGCCCCGCCCGCCGCTGCCGCCGCCCTGCGCCGCCCCGGCTCCGGCGCCCGCCACGGCCGACACCGCCGCCGTGGAGGCGGTGGCCGGCCTCGTCTCCGGCGAGCTGCCCAGCGGGTCGTTCTCGCTCCAGGTCAGCGGCACGCCGTCCGCGCTGTGCCTGCGCCTCGTGCTGCCGGCGGCGTCGCCCGCCGCCGAGGACACACCGGCCCACCTCGCCCAGCAGTGGCGCGTGAGCTCGGCCGACGGGCGCCACGTGGTGTGGGGCTACACGCCCGCCGACGTGACGCAGCTGCTCGTCACCGTGGCTGGCGGCCAGACCGGCGGGGGCACGGTCGTGACGGTCCCGACGGTGCCGACCTCGGTGGCAGGCGTCGACGGCCGGGGCTTCGCCGCCGCCCTGCCCGCCGGGGCGACGATCCAGGCGATCGACGGGCGGCGCGCCGACGGGACGGTCGCCCTCGTCGGTGCCGACGTGGCCGGGGCGGTCGGCGCCGTGGCCGGGTTCGCGCCCGACGCCACGGCCGTCATCGGCGCCGCGCCGCCGGCCTGAGCGCGCAGCCGGCGTGCGGCGACCGGTCGGGGCAGCGCCCCGTCGCCCATGCGACGGAGCGCTGCCAGGACCGTGGCCTCAGTCGGCGAGGGCCGGCTCGGGCACGCGCCCGGGCACGGGACGCTCGTCGGGCCCGGAGCCGCGGCCGGGGTCGAGGTCAGGCGCGGGCAGGCCGGCGCCACCCTCGATGTCGAGGTTCGGCAGGCGCCTGTCGAGCCACGCGGGCAGCCACCAGTTGCGGTCGCCGAGCAGCCGCATCGTGGCCGGCACGAGCACGACCCGCACCACCGTGGCGTCGACCAGCACGGCGGTGGCCAGGCCGAGGCCGAACATCTTGATCGTCGGGTCCGGCGCCAGCACGAAGGCGGCGAACACGCTGATCATGATCAGCGCCGCCGAGGTGATGACCCGGGCGGTGCCGGCGATGCCCTCGATCACGGCGGCCTCGTTGTCGCGCCGGTGCAGATACTCCTCTCGCACCCGGGACAGCAGGAAGACCTCGTAGTCCATCGACAGGCCGAAAAGGATCGCGAAGAGCATCATCGGCAGGAACGACACGATGGGCACGCTCTCCTCGACGCCGAACAGGCTCCCGCCCCAGCCCCACTGGAACACGGCGACGATGACGCCGTAGGCGGCACCGATCGACAGCAGGTTCATGGCTGCAGCCTTGAGCGGCACAGCGATCGAGCGGAACACGACCGTGAGCAGCAGCACCGACAGCACGATCACGCTGCCGATGAACCACGGGAGACGGCTCTCGACCCGCTCGGACATGTCGATCCACATGGCGGTCTGGCCGCCGACGTGCACGTCCACGCCGTCCTCGTCCGCCAGTGCGGCCGGGATGATGTCGTCGCGCAGCCGGTGGACGGTCTCGACGGTGGCCTCGTCCTGCGGCGAGGTGGTGGGGATCACCCGCACGACGGCTGCGGCGCCCGTGTCGGCCACGACAGGCGGCGCCACGGCGGCGACCCCGGGGTCCTCCGCGAGGGCCTCGCTCAGCGGGGCCAGGGCGGCGGCGCCGTCGGCTCCCCCCGGCAGTTCGGCCGACAGGACGAGCGGGCCGTTGAAGCCGGGCCCGAAGCCGTCGGACAGCAGGTCGTAGGCCTGCCGGGTGGTCAGCGACTCGTCGGCCGTGCCGTTGTCGGTCATGCCCAGGCGCAGGCCGAGCACCGGGGCCGTGAGCAGGCCCAGCACGACGGCGCCGAGAGCGAGGTAGCGCCATGGATGCGCGGAGACCTGCCGGCCCCAGCGGTGCCAGAGCGTCTCGCGCCCGGCGCCGGCCACCCCCGGCCCAGGGCGCAGGCCCGGCACCCGCAGGGCGTCGATGCGGTGCCCGGCGAAGCCGAGCAGGGCGGGGAGAAGGGTGAGGGCGATCGCCACCATGACGGCGACCGTGAGCGCGGCCACAAGGCCCATGACGGTCACGGCGGGGATGCCGGCGATCGCGAGTCCGCAGATGGCGATGACGACGGTCGTGCCGGCGAACAGCACGGCGGCGCCTGAGGTCGCGACGGCCCGGCCGGCCGCCTCCTCGATCGACATGCCCTGCACCAGGTGCTCGCGGTGCCGGGTGACGATGAACAGCGCGTAGTCGATGCCCACGCCGAGCCCGATCATCGTGGCGATCGTGGGGGCGACGGTGTTGACCTCGATGACGGCGGCGGCGACGGCGGTGAGACCCATGCTCGTCACGAGCCCGACGAGGGCGAGGCCGATGGGTAGGCCCATGGCGATGACCGACCCGAACGCGGCCAGCAGCACGACCACGGCCACGGCCAGACCGATCGCCTCCTGCCCGCCGAGCTCGGGCTGCACGGCCTCGGACGGCAGGTCGCCGCCCAGTTCCATGCGAACCGCCCCGGTGGCCTCGGCGTCGGCCGCCGTGGCCTCGAGCCGCTGGAACGCGGCGGCGCGGATGTCGTCGGAGGGCACGTCGTACTGGACGTCCGCGTAGGCGATGCGGTCGTCGGGCGAGCGCTGCAGCTCGCCGACCGCGCCGACGTCGGGCTGGTCGGCGACGTCGGCGAGGGCGGCGTCGACGGCGGCGGCCGCCGCCGGGTCGGAGAGCGTGCCGTCGTCGGCGGCGAACACGAGCTGGGCCGAGGTGCCGGCGGCGGCGGGGAACTCGTCGTCGAGCAGATCGAAGGCCCGCTGGGCCTCGACTCCGGGCACCTCGAAGGCGTCGGAGGTCTCGCCCCCGACGGTTTGGCCGAGGGTCACGGCGGCCAGGGCGACGACGACCCAGGCGAGGACGGTGAGGCGGCGGCGCCGGACCGCGGCCCGACCCAACCGGTAGAGGAGGAGCGTCATGCCGTCACTTTGTGACATATACTGCCAGTTGTCAACATACGCCACATGGCAGCTACCGTCACACGCCGGAGATTGGCAAGTGTCACAGCCTGATGCATTGGGGCATACTGAACCCATGTGCAGCGCAAAGTGTGGCCCCGGCCTGCGAGAGCGCAAGAAGCTCCGCACGCGCGAGGCGATCGTCGACGCTGCGCTCGACCTGTTCGAGCGCAAGGGGTTCGAGGCGACGACCGTCGAGGACATCGCCGCGGCCGCCGACGTCTCGCCCCGCACGTTCTTCCGCTACTTCGAGACCAAGTTCGACGTTGTCCTGGCGAAGAACGTCGAGAACGGCGAGGGCCTCGGCGAGCTGATCGCCGCCCGCCCCGCCGGCGAGACGCCCCTCGAGGCGGTCCGCCAGGTGATCCAGGCCCAGCTCGCCGGCCTGGTCGAGAGCGACGACGTCGCGCTGCGCGAGCTCAAGGTCGTGATGGGCACCCCCGAGCTGCGGACCAAGGCGCTCGACCACTTCCACGAGCACCAGACCGAGCTCCTCGAGGTCATCGCCGCCCGCCTGGGCGTGAGCGAGGACGCCCTGCCCGCCCACATCCTGGCCGGCGTCATCGGCACGTCGCTGTGGGCCGTCGTCGACCGCTGGGTGGCCGGCGGTGCCCATCCCGAGCAGCTCACCCCCATGATCGACGAGGCGTTCGAGATGCTGGCGCAGGGGTTCGACAGCTGCTGCGCCGCGCTCGTCGACGGCGCGGCCGGCGGGTCCGACCGTCCCGCCTAGGCCCGCCTGCCCGGTCCGCGCCGGCGGGCTACGGTCCCCGGCGATGACGGTGCGGGTCGGGTTCCTCGGCGCGGGGCTGATCGCCACCGCGCACGCCATCTCGTTGCGGCGCAGCGGCGCGCCGGTGGCCTTCGCCGGCGTGTTCGACCCCGACGCCGGGCGGGCCGCCAGCTTCGCCGGCGCCACCGGCGCCACGCCGGTCGCGTCCGAGGAGGCGGTGATCGACGGGTGCGACGCCGTCTACGTCTGCACCTGGACCTCCGAGCACCGCCGCCTCGTCGAGGCCGCCGCCGCATCCGGCCGCCCCGTCTTCTGCGAGAAGCCGCTGGCCACCGACGTCGACGGGGCCCGGGCGATGGCCGACGCCGTCGACTCCGCCGGCGTGGTCAACCAGGTCGGGCTGATCCTGCGCCGGTCGCCGGCGTTCGCGCTCGCCCGGGCGCTCGTGCACGATCAGGCGAGCGGGCGGCCGATGGGGGTCGTGTTCCGCGACGACCAGTACATCCCCACCCAGGGCATGTACGCCTCGACGTGGCGCGGGGACGCGGCGCTGGCCGGCGCGGGCACGCTGATCGAACACTCCATCCACGATGTCGATCTGCTCGAGCACGTCGTGGCCCCGATCACGTCGGTGTCGGCCCGCGCGTCGGAGTTCCACGGGCTCGAGGGCATCGAGGACGCGGTTGCGCTCACGATCGGCTTCGCCGGCGGGGCCGTGGGCACGCTCGTCTCGGTGTGGCACGACATGCTCGAGCGGCCGAACATGCGGCGCCTCGAGGTGCTGTGCGAGTCGGCGTGGGTGTGCCTCGAGAACGACTGGTCCGGTCCGGTGCGATGGCGGCGGGCGGGTGACCCGGACGGCGAGCGGGGCGTCGAGGGTGAGGCGCTGGCCGCCGAGGTCGCCCGGCGCCAGCTTCCGACCGGCAACCCGGACGCGGCGTTCGTCGACGCGGTCGCGGCGGGGACGGCCACATGGCCTTCGCTGCGCGACGCCGTGCGGGCCCACGAGGTGGTGGACGCGGCGTACCGCTCGGCCGCCGGCGGCGGTGGCTCTGTCGAGGTCCCCGCGCCCCTCCCCACCGCCTGACCTGCCGCACGGAGGGCGACGCCGCGCCCGCTGGGTTCTGCGCGTTCGTTATGCAATTGGTCCATCGACGCGCGGACGTCGCGGACTACGTGGCCGAGCTGGTCTCACCGGAGGTCCGGCTCATCGGCGGCCCTCCCCGCCCCACGCCGACGATCTCGACCGGGACGGAGCTGGTCATTGGCCGGTGCCGGCGAAGGCCAGCAGCTTCCCCTGGCCGATCTGGGTGAGCAGGCTGGCGGCGTCGAAGTAGACGCGCTCGTTCGTGATCCGGTCCCCGTCGAAGAAGAACACGGCGATGACGGGCACCCGGAAGTCCTTGCCGGTCGGGGGCAGGCCGTAGAGCTCGCCGAGGTTGGTACCCAGCAGGTCGAACTCGGCGATGATCGCGTCCTCGGCGACGTGGAACCGCACGTTGTCGTGGCGCTGGTCGGGGAACGCCGTGCGGGTCGTGCGGTAGTACCCCATGACCTCGTCATCGCCGTCGAAGACCTGGCCGGTCGCCATGATCTCGTAGTGCGGGTGCCCGTTGAACGTGCCCAGCGTGAGGTCGAACTCCTGGGTCACCTCCGTGCGGAAGTGCTCCTCGACGAGCTCGAGACGGCGCTGGCGGAGCTCCTCGGTGATCATCGGTCGCCTTCCTCCGGGTCGGCGTGCGGCATCTCGAGGACGATCTTCACGACCGCTCCGTTGGCGCGGAGCCGGTCGGCGGCAGTCTGCGCGTCCTCGAACGGGGACGACGCCGTGGAGCGTATGACGATTGCGCTGGATGTGAGCCGTGCAGCCGTAGAGGGGCGGCGCCTGCGCACAGCGTGCGGCCTGAGCGCCACGTCGTGCACAGCGTTCGGCCGGGGTGGGTCAGGTTGCGACGGCCCAGATGACCCAGACGAGGGCGATGGCGAGGGCGGCGCCCAGCTGCACGAGGGCGGCGAGGCCGAAGCCGGCGATCGTGGCCCGGGTGGCCCGCCAGGCGGCCGCTCCGTCGCCGGTGCGCTGCAACTCCCCGGCGTACACGCCGGCCACCCCGCCGACGGCCAGCCCAACGACGGGGATCACGAAGAACCCGACGATGGCGGCCACCACGCCGAGCAGTATCGACGACCTCGCCGCGCCGGCCGCGCCGGCGACCCTGGCCGGCACGATCCAGCCCGCCAGCGTGCCGGCGATGGCCAGCGCCGTGATCACCGCGAACGCCACCGTGCCGGGCCCGTCGAAGCCCTCGACGAGGCCGTAGACCAGCGTCGCGCCCCACGACAGGGCGATGCCCGGGACCATCGGAAGCAGCGTGCCCACGGCCCCTACGGCCAGGGCGATCGCCACGAGGGCGACGGGCACGATCAGCTTCCGGCGCCGGACGGGCCGGCGGCGGTCCCGGGCCCTGACGACCCCCGGTCGGCTGCGGTCTGCTGCCACGGCGCCATGGCACGCCAACCTAGATCGCCGCCATGCCCCTCGGCCCCCGACCGGCCGACATGCGGAGTGGAGCGGCATCCAGTGCCTGCGGCCGACGCGCCGACATTGCCGGCATTCCTCAGGGCCGACACGCACGATCGAGGTGCGGCCGGACGGGCGCCTGCGCCTGCACGAGACCTGGGTGTGGGAGTCGCAGCCCGGCGAGGGCACGAGCGTCCTCGACGAGGAGCGCCGACGCCCGGGTACGGCGCCGCCGCCATCGTCCCGGTCGCGCCGGTCGGCGACACCGCCGGTGTGAGCGTTGCGATGGCCGCCAGGGCCACCGCCATCAGGACCAAGATCCTCCGCATCGCCCGTTCCTCCTCGGCCGACCCTCGATCAGGCCGGCTCCGCCCCAACCGACGCACTCCCCCGCCGATCGGTTGACGGGCCGACGCCAGGCGGACCCGGCGGCGGGAGGGCGCCACGGCGGACCCCGGCGGCGCCATGGGAGACCGGGCCGGCGCCGCGGCGGACCCGGGCGCGGGGGGCGCCACGGCCGACCCGTCGTCGGGCTGGCGCCACGGCAGACCGGTCCCGGCGGCCCCGACGCCACCGCGGGCCGGTCGGCGGGCCGGCGCCGCGGCGGGCCTCTCGGCGCCGTGTGGGGGGCCAGGCCGGCGCTAGGGGCGGACGGCGGTGATGGCGAAGACCTCGACGTCCGCAACGTGGCCGCCGGTCGAGACCACCACGGTCAGGGCCGGGTCGGTGGCCCCGGAGAACGCCACCGTGGCCGCCCAGGGCGTGCCCTCGCCGCCGGCGGGGACGCAGCAGGACTCGCCTAGCAGCCCCGGCGACGACAGCTGGCGCACCTGTACCCGCAGGCTCTCGTCCACCCCGGTGATCCGGCCGCCGACGTCCAGGGGCGAGGCGACCGTGGCGCCGTAGCTCGGCGTCTCGAGGGTGAGCGTGTCGTCGCGGGTGCCGACGACCTCCCACGGCGCTCCGTCGCCCGAGCCGAAGCGCTCGAGGTGGATCTCGGCCGCCGGCGACACGCCCCCGCCGGGGGTCGCGAGGCCGACCGTGACCCAGGCCTCGGTGGCGCCCACGTCGCTGCCCACGATCCGGTCGATGCCGGCGAAGGCGAGGTAACCGGTCGTGAATCCCAGCGCCGTCGTCTCGGCGTCGAGGTGCCATGGTTGCACGCCGGTGGCCTGGTACGCCCGGCGCCAGTCGTCCACCTCGGTCGCCGAGCGGAACGGCCACAGTGGCGGGGCGCTGAAGGTGGCCGACCCGGAGTCCCCCGGCTTCGCCGTGGTGGCGCTCGAGTCCCCCGACCCGCCCGGCTGCGGGGTCGGCACCGCCGTCGTGGGCGAGGGAGCGGAGGAGGTCGACGGGCCCGCCCCACCGTCACCGGGTCCAGTCGTCGGTGGGGCCGTGGGCGCGGGGGCATCGGTGGTCGTCACGTCGTCGTTTGCCGGCCCGCCGGTCGTCACGGTCCGCTCGTCGTCGGGCTCCAACCGCGGGACGGTGACGGCCACGGCGAGGGCCGCGGCCACCCCGGCGCCGGCAAGCAGCGCGCGCCGGCGCCGGCGGGCGGCCCGCCCGCGGGCGCGGATCGTCGCCAGGCCTGCGCTGTCGTCGGGCTGCACGGCGTCGGCCTCGGCCGTCACCGCGGCCCGCAGGCGGTCGGCCACCTCGTCGTGGCTCATCGGTCCTCCTCCCCCAGCGTGCGGGCCAGCGCCTCCAGGCCCCGGTGCACGTGCACCTTCACCGACCCCGGCGTCACGCCCATGGCGGCGGCGATCTGGGCCTCGGACAGGTCGAGGTAGTAGCGCAGCGCCAGGGCCTCGCGCTGGCGGACCGGCAGTGCCCGAAGCGCGGCGATCACCCGGTCGTGCGCGTCGTGGTCGAGCAGCGTCGACTCGGGCGTGCCCATGGCGGGCGCCACGGTCCGCCGGGCGAGGTTGCGGTCGCGGACCTTGTGGTGGCGCAGCTGCGACCGCGCCCCGTTGAGCACGGCGCTGCGCAGGTACGCGGACGCCCGGTCGAGCCGGCGCAAACCGCCCCAGCGCAGCTGCAGCTTGACGAACGCGTCCTGCACGATCTGCTCGGCGAGCCCCACGTCGCCGAGCACCAGCGTGGCGAGCCGCACGAGGGAGCGGTAGTGCTCGCGGTGCAGCGCGGCGAGGGGGTCGCCGTCGGCACGCTCTGTGCCCTCGTCCCCGCGCAGCGGGACACTCATCGCCACCATCATCGCCGACCGACGCCCGAGCGGCCCGGTTGGTTGACAGTGGCCAGGATCGTCATGTTCTCGGCCTTCCGGCCACGGCACGACCGGCGCACGATGGCCGGCATGACGAGAGTCGTCTTCGTGGCGTTCGACGGATTCCAGCTGCTCGACCTCGCCGGGCCGATCGAGGTGCTGCGCACCGCCACGCTCGTGGGTGCCGAGCCGGGGTACGAGACGGTCGTCGCCACCCCGGACGGCGGTCCGGTGCACAGCGAGAGCGGCGTGCAGGTCGGCGCCGACGTGGCGCTCGCCGATCTCGTGGCCGGCGACGAACCGATCGACACGCTGGTCGTCGTCGGCGGCCTCGGCGCCCCGGCGGCGGCCGCGGACCCCGCCCTCGTCGCCGGCGTGGCGGCGCTGGCCGGCCGGGCCCGGCGCACAGCGGCAGTGTGCACCGGAGCGTTCGTGCTGGCGGCGGCGCGCCTGCTCGACGGCTACCGCGCCACGACGCACTGGGCATCCTGCGACCAGCTCGCGCAGCGCCACCGCTGCGTCGACGTGCTGGCCGACCGCATCTACGTGCACGACCGCGACCGCTGGACCTCGGCAGGGGTCACCGCCGGCACCGACCTCTTCCTCGCGCTGGTCGATGACGACCACGGCCCGGCGCTGGCGCACCAGGTGGCCGGTTGGCTCGTCGTGTTCGTCCGCCGCCCCGGCGGTCAGGACCAGTTCAGCGCCCAGCTCAAGGCCCAGGCCGCGATCACCCCGGCCATCGCGGAGCTGCAGCGGTGGCTGCCCGAGCACCTGGCCCACGACCTCACGGTCGAGACGCTGGCCCGCCGGGCCCACATGAGCACCCGCACCTTCACCCGGGCGTTCCGGGCCGAGACCGGCACGACACCGGCCGCCCACGTCGAGGCCCTGCGGGTCGAGGCGGCCCGGCGGCTGCTCGAGACCAGCGACCTGACCGTCGCCGCCGTCGCCGTCACCGTGGGGCTGCGGCGAGCCGAGACCCTGCACCGGGCGTTCCGCCGCCGGGTCGGGACCACCCCCGACGCCTACCGCCAGCACTTCGCGCTGCGGGCCTCGTAGGCGCCCACCACAAGGAGGCACACCGTGCAGATCGCCACCGCCGCCGGCGTGTCCTCCGGCATCGACCTGGCGCTCGTGCTGGCGGCCCGCCTGGCCGGCCACGAGGTCGCCCAGGCGATCCAGCTCGGCATCGAGTACGACCCCCAGCCCCCGTTCGACGCCGGAGCGCCGTCGAAGGCGCCGGCCGGGATCCGCGACCTCGTGGCGGCGGTCATGGCCGAGGCCGAGGCCGCGGCCCTCGCGTGACCGCCGTCGCTCGGACCAGATCCGTCCTGCCGTCCGGAACGCCGGTCACCCCACCGGCGGGACGTGCGACTCGACGTAGGCGGCGACCGCTCCGAGATCGGCGGGCAGGACGTCGTAGCGTTCCTCGCGGGTGAGCAGCCCCGCCGCCCGCTCGGGCAGCGCCGGGCGCTCGCCCGTGGCCCGCTGCACGGCGTCGGGGAACTTCGCCGGGTGGGCGGTGGCCAGGCACACGAGCGGCAGCTCCGGGTGGCGCCGGGCCCGGCGGGCGGCGCCCAGCCCCACCGCGGTGTGCGGGTCGGCCACGTAGCCCGTGCGCGTGTGCAGGTCGCGGATGATCGCCACCGTCTCGTCGTCGTCGACGGCCGCCGCCGAGAACACCGGGTCCCGCGGCACGCCCTCGGCCGCCCCGAGCGACCGGAACCGGGTCATCAGCTCGGCGGTCGCCGCGCCGTCGCGTCCCAGCAGCTCGAACAGCAGGCGCTCGTGGTTGGAGCTGACCTGGATGTCCATGCTCGGGCTGAGCGTGGGCACCACGTCGTCGCTGACCAGGTCGCCGGTGGCCACCCAGCGGGTGAGGATGTCGTTGCGGTTCGACCCCACGACGAGGCCCTCGATCGGCGCCCCGGCCCGCCGGGCGATCCACCCGGCCAGCACGTTGCCGAAGTTGCCGGTGGGCACCGCGACCTCGCAGCGGCCCACGGCGGCGGCCGCCGTCGCGTAGTAGGCGACCTGCGCCGCCACCCGGGCCCAGTTGATCGAGTTCATGGCCGACAGGCCCACCCGCTGGCGCAGGGCGACGTCCGCGAACAGGCGCTTCAGCAGGTCCTGGCAGTCGTCGAACGTGCCCTCGACGGCCACGTTGTGGACGTTCGGGGCATCGACCGTAGTCATCTGCCGGCGCTGGACGTCGGACACGCGCCCGGCGGGGTGCAGAACGACGATGTCGAGCGTGGGGCGGCCCACGCAGGCGGCGATGGCCGCCGACCCCGTGTCGCCGGACGTCGCCACCACGATCGTGGCGCGCCGGCCGCGCCGGGCCAGCTCTCGGTCGAACAGTCGGCCGACGAGCTGGAGGGCGACGTCCTTGAACGCGAGCGTCGGCCCGTGGAAAAGCTCCAGGACGAACGTGCCCGGCTCGACCTCGTCGAGCGGGCACACGTCGGGGTGGTCGAACGTGGCGTAGGCCTCGGCGACCAGCGCGTCGAGCTCGTCGCGCCCGAGCGAGCCCTCGACGTAGGGCCACAGCACCTCCGCCGCCACCGCGGTGTAGGGCCGGCCGGCGGCGAGCACGTCCGCCGGCAGGGCCGGCCAGGACTCGGGCACGTACAGCCCGCCGTCGGCGGCCAGCCCGGTCAGCAGCACGTCGCCGAACTCGAGCACCGGGGCCCGGCCCCGCGTCGACACGTACTTCATCGGTCGGAGTCCCCCACGACGCGAAGGACCGACGTGATGCGGTCGACGGCGTCGAGCTGGTGCAGGTCGCGGATCGTGGCCCTCAGGTCCGCCTCGCGGGCCTCGTGGGTGATGAACACGATGCGGGCCTCTCCGCCCAGGCCTTCCTGCTCCATCGAGCGGATCGACACGCCGTGGTTCCCGAGCGCCCCCGCCACGGCGGCGAGCACGCCCGGCCGATCGATGACGTCGACGTTGAGGTAGTAGGCCGAGCGGACCTCGTCGATCGGGCTGATGCGGGTCTTGGCGAGCGTCCCGACGCTGGCGTGGCCGCCCTTGGCCCGGTTGGCGGCGGCGTCGATCAGGTCGCCGAGCACGGCGCTGGCTGTCGGCGACCCGCCCGCGCCTCGCCCGTAGAACATGAGCTCACCCACGGCGTCGCCCTCGACGAAGATGGCGTTGAAGCTGTCGCGCACCGATGCGAGCGGGTGCTCGAGCGGCACGAGCGCCGGGTGCACCCGTACGGCGACCTCGTCGTCGTGGCGCTCCGCGATGGCGAGCAACTTGATCGTGAGGCCGAGCTTGCGGGCGTAGGCGATGTCGGCGGCGGTGATGCCGCTGATGCCCTCGCTGTAGACCTCGCCCTGGGTGACCCGCACGCCGAAGGCGATCGAGGCGATGATCGCCGCCTTGGCGGCGGCGTCGTGGCCCTCGACGTCGGCGGTGGGGTCGCGCTCGGCGTAGCCCATGCTCTGGGCCTCGGTCAGCGCCTCGGCGTAGGTGACGCCGGCCTCGGTCATGCGGGTGAGGATGTAGTTCGTCGTGCCGTTGACGATGCCGATCAGGCGGTCGATGCGCTCGCCGGCCAGCGACTCGCGCAGCGGTCGGATGAACGGGATGCCGCCGCCGACCGCCGCCTCGAACAGCAGGTCGACGCCGGCTGCCTCGGCGGCGGCGAACAGCTCGGCGCCGTGGTTGGCGAGCAGCTCCTTGTTGGCGGTGACGACGGGCTTGCCGGCCCGGACGGCCGCCAGTACCAGCTCGCGCGCCGGCTCGATGCCCCCGATCAGCTCGACGACGACGTCGATGCCGGGGTCGACCACCACCTCGGCGGCGTCGTGGGTGAGCACGCCGGGCGGGGGCTCGATCGGGCGCTCCTTGGCGACGCTGCGCACCGCCACGCGGGTGATGTCGAGCCGCAGGCCGGTGCGCGCGGCGATCGCCGCGGCCCGGGTGTCGACGAGACCGACGAGCGCCGCACCCACGTTGCCGCAGCCCAGCACGCCGATCCGGACGGGTTCAGGTGTCACGCGAGCATGCTACGGGCCGCCACGCCGGGGCTGGAAAGCGGTTGCGGGCCCACGGAGAACGTGCACGGTGCGTACGCCCCTCCGATGTGTAGGCACCGGCACCGACGAAGGCTCGGCGTAGGCGTCGCCGGCTCAGGGACCGACGTCGGTGCGGAGCAGGTCGTCGACGGTCTCGCGCCGCACCACGAGGCGGGCGTCGCCGTCGCGGGCGAAGACCACGGCCGGGCGCGGGACCTTGTTGTAGTTCGAGCCCATCGAGTGGCCGTAGGCCCCGGTGACCGGGGTGGCGAGCAGATCGCCGACGGCCAGGTCCGCGGGGACCCGGGCGTCGCGCACCAGCACGTCGCCCGACTCGCAGTGCTTGCCCACGATCGTGACCGCCCGGGGCCGGGACGCCCCGACGGCCCGGGGCAGGAACGCCTCGTAGCCGCTGCCGTAGAGGACGGGCCGGGGGTTGTCGCTCATGCCGCCGTCGACCGACACGTAGGTGCGCACGCCGGGGATCTCCTTCACGGTGCCGACCCGGTAGAGCGTGACGGCCGCCTGGGCGGCGATCGCCCGTCCCGGTTCGGCGTTGACCCGGCCGCGGATGCCGGCCGCCTCGCAGGCGGCGAGCACGGTCTTGCCCCACTCGGTGATGGTCGGGGCCTCCTCGCCGGCGACGTAGGGCACGCCGAGGCCGCCACCGACCGAGAGCTCGGGCAGCGCCAGATCGCTCACCCAGGGGGCGACGACGTCGATGGCCCGGTGGAAGAAGTCGGCGACGAAGACCTGGCTGCCGATGTGAAGGTGCACGCCGACGAGCTCGACCGCGGCCGACGCACGGCACCGGGCGACGGCGGCGGCGAGCGCCCCGGACGCGACCCCGAGGCCGAACTTCGAGTCGAGCTGCCCGGTGCGGACGAAGTCGTGGGTGTGCGCCTCGACGCCCGGCGTGGCGCGGAGCAGCACCTTCGGGACGCGGCCGTCGGCGGCGTGCAGGGCCTCGAGCCGGTCGATCTCGTCGAGGCTGTCGACGACGGTCCGTCCGACGCCGACCTGGCGGGCGTCTCGCAGCTCGGCCTCGCTCTTGTTGTTGCCGTGCAGCACGAGGCGGACGGCGGGTACGCCGGCGGCCAGGGCGACCTGCAGCTCTCCGCCGGTGGCGACGTCGAGGTGCAGGCCCTCGTCGTGGGCCAGGCGGGCCATCGCCCGGCAGAGGAACGCCTTGGCGGCGTACGCCACGCCGTCGCCGAACACCTCCACTGCCTCGCGGCACCGGGACCGGAGGTGGGCCTCGTCGTAGACGAACAGCGGGGTGCCATGCTCGGCAGCCAGGTCGGCCACGTCGCACCCGCCGATGGCGAGGCCCCCGGCCCGCACCTCGGCCGTGTCGGGCAGCAAGCGCCGGGGCACGGGCCCGTCGGGGGACTCGGTGAGCGCCGGCCCGCCGAGGGGCTCGGTCGGGGTCACATCGACTCCGGCGCGGACACTCCGAGCAGGTCGAGGCCGATGGCGAGGCCCACCCGCGCCGACTCGACCAGCCACAGGCGGGCCTGCGCGAGCTCGGCGGGCACGTCGGGGTGGATGACGTAGCAGTCGTGGTAGAAGCCGTGGAACGCGGCGGCGAGCTCGCGGACCCAGGTGGCGATGCGGTGCGGGGCACGGTCGGCGAGGGCCACGGCGACGGTCTCGGGCAGCTCGGACAGCGTGCGCAGCACCGCCAGCTCGCGGTCGTGGGTGAGCAGGCCGAGGTCGACCTCGTCGAGCGGCCGGCGACTCACGCCCTGCTCGGCCGCCACCCGGAGGATGCCGGCGATGCGGGCGTGCGCCATCTGCACGTAGAAGACGGGGTTCTCCATCGCCTGGCTGGCGACGACCTCGAGGTCGAACGTCTGCTTCGTGTCGACCGACTGGAGCAGGAACGTGAGCCGGGCGGCATCGGGACCGACCTCGTCGATGACCTCGCGCAGCTCGATCAGCTCGCCGGTCCGCTTGGAGAGGCGCACCGGCGCGCCGCCCCGCTCGAGGTTGACGAGCTGGATGATCGGAATCTCGACGGCGCTCGGGTCGAAGCCGAGCGCCTGCATCGCAGCCCGCATGCGGGGCACGTAGCCGTGGTGGTCGGCGCCCCACACGTCGACGAGCCGGTCCGAGCCCCGGGCCAGCTTGTCCCGGTGGTAGGCGATGTCGGGGAGCAGGTAGGTGGGCTCGCCGTCGGACTTGACGAGCACGCGGTCCTTGTCGTCCCCGAAGTCGGTCGAGCGGAGCCAGGTGGCGCCGCCCTGCTCGAAGACGACGCCGCGGGCCCCGAGGTCGGCGAGCGTGGCGTCCATGGCACCGCTGGCGACGAGCGACCGCTCGCTGAACCATGTGTCGAACCGCACGTTCATGCGTTCGAGCACCTCGCGCTGGTCGGCGATGGCGCGCTCCTCGCCCCAGGCGAGCGGGTCGGCGTCGTCGGGCATCTCGCGGGCCCACTCGACGATGTACTCGCCCTGGTAGCCGCCCTCGGGGACGGGCTCGCCGGCCTTGCGGGCGGCGAGCGAGGCGGCGTACTGCTGCATCTGCACGCCACGGTCGTTGAGGTAGGACTCGCGGTGCACGACGTGGCCGGTGCGCTCGAAGAGGCGGGCGAGCGAGTCGCCGTAGGCTGCGTTGCGACCGTGCCCGGCGTGGACCGGCCCGGTGGGGTTGGCGGACACGAACTCGACGTTGACCCGCTCGCCGTGGCCCAGGTCGGGGCGGGCGTAGCCGGCCGTGCCCTCGGTGACGACCAGCGTGAGGACGTCGTGGAGCCAGCCGGCGCCCAGGTGGAAGTTCACGAAGCCCGGGCCGGCGACCTCGACCTGCACGACGTGGGGCGGCGGGTCGGTGGTGAGCAGCTCGGCGAGCTGGGTGGCAAGCTCGCGGGGGTTGCGGCCGGCCTTCTTGGCGGTGGCGAGGGCGACGTTCGACGACCAGTCGCCATGCTCGCGGCGGGCCGGACGCTCCAGCGTGATCGCCGCCGGGGGCTCGACGTCGAGCTTGCCGAGGGCGTTGCGCAAGGACGATTCGAGGGCGTCGCGGATCATGGCCGTCCGGTTCCGTGGAAGTCTGGCAGTCGGTTAGGGGTCTCCCGATCGTATCGGCGCCCCCCGAGCGCCCTCGCACCGGTTCCCTCCACGGGTTCGGCGGTGCGGCGCCGACCCGCTACGCTCGCCCCCTCTGCCCTCGTAGCTCAGCGGATAGAGCATCGGCCTCCGGAGCCGTGTGCGCAGGTTCGAGTCCTGCCGGGGGCGCCGTGTGATGTGTCAGGAAATCGGCAACGCCCGAACCCCCGCGTGGGGTTCGGGCGTCAGCTGTTTTGGCGTCGGGGTTGGTAGCCGCGGTTGGGGTTGAGGGTGAGGTGGCGGAGCACTTCGCCGGTGGCGGTGTCGATGAC
>DATHAO010000040.1:0-16138 GCA_035296625.1 Acidimicrobiales bacterium | reverse complement strand
GGCGGACGATCGAGCCAGTCCCGACCGGGCCCGCCAGCCTGGGCAATTACCGGTCGTAACGGGCACGGCGTCCCTCCGCCCTTCGGGGTGCTCGCACCCGATCTTGCCATCGCCGGCGCGCCCGCGTTCTGGCAGCGCTGGTTCGCTCGCGTCGAACCGAGCGCTGCCAGAACGGTGGTCGGTGAAGCAGCGGGGCGCCGGAGCCCCACCATCCGCACAACATTCGCTCCTGGTGGATCAGCGGGAGGCCGAGGACTCGAACTTGCGGATCGACAGGATGGCGAAGACGATCGTGATGCCCGCGGCCCAGGCGAGCGACACCCACACGTCGGACCCCGGGTCGCGACCGTTGTAGAGCGCCCGCGTGGCGTCGGTGACCACGGTGAACGGGTTGTGCTCGGCCACCGGCTGCAGCCAGCCCGGCATCGTGACCGGGTCGACGAAGGCCGACGACACGAACGTCAGCGGGAACATCCAGATGAAGCCCGCCGAGTTCGCGGCCTCGACCGAGCCCACCGACAGGCCCATGAGCGCCTGGATCCAGCTGAAGGCGTAGGAGAAGAAGAACAGCAGCGCCGTGGCCATGGCCGCTCTCGCCAGCCCGCCTTCGAACCGGAACCCGACCGCGAACGCCACCACGAGCATGACGACGAAGGTGATCAGGTTGCGGGCGATGTCGGAGAACGTGCGCCCGATCAGCACGGCCGCCGGGGCGATCGGCAGCGACCGGAGGCGGTCGATGATGCCCTTGCTCAGGTCCTCGGCGACGCCCACGCCGGTGAACGCCGAGCCGAACAGGATCGTCTGGGCGAAGATCCCCGGCAGCAGGAACTGGTTGTAGTCGTCGTAGCCCGGCACGACGATCGCGCCGCCGAACACGTAGACGAACAGCAGCACGAACATGATCGGCTGGACGATGGCGAAAACGAGCAGCTCGGGGTTGCGAGGTAGCGCCCGCAGGTGCCGGACCGCCTCAGTCCAGCTGTCGCGCAGCAGCCACGCCGGGCCACCGGTGATCTCGCGCTCGTCGGGGCTGACGAGCGCCTGGTCGATGACGGCCATCAGACCCTCGCCTCGTGCTGGTGGTCGCCGGATCGGGCGTCGTCCCGGTCGGCCCGCGGCGCCGGCCTCTGGCCGTCGCCGTCGGGACCATCCTCGACACCGTCCTCGGCCGGGTGCCCCGTGAGGGAGAAGAACACGTCGTCGAGCGACGAGCGGCGCACGCCCACGTCCCCTATGGCGACGCCCGCCTCGTCGAGCTGGCGGACCACCTGGGGCACGACGCCGGTCAGGTCGCTCACGGGCACGATGACGGTGGCGCCCTCGACGTGGCCCTCGCCGCAGGCTCGGGAGGCCAGCAGGTCGAGCACCCGGGAGGCGTCGGCGGCGTCGCCGAGGACGACCTCGATCTGGTCGCCGCCGATGCGGCTCTTGAGCTCGGCAGACGTGCCGCGGGCGATCACGACGCCCCGGTCGATCACGGCGATCTCGTCGGCCAGCTTGTCGGCCTCGTCGAGGTACTGCGTAGTGAGCAGCGTCGTGGTGCCGGCGGCGACCAGCTCTTCGATGAGGCCCCACACGTCGAGCCGGCTGCGCGGGTCGAGCCCGGTCGTGGGCTCGTCGAGGAACAGCACCGAGGGCCGGGCGATGAGGCTCATGGCGATGTCGAGCCGCCGTCGCATGCCGCCCGAGTAGCCGCTCACCACCCGGTGGCCGGCGTCGTCGAGTGAGAAGCGGGACAGCAGCTCGTCGGCTCGCCGGTGGGCCTCGGCGTTGCCGAGGTGGAACAGGCGACCGACGTGCTCGAGGTTCTCGGCCCCGGTGAGGCGCTCGTCGACCGCCGCGTACTGCCCCGTGAGCCCGATGCGCGCCCGGGCGCGGCGCGGTTCGGCGAGCACGTCGATGCCGTCGATCAACGCCCGGCCCCCGTCGGGCTTGAGGAGCGTTGTGAGGATGCGCACGGCGGTGGTCTTGCCGGCCCCGTTCGGCCCGAGCACCCCGAGTACATTCCCCCTCTCGACCTCGAAGTCGACGCCTCGGAGGGCTTCGGTGGACCCGAAGCGTTTGGTCAGCCCCTCGGCCACGACGGCGGTCACGGCGGTCGACGCTACCGGCGCGGGTGGACCGGTACGCGCGGCTTTTCGCGGGGACATGGTGTCCGGATCCGTCATCCCGCGGACGCTACTGTTCCCCTTGGGAACAGCGGGCGCGGCCAGGGCTGGCTATCCCGGCCGGTTGTTTGGCCCCGGCCCGGGCCCGGCTCGATGATGCGGCCGTGGTTCCCGGTCCCCGCATCGGGCACGGGCGCATCGTCGACGTGTCGAGCGAGGGCGGGTCGCTCACGTCGATGGGCGGCGGCATCCCCGCCTACCGGGCGTCGAAGGCGGCATTGAACTCCCGTTCCGAGCGGCGCCTCAGCGCACCGGCAGGGGGACGGTCTCGCCCCGGCCGACGTAGCGCACCTCGGTGGCGAGGTCCTCGGCCCGAGACAGCTCGTGCTGGAAGTCCTGCAGGGGCGACTTGAAGACCGTGTAGTCGTCGTAGTGGATCGGCACGGCCGTCCGGGGCCGCACGACCTGGAGCAACTGGACGCCTTGGGCGCCATCCATGGTCAGCAGCACGCCGGCCACCCGGGTGCCGCCCAGGTGGACGAGCCCCAGGTCGATGTCGGGGTACCGCTGCGGGATCTCGTGGATGCGGTCGTGCATCAGCGTGTCGCCCGTGATGTAGATGCGCATCAGGCGGCGGCCGTCCTCCTCGACGTCGAGCATCGACCCCATGACCGGCGGCGCCATCCAGCCGAAGGCCCGGGGTGCGTGCCGGCCGGGCAGGGACGTGATCGTGAGCTGGGTGTCGCCGCGGCGGAACACCTGGCTCTCCCAGGTCTGCAGCGCCACCGGGCGGTGGAAGCCCTGCCGGGCGAGCTGCCGGGCGCTGTGGGGCTCGGTCACGATCGGCAGGTCCTTGTCGAGCTCCGCGGCGGCGATCCGGTCGAAGTGGTCGCCGTGGTGGTGCGAGAGCACGACCAGATCGAGCGGTGGCAGGTCCGCGGGCTGGAGGGCGGGCTCGGTGAGGCGGCGTGACGAGAGCCCCTTGCCGAGGTAGGCCCGCTCCCCGGCGTGAAGGAAGTTCGGGTCGGTGAGGACGGTGAAGCCAGCGACGCGGAGCAGCACGGTGGCGGTCCCGACGAACGTCAGCTCCTCGACGTCGGTCCTCGCGGTGGTGCCGGCCGGCAGTTCGATCGCAGCCATGACCCGGCCTTCCCCGGCCCCCGAGCGGGAAACGCGGCCCACGCGCCCTCGGCCGTGGCGACTACACGGCAGGCGGGAAGCGGCGGGCGAGGTGGTTGGCGATCGAGGCCCGCCACGGCTCGGCGTGGGGGCCCGGGCCGCTCAGCGTGCGAGCGAGCTCCCGGTCCCACGTGACGAGCACGTCGTCGATCTCCTGGGGCTTGAGCCCCCGAGCCCTTCGGGCCCCGACGAAGCAGAGGGCGCCGCGCACGGGCACCTCGCGGTAGGCGGGCCCGAGGGCCCGGCGGACGTGGTCGGCCTGCTTGCGCACGCCGTCGGTGAGCCGGGTCCGGTCACGCCCGCCGATCACGAGGCGGACACCGTCCTCCCCACCCGGGGCGAGGTCGATCCGCCCGAGGTAGGCCCTGGCGTCGAGCACCCATACGCCGGCGGCCGCGACGACGATGTGGTCGATGTTCGCCCGCGAGCGGGGGATAGCCCGGTCGTGGAGGGCGGCGACCACCTGCTCCCGGGCCATGGCGTCGAGGATCGCCGCGACGCGCTCCTCGCCGGCGGCACCGTTCTCCCACGAGGCGGCGTCACGGGCCTCGTGGGCGCGCCGGAGCAGGCGTTCGATGCGCCGAAGCAGGGGCGTGCGCCAGCGACCCGCCGGACGGCTGGCGGCCTGGAGGGCGCGCCGCCGCCGGCCCTCCTCGCGGGCCGACCGGCCACCCCTGCCGCTCGCCGCGCCCGCGGCGGGCGGGGCCTCGGTGCAGGGGATGCACACGACCGTGCTCCACGCGCCGTTCCAGACGGCTCGTGTGCCCACCGGGAGCTGGGCGCGGCACACCCGGCAGGTGTCGTCGTGGGCGAGACGCCGGACCTTCGAATCCCCCATGGCATTACGCTATGTCCAAACCGTGACACTTTGCGTAGCAGAGGTGGGAACGGCGGCGGCGTACGCCAGGATGCCCGGCGGTGAACGTCATCGCGCACGCCCACGTGGCGCTTGACCTCGGCCCCGTGTCGCCGTCCTACGTGCTCGGTGCCGTGGCCCCCGACCTGGCGACGATGGCCCAGGTGCGCATCCACCGCGATCGCCTGCCCGACCCGGTGGCGCACGGCTACCGCTGCCACCTGGCGACCGACGCGTCGTTCCACGACCACCCGGGCTTTCGGTCCGGCTCGGACGCCATCGCCGGCGAGCTGGCCGCACGGCATGTGGGCCGGTGGGCGTCCCGGGCCGTCGGCCACGTCGGCTGGGAGCTGATGCTCGACGGCACGCTGCTCGGCACCCCCGCCCACGCCGCGTTCCTCGACGCCCTTGACCTCGGTGAGCACGTGCTCGACGCGCTCGACGACGCCGACCGGGTCCGCTGGGAGCGATTGCTGGCGTGGCGGGGACGAGCGGGGCCCCGCTACGACGACCCGGCCTGGATTGCCGACCGCCTCGTGGCCATCCTCGCCCCCCATCCGCGCCTGGGCTTCGGACCCGAGCACGTGGCGGCCGTGACGGCCGTGCTCACCGATCACCGGCCGGTCGTCGAGGCGGCTGCGGCCGAGGTGCTGGCCACCACGGCGGCGCGTACCGGTGCGCGGCTGCGGGGCGATGCGGCCCGCCGCGCGGGGATCTGACCGCGGCGACCGGGCGCACGGTCCGGCGGCGGGGCCCCGCCAGCGTCCATCATGGCGAGGTGGCTGGGGAGGGGTTCGACCGGGAGTGGCGGCCACGCGGCGCCGGCCGTGTCATGGCGTGGGTGCTGGGCGTCACGGCCGGGCTGCTGGCGCTCGCGGCGCTGGCGACGGCCTTCGGTGGCGGTGACACCGGGTCGGCCCTGATCGTCGCCCTTGTCAACGCCATTCTGGCGGTGTGCGCGTGGCGGTGGGGGACCCATCCGCTGATCGGCGCCTCGGACGCGGGCGTGACCGTGCGCAACCCGCTGCGCTCGCTCGTCGTGCCCTGGGACGACGTGGTGGGCTGCAGGGCAACCGCGCGTGGCGTGACGCTGCTGCGGCGCAGCGGGCCGCCGGTCGTGGCCTGGGCCGTGCAGAAACCGAGCGTGTCCGCGTGGACCGGCCGGCACACCGTCGCCGACGACGTCGTGGCCTACCTCGTGGACCGGGCGTTGGGCGGCGACGGCGAGGGTGCGCTCGCCAGCGGCCCCACCGCCTCGGGCGGGCTCCCCGGCTCGGCCGGTCCCCGTGGCCACCTCGATGCCGACGCGCCCGGCGAGACCCGCCGGCCCGGCGACGCCAGCGCACCCGACGACCCGGGCGGCCTCGGCCACGAGCCGGGTGCAGCCGGGAGCAACGGCGCCGACGCCTGAGCAGGGGCGGCTCAGCCGGCCGCGCTCGTGCGGCCGGGGCGCAGGTGCCGGCGGAGCGCCAGGCGCAGCCCGGACCACGTCGCGTCG
This sequence comes from Acidimicrobiales bacterium, assembly GCA_035296625.1. Classification (GTDB taxonomy): domain Bacteria; phylum Actinomycetota; class Acidimicrobiia; order Acidimicrobiales; family VFJN01; genus DATCLS01. Next base: position 10,494 of record DATHAO010000040.1, on the reverse strand, counting down.
ATCGCGCACACCTTGGTGTCGACCATGCCCGCCGGAAGGACGACCTCCCGCACGACGTCCTCGGTCACGTCCGTGGGCACATCGGAGGCGCGCTTGGGCCAGGCGATCCAGAGGCTGCCGTCGACGACGAGCGCGAGCATGAGGGCCGGCAAGTGGCGAGCGAGGTCCGATCGGCGGGTGTGGAACGAAACGATGACGTCGCAGCCGGCCCGGGCCTGGCGGCGGACCTGCACGCCGGGCGGCAGGTCCGCGATGGCGAACCCCTCGGGCGCCGCGAGCAGCGCGAGCACGTCGCCCTCGCGGATGCCGAGCTTCCGCCACAGCGGCGTCCCCGAGTAGCCGGCCACCGCGCCCTGGTTCGCCACGCCGCGATGATGCCACCGAGCCGTCGTCCACGCCCCCGCGATCGCCGGCCGCCCGCCGGGGTGCGGCGCGGCCGTACGATCGCGCTCGTGAGCATCCCTGCGACGCCCCCCGACCTGGCCGCCCAGATCGGCCAGCACGGTCCCAGCGCCCAGCTCGTGACCGTCACCGACGCCGGCCGCCCGCACGTGGTTGCGGTGGCGGTGACGACGGTCGAGGGCGGGCTGTCGGTGCCCGCCGGCAGCCATACCCGGGCCAACGTTGCCGTCCACCCCGACGTCACCCTTCTGTGGGCCGCGCCGGCCGGCAGCGCCTACAGCCTCGTCGTCGACGGCACGGCCACCGTCGACGGCGAGACGGTGGTCATCCGTCCCTCGTCCGCCCTGCTGCACCGCGCCGCCCACGCCCCGGACGACACCCCCCGGTGCCTTTCCGTGACCGTCCCCGCGGAATAACGCCTACCTTCCCCACATACCGCACCCCTGTGCGAGCACGCGGTCACCCACATCGGTCACCGCGCAACCCACGGTGGCGTCGACGGGGACGACCATGGTGACGCCCCGCCCCCGCGATGACACGCTCTCCAGGGGATGATTGCCATGGACGTAATTACACGGGTAGCATTTAGTTCCCGCAGTTCCTACGGCGCGGCAATCGGCGGACCTGGGGAGGTTCCCGCAGTGAAGCTCGACGCGAAAAAGGCCGTCATAATCGTAGGCATGGCCTTCTTGGCGTTGTCGGTCTGGAACAACCCGTCGGGCACTGCGGAGAACTTCAGCACCTTCCTCGGTGACGTCGGCGGGTTCCTCGAGGACTTCATCGACAAGGCCACGGAATTCTTCCGAGGCCTCGTCCAGTGAGCGATCGTCGTCTCTGGCGCTTTCGGCGTCCCGACGAGACGACGATTGGCAACGTGCCTCCGGGCGCCGCTAGCGGCAGCGCCGTCCGCCATCCCCCCGCCTCCTCGCTGCCCGACCAGGCCTCGCCGTTCGGCGGCAGCGTCACCGAGACCGCCGCCCTCTGGCGCCGCACCCAGCGCCGCCAGCGTCGCCAGAACGTCTGGGTCGACCCGTCCGCAGAACTGGCCGCGCCGCCCGAGGGCAGCGGGTTCGCCACGGCTACGAGGTCGCCGTTCGGCAACCGGGTCCGGTCCGCCCGCTTCCACTTCCTGCCCCTGCCCGAGGAGACGATCGGGCTCCACCTCGGCGCCGGCGAGAAGGTCCTGCACCTCGACCACCCGTCATTCCCATGGTTCCTGGTCAAGCGCTCGCCCACCATCGGCGCCCTGATCCTCGTGATCGTGGCCTACGTCGTGTCGGTGCGCGAGGGGTGGGAGCTCGCCGCCGCCGTTCTGCCGTCCGTCGCATTGCTGGTGCTGCTGGTGCTGGGCTTCCAGCGCCTGGCCGACCGTTACAGCGCCTACGTCATCACCAACGCCCGCATGATCCGCATGTCAGGCGTCTTCAACAACTCGGTCGAATCCATTCCCTGGATCCGCGTCACCGACGTGCACTTCGAGCGCTCGTTCCTTGAACGGCTGCTCGGCTGCGCCACGTTGAACATCGAATCGGCCAACGAGACGATGGGCCTGCGGCGCATGTCGGGCATCGCCGACCCGTTCGAGTTCAACCGCCACCTGGTCGACATGGTCGTCGCCAAGCAGGGTCCGTCGGTGCCCCTCGGCCGGCGCTCCGACTACAACATCATGCCGCCGGCCCGCAGCCTCTTCCGCAAGCGCCCGTCCCGGGAGACCGGCTCACAGCTGATCGTCGACGAGCCGGCCCCGGCCGCCGCGGCGGCCGACGAGGGCGAGCCGCCCGACGCCACCGAGGAGACGATGCCGGCCGCACCGACCCCGTACAGCGGCCAGGTGGCGCCCGACCCCGAATTGCCCACCGACCTGTCCAACATGGACGCCGTCGGGCGCTCCGAGATGGCCGCCGACCGCCGCCGGCAGGACCACCTGCTCGGCCGCGAAGGCGGCGACCCGCCCGACCGCCCGGCGCGGTGAGATAGGGGATCGTCGCGACGGGACCTGACGTTCGCGGCAGGCCTGCGATGATCGGGCGCAATGGAGATACCGATCGCCGGGCTCAACGTCGAGCGGCGGGGCTAGGGACCCCGATGCTGCTGCTGCCGTGAGGCTCAGGGCTCGGGGCGTACGTCCGGGTCGCGACGGCGGCTGCGGGCCACGGGCGGGGTGGTGGTGCCGACACCGGGCTCGTCCACGCCGGTGGCCTCGGCGTCCGCGCCGGCCGGGCGCTCGACCACGTCGTCCCACGGGCGCCGAGGGTCGCCGTCCTCCTCGGACAGGCGGGCCGGCGACCGGCGACGGCTGAGCGCCACAGCGGCGCAGGCGGCGAGGATCGCGACGACCAGGATGATGATCAGCGTGCCCATGGCGCCGGGCTACCCCGGCCGGACCCGGTGAACCCGACGGCCTGGTGGAGGAAGGTGGGCCAGCGAACGGACGGGCGGAGACCGCTCGCCGGCCCGACACACGCCTACCCCCGCAGTCCGCCGGCAAGACACCGGGACGCGCGGGGATCTCGTCAGCCGAGCGGCACGATCTCGTGCCGGACGACCCGGCCTTCCACGAGGTCGACGATGCCCATCGTGCGCCGCGGTTGGCGCCGGCGCTGCACGGCCGAGCCGGGGTTGAACAGGCGCTGCCCGTCGATGCCCTCGGCGTCGAGCGGATCGTGGCTGTGACCGAACACGACGAGCTGGGCATCGGGGAACCACCGGCGCATGCGGCGCTCGCGACCGACGCGGGCGCCGGAGTCGTGCACCATCGCCACGCGCACCCCGCCGAGCTCCACCTCGAGGCGCTCGGGGAGCTGCCCACGCAACGCCACGTCGTTGTTGCCGAGCACCGCGTGGAGCGGCACCCGCGCCCGCAGGGCGTCGAGCAGGTCGGCGGTCAGGACGTCGCCCGCGTGCAGCACGACGTCGGCCGCGTCGAGCGCGTCCCAGACCTCGCGCGGCAGGGCGGAGAGGTCGTCGCGCAGGTGCGTGTCGGCCAGGACGAGGGCGTGAACGGCGGGGGAGGCGATGCCGGCATGATGCCCGTCGCGCCGCCCTCTCGCGCCCCAGAGTCCTGCAAAGGCTTGTTGCAAAGCACTGTTGCAAATACGCTTTGCAACATGCGGCACGACGAGCGGGACGTGAAGTGGCTCGACAGCACCTCGCTGCAGGCGCTGGCGCATCCCCTGCGGGTGCGGCTGGTCGGCCGGTTACGCAGGGGCGGACCGGCGACGGCCTCGCAGCTCGGCCGCGAGCTCGGTGAGAGCTCCGGCGCGACGAGTTATCACCTCCGCGCCCTCGCCCAGCACGGGTTCGTCGAAGAGGTCACCGGCAGGGGCACCGCCCGTGAGCGGTGGTGGCGGGCGTCCCACCGGGTCACGAGCTGGCGGCCCGACCACTTCACCGGCGACCCCGACGCGCGGGCGGCCGAGGAGTGGCTGTCGGGGTTCAACGCCCGCCAGGTCATGACATGGATGGACGAGTGGCAGGCCCGGCGAGGGACCGCGGACCCGGCGTGGGTCGCCGCGGCCGAGCAGAGCGACTACATGCTGCGCATGACGCCCGAGCGGGTGCGGGCGCTCGTCACGGAGATCGACGAGGTGGTCGAGCGGCACCGCGTGGCGGTTCCCGGCGACGAGCCGGGGGCGCAGACCGTGCGCCTGATCCTCCACGCTCTGCCGGATTTCGACGACGACCCGCTCACGATCGTCGGTCCGGGGTCGGTCCCGCCACCCGCCGCCGGCCACCTCGAGACCGAGACGGGCGCCGACACCGAGGCCGACATCGAGCCCGGGGCCGGCAGCGAAACGGAGGCGGGCCCCGAGGCAGAAGCCGACGCCAACGCCAACGCCGACACCGATCCGGAGAACGCGACCGGGGGCGAGGGCGCATCCGGCGGGAAGGACGCGCCGGACGGTCGGGCCGGGAGGTGACCGCCCACGGGGGCGGGCCGGCGACCGCTTGCCCCGCTGCCCTGGACGCCGGGGCCGTGCGGCGGCGCTTCGTCGGGCTGACGGCCCTTCGCTGGCTTCCGACCGGTCTGATCACGTCGGTGCTCGTGCTGGTCGAGCAGCAGCGGGGCCTGACGCTCGCCGAGGTGGGCCTCGTGGCCGGGGTCCAGGGTGTCGTGATCATGCTGCTCGAGCTGCCGACCGGGGGACTGGCCGACGCGCTGGGGCGACGGCCGGTGCTGCTGGGCGCCTCCCTGCTGGACCTGACCTCGCTGGTGCTCCTGCTTCGGGCCGGCAGCGTGGTGGCGTTCATGGCGGCCTGGGCGGTGCAGGGCGTCTACCGGGCGCTCGAGTCGGGGCCGCTCGAGGCCTGGTACGTCGATGCCAGCCTGGCCGCCGACCCGGGGACCGACATCGAGCGGGGTCTGGCGCAGGCGGGCACGGCCATCGGCCTCGGCCTCTCGGCGGGGGCGCTGGCCGCCGCCGGGCTCGTGGCGTGGGACCCGCTCGCCGGCATCGACCCGTTGGCCGTGCCGCTCGTAGTGGCGCTCGCCCTACGGGTTGTCGGCATCGCCGCCCTCGCCCGCTGGCTCGTCGAGGACCAGTGGCCCGCCCGGCCCGCCGTCGCCCCCGCGGCGGCCGTCTCGGCGCCATACCCCGCCGACACCGACGCCGACGCCGCCACCGGCAATGGCGCACGCAACGATGCGAGCGCCGGAGTGGACGCACGCCCCGGCGAGGGCGCCGGGGCCGAGGTCGGCGCACGTCCCGGCACGGGCGCCGGGACCGCGCGGGACGCACGCATCGACATCCTCGGAGGTGCCGGCACCGGCGCCCTCGCCCAAGTCCGGGCGGGGGTGAGGGACGCGGTGCGCGTGATGGGGGAGACGGTCGGGCTGCTGCGCGCCAGCCCCGCACTCGTGGCCCTCGTGTCCATCGAGCTGTTCTGGGGCGCCGGGCTGACGGCCGTCGAGCTGCTCACCGCCCCCCGCCTGGTCGAGCTGCTCGGCGATCCCGACCAGGGGGCAGTCGTCTTCGGCCTGGCCGTTTCGCTCGGCTGGTCGGTCTCGGCGGTCGGCTCCGCGCTCACCGCCCGTTTCACGCGCCTGTTGGGTGGCGGACCGGCCCGGGTCGGGGCCGTGCTGCGCATCGTCCAGGGAGCGACCGCGCTCGTGCTCGCCGTGGTCGGCGGCGCGGCCGGCCTCCTCGCGGGCTACCTCGGCTTCTACCTCGCGCACGGCACCGCCAACGTCGTCCACTACGGCATGGTTCACCGGCTTGTCGACGGCCGCCGCCGTACGACCGTGCTGTCGGCCCACAGCCTCGCCGCCCGGGGCGCCGGGGCGATCGCCGCCGCGTCGCTCGGGGCCGTCGCGGCGGAACACGGCCCGGCCACCGCCCTGGCGATCGCCGCGGTGCTCCTCGCCGTCGCCGCCCCGCTGTACCGGATCGCCGGCCGCGAGGACCGGCCCACCGTGCGGCAGCCGGACCCGCCACCCGCTGAGGCCCCGCGCGCCGCGTCCGGCGCCCCCCTGCCGGGAGCGCCGCCCACCGGCAGCTTCGCCTCGTGGGATCGCCGGACCTCGGGCGGGGCGCCGCGCGCCGCACGCCCGCCCTAGACGCCGAGCGACCGGCCGATGATCTCCTTCATGATCTCAGTCGTGCCGCCGTAGATGCGGGTGATGCGGGCGTCCGCGTAGGCCCGCCCGATCGGGTACTCGGCCATGTAGCCGTAGCCGCCGTGCAGCTGCACGCCGGTGTCGATGATCCGCCCCTGCAGCTCGGTGCACCACCACTTGGCCATGGCCGCCTCGTCCGCGGTCAGCTCGCCCTCGTTGTGGGCGAGCACGCAGCGGTCGATGAAGCTCCGCGCCACCTCGATCTCGGTGGCCATCTCGGCCAAGCGGAACCGGCTGTTCTGGAACGAGCCGATGGCCTGCCCGAACGCCTGGCGCTCCTGGCAGTAGGCGAGTGTCCACTCGAAGGCCGCCCGGGCGGCGGCGACCGCGGTCACGGCGATCGACAGGCGCTCCTGGGGCAGGTTCGTGACGAGGTAGCGGAAGCCCTCGCCCTCGTCGCCGAGCCGGTTCGCCACCGGGACCCGGACGTCGTCGAAGAACAGCTCGGCCGTGTCCTGGGCGTGCAGGCCGACCTTGTCGAGGTTGCGCCCCCTCTCGAAGCCGGCCATGCCCCGCTCGAGGACGAGCAGCGAGATGCCCCGGTGCCGCTCGGTCGCGTCCGTCTTCACCGCGGTGATCACGAGGTCGGCGTTGATGCCGTTCGTGATGAACGTCTTCGACCCGTTGACCACGTAGTCGTCGCCGTCGCGCACCGCCGACGTGGTCATCGAGGCCAGGTCCGACCCGATAGCCGGCTCGGTCATCGCCACGGCGGTGATCAGCTCGCCCGAGCAGATGCCGGGCAGCCACCGGGCCTTCTGCTCGTCGCTCGTCAGCCGGGTGAAGTACGGCAGGCAGATATCGTTGTGCAGCGTGATGCCGAGCCCTGCGGCGTTCACGGCGGCGGCCTGGATCTCCTCTCCGACGATCAGGTTGTAGCGGAAGTCCTGGACGCCGCCGCCACCGTGCGCCTCGTCGACGTCCATCCCGAGGAACCCGGCGGCCCCGGCCTTGGCGAACACGGACCGGTCCATGATCCCCGCCCGCTCGAACTCGTCGTTGCGGGGCACGACCTCGGTGTCGAGGAACCGCCGGAAGCTGGCCCGGAACAGGTCGTGCTCCTCGTCGAACAGGGTGCGGCGCATGCCCCAACGCTAGGCCCGGACGGGCCGCGAGGGCGCCGCCGGCCCGGGGGTCGGCGGCGCCCCCCGCAGGGTGCGCCTAGGTGGTGGCGGTGGCGAACGTCTTCACCAACTCGTCGTCGAAGGCCGGCAGGTCGTCGGGCTTGCGGCTGGTGATCAGCACGTTGGGCCCGGCGCTGCAGCTGAACACCGGCTCGTCGACCCATGTGGCCCCGGCATTGCGGATGTCGGTCCGCAGGCTCGGCCAGCTGGTGACGGTGCGGCCGCGCACCACGCCGGCCTCGACGAGGGTCCAGGGGGCGTGGCAGATGGCGGCGACCGGCTTGCCGGCGTCGAAGAACGCCTTGGCGAACGCCACGGCGGCCGGCTTCGTGCGGAGCTGGTCGGGGTTGGCCACGCCGCCGGGCAGCACCAGCCCGGCGAAGCGGCCGGCGTCCGCGTCGTCGACGGTCACGTCGACGGGGAACGTATCGGCCTTGTCGAGGTGGTTGAAGGCCTGCACCTCACCGCCCTCGGGCGCGACCAGGACCGGCTGGCCGCCGGCCTCGGTCACCGCCTTCCAGGGTTCGGTCAGCTCGACCTGCTCGACGCCTTCGTTGGCGACGAGGAACGCGACCTCACGGCCTGCGAGCTCGGAGCCCATGGGGATCCTCCCGTGTCGTCGGATGGGATCCCTGTCCGCTTACCGCCGGGCCGAGACCTACACGCCGGATGGGACCACGTGCCGTCCTTCCGTGCCGACCCTGGGTGGTGCCGAAGCTCGAGCTCGTCAAGCCGGCCGCCTGCCGGTGACGGACCGCGGCGCCCCCGCTCCGCCGGGGACGGGGCGGAGGCGCCAGCAGCACGAGGGGCTCAGCTGGGGGCGGCCGGCTCCTCGGGCTGGGTGCTGCGGCGGGAGTGGTTCTCCAGGCGATCGGCCTGGTCGGCGGCCTCCTCGCCCACGGCTACGGGGTCGCCCGCCGGATCGGGAACGAGCTCGGCGTTCGTCGCCTTGCCCGTCCGATCCAGGGGGACGTCGGATGCGTCCGCCGGGGCGTCGCCGGGGCGGTCGGGGTGGCGGTCGGGGTGGCTCATCGTGTCCTCCCGGACGCGTCAGTCGATGTGCTGGCCGAGGTGCTCGCCCTCGTCGGACAGGCCCTCGGACGACAGCTCCTGCTCGATCGCCTCGCGTCTCGTCTCGTCATCGTCGTTGTGGCTGGCCGTCTCGGCCGCGAGCTCCTCGGCGCGGACCCTGTCGTCATCGGACGGGCCGGGCGTGTCTTGGGTGGTGTCGCTCACGACGTGCGGCGTTCGTCGGTGGGCAGGCTGTCGGGCCGGTCCTCGTTGGTGCGCTGCTCGAAGAGCTCCTCGGCCTTCTCGCTGTCGCCGCCGGTCTCGTCGAGCAGTTCGTCGACCAGCTGGTCGTCCCGCTGGACCTGCTGGCCCATCCAGTCGTCGACCGTGCTGTTCGGCGGCTCGACGATCTCGCCCTCGGCGTTGCGGTCCGCCTCGCCGCTGTCGGTGTTCGAGGTCATGCCCCGCTGCTTCCCGCCGGCCGACCGCCGACACATCTCGGGTCAGGGCCAGGGTGCCACGCAGCCCCCGCCGGCCCCGCCGATCGCCACCCGGTCGAGCAGCGCCACGAGCTGGGCGATCTGGTCGCGGTCCAGCCGGCTGAGGGACGCCGCCTCGCGCACGAGGTCGGCGTCGAGGATGGCCGAGACCTCGCGCCCCGCGGTCGTCAGCACCAGCAGGCGGATCCGGCGGTCCGTGGGGTCCGGCGCCCGCTCGACGAGCCCCCGTCCCTCGATGCGGGCGATGAGGCCCGTGACGTTCGACGGGTCGCACGCCAGGACCTCGGCCACGCTGCCCATCGAGCGTGGCTCGTCGAGCAGTCGCAGCAGCTTCGCCTGCTGCGGCGTGAGGCCGTGGTCGGCCGCGATCTCCGCCATCCGCCCGTGCAGCCGGCCGGCCAGCGCCAGGAGACGGTCGAGCACCTCGCCGATGGCGGGCCGCGGCGGTGTCACGCCGGGGGGGGCGGGAAGTTCGTGAGCTGGTCGGCCACCGCGCCGAGCACGGCGGCCAGCTCGCCGTCGTGCAGACCGCGAGGGACCTGCTCGTCGTCGAGCACGGGTCCGGCCTCACCCGCTCCGGGCCGGTCGCCGGGGCTGTGGCCCAGGAGCACGACGTGGTGGCGCACGCTGTCGAGCGGCGCCCACCGGCCGGGGTCGTCGCCGAGGAACGTGACGACGCTCGGCGCTCGCACCGCGGCTGCCAGGTGCGCCACGCCGGTGTCGTTGCTCACGACCAGGCGGGCGCCCGACAGGACGCCGGCCATGTCGCAGACCGAGGTGCGTCCGCAGAGATCGATGACGCCCGGTTCCCGGCGGCACAGGTCGGCGACCACGCCCTGCTCCGACGCTGTGCCGGTTGCCACCACGGCGATGTCGCGCTCGAGCAGCCAGCGGGCCACGGCCGCGAACCCGGCCGCGGGCCATCGCCGGCGCGGGTGCGAGGCGCCGGGGTGCAGCACGGCGAGGCCGCCGCCGGCGGCCGGCAGTGAGGCGACCAGCGCCCGGCCCCGGGCCTGTGCCTCCCACACCGGCGGCTCCAGCTGGGCGTCGCCGACGGCGCCGACGTGCTCGACCAGCTCGAGGAGGCGCACGACCTCGTGGCCGCGCCCGGCGTAGGGCACGCCGAGCGCGCCGTCGGGCGGCGGGTTGTCGGGCAGGTGGTGCACGAGGTTGCGGGTGGCTCCGAGCAGCGTGGTCACCAGGTTGCTGAGCGACCCGTCGCCGTGGAGCTGCACGGCCAGGTCGAAGCGCTGCTGCCTGGCCGCGGCCAGGGCGGACAGCGCCCCGTCGATGTCGACCGGTGGCGGGCACAACATGGGTAGGCCGTCCACGGGCAGCAGCTCGTCGACGTAGTGCGGGTAAGCGTCGAGCATCCACTGGCTCGACCACAGCCCGATGAGGGCGATGCCGGCGCGTGGGAAGCGGCGGCGTAGCGCCCGCAGGGCCGGCACGGCGCACACCATGTCGCCGACGCCCGGAAGGGCGCGCAGCACGGCGATGCGCTCTATGTGGTCGAGATCGAAGATCCCGTCGGTGGTTGGGGTCACGTCGTCTGCCAGATCGGCCACGGGCCGCAGGCGCAGTAGCGCCGGGGGCGGCGGCATCGCCCGGCCGGGCGCCAGCCGGTCCGCGACCGTCGGCACCGACGTCTCGCGGCCGCTCGTCACGCCGTGCGGCTCCCGGCGCGCTCGATGAGTCGGGTGGTCGACCGGCCGGCGACCAACGGCAGCACGACCACGCGGCCGCCCCAGGCGGCGAGCGCCGGCACCTCGGGCATGTCGACGCCGGCGTAGTCGCCGCCTTTGGCGAACACGTGCGGGCGCAGCCGGCCGAGGGCCTC
>DATHAO010000039.1:0-29316 GCA_035296625.1 Acidimicrobiales bacterium | reverse complement strand
CGCCCCTCCCCCTCTCGCCCCTCCCTCGGGGCCCGGCCCTCTCGCCCCTCCCTCGGGGCCCGGCCCTCTCGCCCCTCCCTCGGGGCCCGGCCCTCTCGCCCCTCCCTAGCGCGCTGCCGCCCTCGGCGCCCGGCGATGTCGCCGACGCCCTGACGGGCGTGCCCGGAGTCCCTCTGGCGCCGCCGCCCCTGGGCCCCCACCGCCCGCGAGGGCCCTCTCGCCGACGCTGACGGGCGTCGCCCGGGTTCCTCTCGCGCCGCCGCCCTGGGCGCCACCGCTCGGCGGGCGCTCCCGCGCCGCCCTGGGCCTCGCCTGCCTCCCAGGTCTGGTGACGGATCTGGTTGTCTCCCAACCATCTGCGTCACCAGAGGGTGAGCACCGACGTCGCTGTCACACCCCGCTGCTTCGCTGGCGGCCATGGCTGCCGTCTGCGACATGCGGGCCATCGCCGAGCGGGCCTCCGAACAGCTCGGCCTCGTCACCGTCGACCAGCTCGGTAACCTCGACATCACTCGGCAGACCCGCCGCACGCTCGTGCGGCGCGGCGCCCTCGTACCGCTCGGACCGCAGGTGCTGCTGGTCTCCGGCCATCCTCCGTCATGGCGACAGCACCTGCTGGCGGCCGTTCTCGAGGCCGGCGACGGCGCCGTCGCCTCCCACATGGCCGCCGCCGCACTCTGGGGCTTCGCCGGCGTCCGCTCAGGTACGGTCGAGGTCACCGTGGCCTACGACCGACGCCCGCGTGGCGTCACCGGGGCTCTCCACCGGTCACGCGACCTGACGGCGGTCGACGTCGGGCGCCACGGGCCGATCCCGGTCACGACGCCCAGCCGCACGTTGATCGACGTCGCGCCGCGGCTCGGCCGGCGCCAGATCGAGGACATCGTCGACCAGGCGGCGCGCGACGGTCTCATCCGCCTGCCCTACCTCCGCTGGCGGCTCGAGCAGCTGCGTCGACCCGGCCGTCCGGGGGTCGCTCGGATCCTTGCCGTCGTCCCGCCCGACCGCCCGCGCCGCGACGAGGAGTCGTGGCTCGAGCGGCGCACGCTCGACGTCCTGCGCGACGCCGGGTTGCCCCCTCCGCGATGCCAGGCACGCCTGCGCCACGGCGGCGGCATGGCCCGTGTCGACCTGCTCTACGAGGAGGCCCGCCTGGTCGTCGAGGTCGACGGGCACGCCACCCACAGCACGCGGCGGCAGCGTCAGGCCGACGCCGAGCGACAGGCCCGCCTCGTGGCGGCCGGGTGGCGCGTCGTGCGCGTCACCTACGAGGACGTCGTCGAGCGCCCTGATCACGTCGTGGCGGTCGTCGCCGAGCTGCTCGGCCTGGCGCCGGGGGTGGCGGCGTGACCGCGAGGTCAGAGCGACGACTCGCTGAAGGTGTCGCACCGGCTGGGGTCCCCGGCGACCACGTCGTGGCGGTCGTCGCCGAGCTGCTCGGCCTGGCGCCGGGGGTGGCGGCGTGACCGCCAGGTCAGAGCGACGACTCGCTGAAGGTGTCGCACCGGCTGGGGTCCCCGGCGTCGAAGCCCCGGTCGAACCACTCCTGGCGCTGGGCCGACGAGCCGTGGGTCCACGTCTCGGGGTTGACCTCGACCCCCGCCTGCGACTGGATCCGGTCGTCGCCCACCGCCTCGGCGGCGGCGAGGCCCTCCTCGATGTCGCCCTGTTCGAGGGCGACATCGCTGCCTTCCTGCCGGCCGCGCTCCTCGACCGACTGCGCCCAGACGCCCGCGTAGCAGTCGGCCTGCAGCTCGAGGCGCACAGACCACTGGTTGGCCTCCTCCTCCGAGCCAGCGGCCTGCTGCCGGCGCCGCACCTCCTCGTTCGTGCCGAGCAGGTTCTGCACGTGGTGGCCGAACTCGTGGGCGATCACGTAGGCCTGGGCGAAGTCGCCGGGGGCGTCGAAGCGGGTCTGCAGCTCGCGGAAGAAGTCGAGGTCGATGTAGACCTCGCTGTCACCCGGGCAGTAGAAGGGTCCGACGGCCGCTGTGGCGTTGCCGCACGCCGTTGCCACCTGGCCACTGAACATGTTGAGCCTGGCGTAGGTGTAGTCGCGGCCGTCCTCGGCGAACTTCGCCGCCCACACCTGCTGCACGTCCTCGGCGAGGAAGTTCACGAACTCCGACTCCTCGGTGGTCGGGCCGCCCTCGCCGGGTTGGGGCTGCTGGGCCGCGCCCGGCAGCTGCCCCAGGATGTCGCCGAGACCGCCGCCGGCGCCGCCCCCACCGCCCCCGCCGAGCATCGTGGTGAGCAACAGGATGACGAGGCCGATGACACCGCCGCCGGCCGTGACGGGCAGGGCCATGCCGCCGCGCCGGCCTCGCATGTCGTCGACGTGCGTGCTCTGGGTCCGCTTCCACCTCACGGGACAGCGGTTACCCCTCGAGCGTCGCCCTCAGCCGCCCGCGTGACGGTCACCGTCGCGCGCCACTCCGGCCAGCCGCCCCGGGCCTTCCAATGCACCGTACGGTACGGTGATCTGGTCCGTCCTCCGGGCAGGCGGCGCCGCGCCTGCGGCCGTACGCTGTCCGTCCATGAGCCTCGCCACGCGCGCGACCTGGACGAACTGGGGCGGCAACCAGGCCTGCGCCCCTGCCGAGATCGCCCGCCCGACCTCCGAGGCCCATCTGGTCGATCTGGTGAAGGCCGCCGCCGCCCGCGAGCAGCGGGTGAAAGCCGTGGGAGCCGGTCACTCGTTCACCTCCATCGCCTGCACCGACGGCGTGCTCGTCGACCTCTCGGGTTACGGCCGGGTGCTCCGCCACGATCCAGCCAAGGGGCACGTGACGGTCGAGGCGGGCATCCCCCTGCACCGCCTGTCCGACGAGCTCGACGCCCGGGGTCTGGCACTCGAGAACATGGGCGACATCGATCGTCAGTCGGTCTCGGGCGCCACGCAGACGGCCACGCACGGCACGGGTCTTCGCTTCGGCAACCTCTCGTCGCAGATCGTCGCTATGCGACTGGTGACGGCCGACGGCTCGGTGCTGGACCTATCGGCCGACGAGAACCCCGAGTTCTTCGCCGCCGCCGGGGTCGGGCTCGGGGCGCTCGGGCTTGTCTCGACGGTCACGCTCCGCTGTCCGCCGGCCTTCCGCCTGCACGCCGTCGAGGAGCCGATCCCGGTCGACGACGTGCTGCGCGACCTAGACGACCTCGTGGCCGAGAACGACCACTTCGAGTTCTACTGGGTGCCCCACACGCGCTGGGCCCTGACGAAGCGCAACCGCCGCACCGACGAGCCGGCCCGGGCCCGCGGCGCCGTGCGCGAGTGGGTCGACGACATCGTCCTGCAGAACGCCGCCTTCGGCGTCCTGTGCCGGGCGGGGCGGTGGCGCCCGTCGCTCATTCCCCGGCTGGCCAAGATCATTCCGACCACCGGGCGGCTCGATTACATCGACAGGTCGGATCGCGTGTTCACGAGCCCACGCTCCGTGAGGTTTTGGGAAATGGAGTACGCCGTACCGCGTGCCGCACTGCCCGAGGCGCTCAACCGGGTCCGTGCGCTCGTCGACCAGATCGGCGTGCCGATCAGCTTCCCGGTCGAAGTGAGGGTGGCGGCATCGGACGACATCATGTTGTCCACCGCCCACGGGCGCGAAACGGGATACATCGCGGTGCACGTCTATAAGGGCACGCCGTACGACGCCTACTTCTCGGGTGTGGAGCGGATCATGGACGACTACGAGGGCCGACCTCACTGGGGCAAGATGCACTTCCAGCGCGCGGAGACGCTTGCCACCCGCTATCGAAAGTGGAACGCGTTCCAGCAGGTGCGGCGCGACCTCGACCCCGAGGGGCGCTTCGCCAACCCATACCTCGACCGCGTCCTCGGACCGGTCAGTTGATATGAACTCGGCGCGAACGCAGTTCGCACGATTTGGGCTGACCGCGAACCGGGTTCACCTCCAATTGTCGGTCTTGCGGCGAGAAACAAGTGAAATTGCTCCTCATCCCTTGACCGGGTTCCCTGCGATGGTGTTGGGTGCTCCTGGCGGGGTTCTCCGGCGGCATGGAGGCGGATTTGTCGGCGCAGCTCTCGCCCCGCACTGATGTCGGGGTGATCTTTGGAGCCCTCTGGGTGGGGGTAGGCGGGGCAGCGGTCGTCGCCCTCGCGCTCACACAGAGTGGTTCATTCGCCGACGTCCCCCTCGACGTGCCGGCGTACTGGCTGGCGCCCGCGTTCGCGCTCTGCGAGGTGCTGGCGATCCGGGTGGTCCGCCGGCAAGCCCAGTTCTACGGCTTCGCCCTCTCCGAGGTCCCGCTCGTGATCGGCCTCGTCTACGCCGCCCCGGCGTCGCTCGTCGCCACCCGCATGGTCGCCGTGGCGGCCGTGCTGCTCGTCATGCGCAGGCGTCCCGTCGAGGTCGCGTTCGAGCTGGGGCTCACCGCCGTGCAGACGGTCGTGGCCGTCGCCGTCTTCGCGGTGACGCTCGGCGACGCCTCGCCCATCGGGTGGCGCGGCGTGGCCGCCGTGCTCGCCGGCCTCGTGGCTTCGCACCTCGTCGCGGTGGGCGCCGTCGTGTTCGTCGTGGTGGCGGGCGGGTGGCCCGGTCGGCAGTCGATTCGCCAGATGGTGACGTCCGGCAGCTGGGCCGCGGTGCTCGACGCGGCCATCGGTGTGGGCGTCGCCCTGCTCGTCTGGCGCGTGCCCCACCTCGGTGTGCTCGTGGCGGCGGTCGTCGTGGCCTGCGTCTGGTCCAACCGTCTCTACACCCGGCTCGCCGAGCGCCACCGGCGCCTCGAGATCCTCCACGCCTTCGCCGGCTCGGTCGTGCGCTCGGTCGACCTGGCCGACATCGCCGCTTCGGTCCTCCGGGGCAGCCGCAACCTGTTCCAGGCGGACGACGCCGCGCTGCTGCTCGCGCCCATACCCGGGACCGACGAGGCCAGCCGCATCGTGTGCTCGGGCGACACGATCGAGACGTTTGCCGTGTCGCCCGACGACTTCACGGCCGAACTCGACGCCCTCGTGCCGGAGCGAGCCGCCCGCGCGTTCGTGCCCGATGCGGTCGGCACGCCTGAGTGGCTCGCCGCGCTGCGGTCCGGGCGGGCGCTGGCCGCCCCGCTCACCAACGCCGGCGGCGACGTCAGCGGCGCGCTCGTCGTTTCACAGGCCGAGCACCGGTCGTCGTTCGGCTTCGGCGACGACCAGGCCGAGCTGCTGGGCGAGCTCGCCACCCACGCCTCGATGGCGCTCGAGAACGGCGTGCTGTTCCTGCGCCTCCAGCGCGACGCCGACATCCGCGCGCACCAGCTGCTCCACGATTCGCTGACGGACCTGCCCAACCGGGTGCAGCTCAACCAGCTGTTGGAGGCGGCCGTCGAGGGCATCGACGGCGTCCGCAACCGCATCGGCCTGCTCGTCATCGATCTCGACGAGTTCTCGCAGGTCAGCGACGCCTTCGGGCACGAGAGCACCGACGAGCTGCTCAAGCAGGCGTGCAAGCGCATCCGCGGCCTGCTGCCCGATTCCGCCACGCTGTGCCGCATCGGTCCCAACGAGTTCGGCGCCATCCTCCGCGACCTCGACACGGTCGACGAGGCCGAGGCCGCCGCCCGCCTGTTGATCGCCGGGTTCGACCCGCCGTTCCAGGTCGAGGGCGTGCTGCTGGCGCTCGGCGTGAACATCGGCGTGGCCGTCTACCCGGTGCACGCCGTCGACGTGCCCTCGCTCGTGCAGCGCACCCACATCGCCCGGGACACGGCCCGCCGGCTCCGCAGCGGGTGGGAGCTGTACGACCCGGTGTACGACCCGGCGACCCCGCGCCGGCTGGCGCTCGGCGCCGAGCTGCGCGAGGCGCTCGAGGGCAGCGAGCTCGACGTCTGCTTCCAACCGAAGGTCGAGGTCACCACCGGCATCGTGCGAGGCGCCGAGGCGCTCGTGCGCTGGAACCACCCGCGCCTCGGGCGGGTCCGGCCCGCCGAGTTCATCGCCGTCGCCGAGCACACCGGCGACATCCGCAACCTGACGATGGTCGTGATGCGGCGGTCGCTGACCGAGTGCCGGTCGTGGCGTGACCGCGGGCTCGACATGTCGGTGGCGGTCAACCTCTCGGCCCGCAACCTGCTCGACCTCAACCTGGTCGACGACGTGGCCTCACTGCTCGAGAGCGTGGGCGTCCCGGCCGAGGCCCTCACGCTCGAGCTGACCGAGAGCATGGTGATGAGCGAGTCGCAGCGGTCGGTCACCGTGCTCGAGGGCTTAGACGACCTCGGTGTCTGCCTGTCGTGCGACGATTTCGGCACCGGCTACTCGTCCCTCGCCCACCTGCGCCGGCTGCCGATCGGCGAGATCAAGATCGACAAGTCCTTCATCGCCCGCATGACCCACGAGGAGAGCGACAGGGCTATCGCCCGCTCGGTCCTGGCCCTCGGACGCGACCTCGGCCTCACCACGGTGGCCGAGGGCGTCGAGTCGAGCGCCGGTCTCGAGATGCTCGCCACGCTGGGCTGCGACCTGGCCCAAGGGTTCTACGTGTGCCCACCGCTGGCCGTGCCGCAGTTCGAGCAGTGGCTGGCCCAGCGCGAGGCGCTCGAGATCCCGGCCTGATCGCCCCGTCGGTGCCGGGGCCGCTGGCGGCCTAGGCGGTGTCGACTGCGGTCAGGGCCCAGGCGAGACCGTCGACCGGGTCCTCGACGGCGATCCGCAGCGTCCAACCCGTGTCCGGCTCGGCGGCGTCCCACCACCACCAGCGCAGCTCGTCGATCGCCTCCCCCAGCTCGTCGGTGTCGGGCGGCCAGTCGTCGTCGAGGCCGGTGAGCGCGGCGGCGGCCCACCAGGCGTCGAACCGTCCCCGGGCCCCGCCCCGACGGCGGCCGTGCGCCCCGCCCGACGCGGCCGCCCACGCCAGCAACGCCAGGGCCTCGGCCGGCGCGAGGGCCCCGAGGCGCAGCGCCGGGGCGCCGAGCGCGGCGGCGGCCTCGGCCGCCCCGCCCTCGATGCCCACGGCGTCGGCCCGGCCGTTCGACCCGGTGGTCCACCCCCGCACGACGTCGAGCAGGGCCTCCGCCGCACCGGGGCCCCGCGACGGCGCGGTCGACGGCAACGGCAGCGGGACGCGGTGCATGTCGGGCAGCGCCGGGCGCGGGGCCTCGACGGCGTGGGGGCCGTAGGTGGCGACCGGGTAGCGGGGCTCCCACGGGCACGGGCACAGCGGCAGGTCGAGCACGGGGACTGCCACGCTCGCCGCATCGACCGGCTCTCCCCGCACCACCCGCTCGTGGGCGGCGAGCGCCGCCACCGGCGTGGGCGGGGCATGCGGCGCGAGCTCGGTCCACGTGTGGGTCGAGGCCGCCACCTCCGACACGGGACCGACGCCGAGGTGCCCAGCGGACGGGACCAGCACGGCGGCCGCCCACCGTCCCGGTGCCTCCAGCGCCAGCCGGTGCTCGACGTGGCTGGCGACCGGCCACAGCTGGTGGCCCCGGTCGAGCGCGGCCCGGCTCAGGCGCCGCAGCCGCGCGAGATCGTCCCAGGCCCGGCGCTCGACGAGCCGGTCCACCTCGCGGAGCAGCTCGTCGAGGTCGCCCTGGTCGGCGAGCCGTTCGAGCCGGTCCACGACGCGCGGCCGTCCGCCTCAGACGAGCGGCCAGGGGTAGTGGCGGCCGGTGTCGTCGACGGGAAACACGCCGCCGGCCACCACGGAGGCCGTGCGCCTCGCCAGCGCCCGCCGCTCGCCGTCACTCAGCAGCTCGTCGAGCGCCGGCGGCGGACCGGCCTCGTTGAGGCGGGCGAGGTCGGCGAGCAGAGGCGCCGGCAGCCGCTCGCCACCGAAGTCCCAGATCACCGTGCGCAGCTTGAGCTCGCAGTGGAACGTGAGGCCGTTGTCGACCCCGTAGAGGCGCCCGTCCGCACCGGCGAGACAGTGGCCGCCCTTGCGGTCGGCGCTGTTGGCCACCAGGTCGAACGCGCATATCGACCGCAGCGCCGCCCGGTGGCGCTCCTGCTCGACGAGGGTGAAGTAGTGCTGTTGCGCGTCGAAGGGCACGAACCGCTGCAGCGAGCCGGCCCCGAAGGGCAGGCCGTCGCGGCGCAGCACGGTCTCGGGAACGAGGTCCCACCCCAGCCAGTCCGACAGCTCGTACGCCGCGACCTCGCGCCGGTCGAGCCCGGCGGGGAAGTCCCACAGCGGTCGCTCGCCCCGCCGGGGCTTGTAGACCGCCCGGAGGCGCCGGTCGTCGCGGCACACGGCCACGAGCAGCGTCGTGTTCGAGCTCCACGGCATGCGCCCGAGCACCGTGACCTCGCCCTCGCGCAGCAGACCGAGCACGTCGTCGCGGTCGAGGCCCGGCGTGTCGTCGGCGCCGTCGAGCGCGCTGCGCTGGCTCAGTTCATCCGCGGACACACGTGGCCCTCGGTGTCCATGGGAAGGCCGCAGAAGCGGCAGTCAGGGCGGCCCTGGGACACGAGGTCGATGGCGAAGTGCGCGAACGCGGCGGCCCGGGCGCGGGTGAAGCAGAACCGGGCCGTGGCGGGCTTGTCGTCGTCGCCCACCAGCTCCTTGAGGACGACCACGATGCGGTCGCCGGGTTCGTCGTAGGCCACGCCGATCTCACCGACGTCCCAATGGAACGGCAGCGGCGTGACGGTGCCGAGCGGCTTTGCCGGCTCGACGCCGGGGGAGAGGTCGTCGAGCAGGGCGAGCAGGTACTCGCCGAGCGCCGCCACCTGTTGCTTCTCGCAACGCAGGTAGACGAGGTCGTCCTCGACGCCGCCGGCCAGGAAGAACACGCGCTGGCCGGGAGGGCCCTCGGCCCCGGGCCAGAACACCTCCGCCTCGGGGAAGTCGAAGCTGTCGCCGACGTTCACGACGGCACCAGCCCGCCGGGATCGCCGGTGGCGTTGACCGTGAGCACGACCGGGCCGGTCTCGCCCAGGGCGATGGCGGTGAGCGAGCAGGGCGACACGACGACCCGCTGGAGCATGTCGAGGTGGGTGCCCATGGCGTGGGCGACGACGGCCCGGATGGGATCGGCGTGCGACACGGCGACCACGGTCTCACCGGGGTGCCGGCGGCGCAGCTTCTCGAGCGTGGTGATCATGCGGGCCTGCATGGCCACGAAGGACTCGCCCCCCGGGAACGTGAACCCGCTCGGATAGCGCTGGATCGTCTTCCACTCGGGCTTCTCGCGCGCCTCGGACAGGGCCATGCCCGTCCAGTCGCCGACGTCGAGCTCGATCAGGTCGTCGTCGACCAGCACCTCGCGCCCCACGGCCGCTGCGATCGACGCCGCCGTCTCGCGCGTGCGGTCGAGCGGCGATGCATACACCGCGGCGACGCCCCGAGGACCGCTCGGCGCCGGCTCCGCCATGCCCTCGGCATGGCCGTCACCGTCCCAAGACCCGTTCCCGGACGCCGCAGCGCCGCCCGCCGTCGGGCCGCCGGCACCGGGCTCAGGGGCCGGCACGGGCGGCTCGGGCGACGGGTCCGCCGTGGCCGCGTCGGACCCGTCGGGACGGGACGTGACCCGCACGATGCGGGCGGCGACGTCCTCGGCCTGGCGCACGCCGGACTCGGCCAGGTGCAGGCCGGGCGCCCGGCCCGGCAATTCCTTGCCCGTCGTCGTCGTGGTGCCGTGGCGGACCAGCAGGACGACGGTGGCGGGGGGCGGCTGCGGTCGCTGCGCGGCCTTGTTGTCGGGCCGCGTGCCGGTGGTGCTGTCGGCTCGGGGCACCGGATCAACCTATCGTCGGCCCCGTGGATGTCGTCGCCGCCCTCGAGGCCGAGGTCACGGCGTGCCGGGCCTGCCCCCGCCTCGTCGCCTGGCGCGAGCAGGTGGCCTCCGAGCGGCGAGCCGCCTTCCGCGACGAGCCCTACTGGGGCCGGCCCGTTCCGGGCTTCGGCGACCCGCACGCCCGGGTCTGCATCGTGGGCCTCGCGCCCGCCGCCCACGGTGGCAACCGCACCGGCCGCATGTTCACGGGCGACCGCTCGGGCGACTTCCTCTACGCCGCCCTGTGGCGCAACGGCTTCGCCAACCAGCCGACCTCGGTGCGCCGCGACGACGGCCTCGCCCTCACCGGGGCGTGGATCACCGCACCGGTCCGCTGCGCCCCGCCCGCCAACAAGCCCACGCCCGCCGAGCGCGACCGCTGCCGGCCGTGGATGGAGCGCGAGCTGGCCCTGCTCTCGGACGTGTCCGTGTTCGTGCCGCTCGGGTCGTTCGCCTACCAGGCCCTCTGCACCATCCTCGGCGTGCGCCCGCGGCCGCCGTTCGGCCACGCGGCCGAGGTGGCCCTGCCGGACGGCCGGTCGATCGTGTGCAGCTACCACGTCAGCCAGCAGAACACCTTCACCGGCAAGCTCACCGAGGCCATGTTCGACGCCGTGCTCGGCCGCGCGCGCGCCCTCGCCGGGCTGCCCCCGGCCGGCGAGCCGGTCACCCCCGGTGCGCCGCATGGCGCTGGCGGGTGACGAGGTAGCGTCGGCCTCGATCGCGCCCGCAGGGTGGTGCGAGGCCGTCCCCGTGACGAACACGGTGGCCGCGGGCGCGCTCGGGGCCAAGGAGCAGGGATGGCCTACTACCTCGGCATCGACCTCGGTACGACCTACACCGCAGCGGCCATCGAGCGCGGGGAGCACGGTCGAGGCGCCGACCCTCGGTAACCGCACGGCCTCCGTGCCGTCGGTGATCTCCTGCGCGACGACGGCGAGATCCTGATCGGTGAGGCGGCCACCCGGCGTGCCAGCACCGACCCCGGCCGCGTGGCGCGCGAGTTCGAGCGCCGGGTCGGCGATCCCTTCGCCACCGACGGCCCGTGTCGCTCCGGGCCGACGTCACCCGGCGGTGGCAGCCGCGCCCGCCTTGGCGGGCAGCCGGGGATCGGCCACCGCGAAGGCCGGCCAGCGCTCGCGGCTCTTGGCCGCCAGCTTGTTCATGAGTGCGACGGCGCCCGGGTCCTCGTCGCCCGGGCGGGCGATGATCGACCCGTCGGCGATCATCCGGCTGATGATCTCGCGGCCCAGGTCGGTGCGGACGATCGTGAGCGTCCAGTCGTTGTCCTTGCCGATGCCACCGGTGGAGATGTCGGCGTGCTCGGCGGCGAAGTCGGGGCAGCGGGTGCACCCGTCGCGGGTCCACGCGTGGCACTCCTTCAACGGGATCTCGCGGTAGGTGCCGTCGCGCATCCAGACCTGGAACACCCCCTTGATGTTCATCTTCACGATGTCGGCCTTGTGCAGGTCGTACTTCGTCTCGAACAGCTCGTCGAAGATCGAGTCGTCGAACGTCTTCGAGCAGAGGAGGCCGATGTTGAAGAGGAACGGCTTCGACACCTTGCCGACCTTGCGCGCCCACATGATGGGCGGCACCGACGACTGGCAGGACATGCCGACCAGCGCGAGGCGGCTGTGGCCGCGCTCCTCCGCTTCCTTCAGGGCCAGCGTGTTGGCCGAGTAGGTGTAGCGGCTCCCGGCCGAGGCGAGCACCTCCTCCTTCGAGGCGGCCACGCCGGGCCGGGCCTTCCACGACGTGCCGTCGCCCTCGAGGTACGAGACGAGCGCGGCGTCGATGTAGTCGTTCTCCATGGCCCAGATGAGCAGGGCCGAGACGAGCCCGCCGTCCTGGCCCATGCGGTGGACCATCTCGTCGCTTGCCCGGGTCAGCATGATGTCCTGGTAGACGCCGGCCAGCTCGTCGGGCCGGCGGGTGCGGGCGAAGAGGTGCTCGTCGGCCTGCGGCTCCCACGACCGGAACCGCGGGCACGCCCGGGTGCAGCTCGTGCATCCCTTTTCGCCGTGGATGCAGTTGTCGGGGCCCAGCTCGTCCTCGAGGTGGAACGGCTTGTAGGCGCCGGGCTCGTGGGTGTAGCCGATGACGTCGTGGGGGCACGCGATGACGCAGCCGGCGCACCCGGTGCAGAGCCCGCTCTGCACGACCTCGGAGTACAGCTCCTTCCACTGCGCCGCCCACCGCTCGCGGGGCGTGGCCGGTGCCTCGGGACTGGTGACGGACATGACCGAAAGCTACTCCCGGTCCCCGGGCGAGCACCCATCGACGGGCCGGCCCGGGGCGATGACGGCGGACAACTAGGGTCGGGCCAGGCATGTCCCGGTCTCTGCCCCCCTACGCCGACGGGCCGCTCCCCCCGAGGCGGCGCCGTTCGCGGAAGCAGCGCACGTTCCTCGCGCTCGGCGGCGTGGCGGCCGTCGTACTCGTGGCCGTCGCGTCGCTCGTCGGCTACACGCTCGCCAAGTACAACAGCATCGAGCGCCACGACGTCGACGTCGACGAGGCCCCGCCCGGCGACCCCGAGAACTACCTCGTGGTCGGCAGCGACATGCGGACCGACGGGTCGGTCGAGGGCCGCCGCAGCGACACGATCATGGTCGTGCGCATCGACCCGGCGCAGGAGTCCGCGGTCGTGCTGTCGCTGCCCCGCGACCTCGTCGTGCCGATCGCCGGCACCGGCGAGGAGGCCCGCATCAACTCGGCCTACTCGCTGGGCACCCCCGAGGAGGGGCGCCAGCACCTGATCGACACGATCACCGAGAACTTCGGCATCCCGGTCAACCACTACGTCGAGATCGACTTCCAGGGGTTCTCCCGGCTCGTCGACTCGGTCGGCGGCGTGCCGCTTTTCTTCCAGGCGGCGGTGCGCGATCGCGAGTCGGGCCTGTTCCAGGACCGGCTCGGCTGCGTGACGCTCGACGGCAACCAGGCGCTGCTGTTCGTGCGGTCGCGGCACCTGCAGTACATGACCGAGGACGGCGACTGGGAAGCCGACCCCACCGGCGACCTCGGGCGCATCACCCGCCAGCAGATCTTCATGCGGGAGGCGCTGTCGCGGGCGTCGGGCAAGGTGTCGAATCCGCTCGAGCTGAACGGCCTCGTCGACATCGCCGTCGACACCGTGGGTCTCGACAACCAGATGGGCGTCGGCGACATCCGCGACCTCGCCGGCCGCTTCGAGGACTTCGACCCGGCGAACCTCCAGACGTTCTCGCTTCCGATCGTCGAGAACGGCGACGGCGCCACCGTGTCGCCCGACATGCGTGCCGCCGAGCCGGTCCTAAACCTGTTCCGGGGCCTCGAACCGGGCGACATCAGCCCGTCGCTCGTGGCGGTCACCGTGCTGAACGGCAGCGGCCAGCAGGGCCAGGCGAGCGAGGTCGCGACCTCACTGACCGCGATCGGCTTCGAGGTCGTGGGGACGGGCGACGCCCCCGAGCCTCGGCCGCGGGCGCAGACGACCGTGCTGCATCGGGCCGGCGAGGAGCAGTACGCCCAGCGCGTCGCCCGGCACGTGACCGGCCCCGTCGCGTTCGAGGTCGACGACACGCTCGAACCCGGCTCGGTCTCGCTCGTGACGGGGGCCGACTTCGCCGGGGTGCACCAGGAGGCGACGCCGGCCGATGAGGTCGTCGTCCCGCCCGGGCCCGTGCCGGACGGCGAGTCGGCGTCCGCCGCCACGAGCGCCACCACGGCGGTGCCGGACGCGGCCGCCACCCAGCCGCCGGTCGGGGAGCCGGCGATCGGCTACGCCGTCGGCGAGCCCCCGCCCGGCACCGACTGCGGCTGATGCGGCGCCGCGCCCTGGGGCGGAAGGCCGGCTCCCGTGCCGGCAGGAACGTGTCGACGCCAGGCAGTTTCGGGGGCGGCGGGATGGTGCCCGGTGTGGTGGGGTCGGGCCATGGCGATCGTTCCGGACACGAAGGACTGGACCTGGGTGCTCGACCGGCGCTGCGAGGAGTGCGGCTTCGACGCGTCGACGCTCCCGGCCGGCGAGGTGGCGCGGCTCATCGACGAGAACGTCGCGGTCTGGCGGCCCCTGCTGACCGGGCCCGACGGGGCGATGGTGGCCCGGCGGCCGGCCTCGGACCGGTGGTCGGCACTCGAGTACGCCTGCCATGTCCGCGACGTGCTGCGGCTCTACGACGAGCGCCTGGCGCTCATGCTCGCCGAGCATGACCCGGCGTTCCCCAACTGGGACCAGGACGCCGCTGCCGTCGACGAGCGCTACGCCGAGCAGGACCCGGCCACGGTGGCCGGCGACATCGAGGAGGCCGGCGCCCGCCTCGCCGCCCACTTCGCGGGCGTGCAGGGCGACGCCTGGGCCCGCACGGGGACGCGCAGCGACGGCGCCCACTTCACGATCGACACGTTCGGTCGCTACCTCGTCCACGACCCCATCCACCACGTCCACGACGTGGAACAGGGGTACGCCCGGCTGGGCGTCGATCGCCCGCCGGCCTGACCGCCGCCCGCTCCGGGTCGGCCAGCCGCCCGACCGCTGCCGGGCGCGGCGGGCGGCGGCCGTACGCTCGAGGGCATGGGTGCGCTCGACCCGGCCTGCACGGCGCTCGGGGACATCCTCGACGCCCACACGCCCACCCCCGGCGCCGAGGCCGCGGACGTGGCCCGCATCCGGGCCGCAGTGGCGTCGGGCGACCCGTGGTCGCGCACCCGGCCGCTGCACGTGACAGGGTCGGCGATCGTCGTCCACCCGCCGACGCGGCGGGTGCTGCTGCGCTGGCACGACCGCATGGGTAGCTGGCTGCAGGTCGGTGGCCACGCCGACGCGGGCGAAACGGACCCGCTGGCCATCGCCCGGCGCGAGGCCGAGGAGGAGACGGGCCTGGGCGACCTGGTGCCCTGGCCCGACCGCGTGCGACCGGGGCTCGTGCACGTGGTGGTCGTGCCGGTCCCGGCCTCGGCGACCGAGCCCGCCCACGAGCACGCCGACCTGCGCTTCGTGCTCGCCACCGCCCGCCCCGACGAGGTCACGCCCGAGACGGCCACAGCCCGGCTGCGGTGGCTCGCCATGCCCGAGGCGTTCGACCTAGTGGTCGAGGAGAACCTCCGCACGACGCTCACCCGGGTCGCCGCCCTCCTCGATACCTGAGGAGCGTCCGTGGACAGCTCACGGGCCGCGTCGACCGCCGGACGGACGAGAGGGCGAACGACGCGGCATCTCCGGCGCTGGCGCCGTCGGCGCGGCGCCGCTGGCCACGGCTGCGGCCACGGCGCAGCTCTGAGCCGCGCATCCGCCGCTCGGCCACGGCTGCGGCCAGGGCGCAGCCCTGAGCCGCGCGGCGTCCGCCGTCCCGGGCTCGCCGTCCCGGCCGGCCGCCGCGCCGGCGGGCCCGGCGGGCCGATGCCGGCGCTCAGCCGGTCCGCGGCCGCGGCAGCCGGTAGCGCCAGACGACCTGCCGGCGACCCCTTGAACGCGCCTCAGCCGACGAGCTCGGGCGGATCGCCGGTGAGGAACGCCGGCAGCGGCCCTCGCGGGGGCCTTGACCTCGAGCGCGCTCGAAGACATACGGTCCGGGGCGACATCGACCCCGAGGAGACCTTTCGTGCAGATCGGCATCCACGTCACCGCGTTCGACGGTCCGGACGGAGCCACCGCCATCGCCCCGGAGCTGGCCCGCGTGGGCGCTGCCGCCGAGGCCGCCGGCGCCCGATGGCTGTCGGTGATGGACCACTACTTCCAGATGGACGCCATGGCCCCGGCCGAGGACCCCATGCTCGAGGGCTACACGACCCTCGGGTTCCTGGCCGCCCACACCTCCACCGTCCAGCTGGGCCTGCTCGTCACCGGGGTCACCTACCGGCACCCCGGGTTGCTCGCCAAGATCGTGGCCACCCTCGACGTGCTCTCGGGCGGCCGCGGGCAGCTCGGCATCGGCGCCGCCTGGTACGAGCGCGAGCACCGGGGCCTCGGCGTGCCGTTCCCGCCGCTGTCCGAGCGGTTCGAGCGCCTCGAGGAGACGCTGCAGATCTGCCTGCAGACCTGGGACCCCGCGACCGTCGCTCCCTACGAGGGCCGCCACTACCAGCTGGCCGAGACGCTGTGCTCGCCGGCGCCGCTCAGCCGTCCCCGGCCGCCCATCCTCATCGGCGGCGGGGGCGAGAGGAAGACGCTGCGGCTCGTCGCCCGGTACGCGGACGCCTGCAACCTTTTCGCCACGACGCCCGCCGAGGTGGCCGACAAGATCGACGTGCTGCGGCGCCACTGCGAGGACGCCGGGCGCGACGACGCCGAGATCACCCGCACGATCCTCGGGCGAGGCCTCGAGCGGCCCGGCGACGTCGACGCGTTCGCCGAGGAGATGGCCGGCTACGCCAAGGTCGGCGTCACCGGCGTCATGGTGATGCCGCCGCTGCGGGTGCGCGCCGCCGAGTGGGTCGAGTCCGTCGCCGCCCCCGCGGTCGACCGGCTGGCCGACCTGTCCTGAGCCGGCACGCCCCCGGGGGCTTGGCCCGGTTCAGAGCGGCAGATCGAGGTCGACCCAGATGGGCGGCGTGGTCGCACACGGCGTGGCGGGACGCGGTGATCCCGGCGTAGCCCGCGCCCGGACCGCCGCAGGCTACAGCGCCCGTAGCTGGGCGTTCGTCTCGTACGCGCTCCAGACGCTCGACGAGCAGTACGCGCAGGCCCCGATGAACTGCTCGCGGGCCACGCCGTCGCCCATGAGCTGCCAGCGGACCCACGCGGTGGCCGGGGCCCGGAACCCATTGCCGTTCACGATCGGCTGGAGGTGGTCGGCCCCCGCCAGCTCGCCGTACGCGGCCGGGACGGTGGCCGAGGTGTACTTCGAGTAGACCGTCGACGGCAAGATCGTCGTGTCGTTCTCGCCGGCCATGAAGAACGTGGGGCCGTGCAGGCCCGAGACGGTGCCGAGGAACGGCTCGATCGCCACGGTCGTGTCGACCCGGGGGTCGGCGGCCGCCTCGATGGCGCCCCCGCCGCCCTGCGAGTGGCCCATCGTGGCCACGCGGGTCAGGTCGACCTTGCCCTCGAAGCGGTTGCCGGCCTGGCTGTCGAACGTCGTCAGGTTGTCGAGTCCGGTGAGCATCTCCTGCCCGCTGCCGGCGTTCGAGGTGTTGGCGGCGGCGACGATGAAGCCGTGCGAGGCGAAGTGGCGGAGTAGCGCGTCGTAGTGTGACGGGTTCAGGAACGTGCCGTTGCCCCACAGGATCACCGGGTGCCTGGCGCCGCCCGGGGCCAGGTCGGTGGGGGAGTAGTAGGTGTGGGCGGTGTCCTGCTGGACGGTCACGGCATAGGGGCCCGGGTCGCCGAAGTTCCTGCCGACGCTGGGGAACGGCGAGCAGGCGGCCGCTCCCACCAGCACGGCGGCCACGGCAGCCAGCGTCAGCAGGCGCCGCCACCGCGTCGGCAGGGCTCCGGGCGCGTTCGTGCTCATCATGTGTCCCCCCAGCCTCGGCCGTTGGTCGCGACAGGTGCCGCCCTCAGCGGCACACCGTCAGCAACGTAGGAGTTGCACGGCACACGCGTCAACAAGTCCGCCGGGCCGGCTGGCCCGCCGGCCCGCCGGGTACCGTCGGCGGCGACGATGCCCGAGGAGGGATGCGTGACCGATCGCTACGACGAGTTCCCGCACCTGCGGTTCGACCGCCCCGCCGAAGGCGTCCTGCGGATCACGTTGGACGGTCCGGGGCTGAACGCCGTCGACCACGATGTGCATCGCGAGCTCGCGGACGTCTGGCGGGCGGTCGACCGCGACCCCGACACGAACGTGGCGCTGCTCCGCGGCGCTGGCAAGGGGTTCTCGTCGGGCGGAAGCTTCGACCTGCTCGACTCGATCACGTCCGACTACGCGGTGCGTACCCGCGTGATGCGCGAGGCCCGCGACCTGGTCTTCAACGTCATCGACTGCGCCAAGCCGATCGTGTCGGCCATCCACGGCCCGGCCGTGGGCGCCGGGCTCGTGGCCGGCCTCCTCGCCGACGTGTCGGTCGTCGGGCGCTCGGCCCGCATCATCGATGGCCACACCCGCCTCGGCGTCGCCGCCGGCGACCACGCCGCCATCTGCTGGCCGCTCCTGTGCGGGATGGCGAAGGCCAAGTACTACCTGCTCACCTGCGACGAGCTGCGCGGCGAGGAGGCGGAGCGCATCGGGCTCGTGTCCCTCTGCGTCGACGACGACCAGGTGCAGGACCGGGCCCTCGCGGTCGCCACCCAGCTCAGCGGCGGCGCGCAGGCGGCCATCCGCTGGACCAAGCAGGCGCTGAACAACTGGTACCGGTCGCAGTCGGCCGTGCTCGACGCCTCGCTGGCGTACGAGTTCTTCGGCTTCGGCGGCCCCGACGCCCGCGAAGGTCTGGCCTCCCACCGGGAGAAGCGGGACCCGCGCTTCGACGGTCCCACGGGGGAGTAGGCCAGCGCTCAGCGCATGCAGCCCACAGGCTCGACCGGGTGGCCGGGAAACACCGTGCCGAGGTCGCCGTAGCTGAGGCCGAGGCGCACGTTGACGACCTCGCCGAGCACGTTGCGGAAGTCGTTCGAGCCCGGTACGTCGCCCTGGTCGCGGACCTCGGGGACGAGGCCCTGCCAGTTGCCGGCGACCGTGCCGCCGGCCACCCTCCCACCGATCAGCAGCACGGTCGAGCCGTGGCCGTGGTCGGCACCCCGGCTGGCGTTCTGCTCGACGCGCCGGCCGAACTCGGTCATCGCCACGATCGTCGTGTCGTCCAGGCGGTCGCCGAGGTCGGTGGTGAACGCCCCGAGCGACTCGCCGAGCGTGGTGAGCATGCGCTTCATCTCGCCGTCGTCGACGTTGCCGAGCCACGAGTGGTGGTCCCATCCGCCGAGGTCGATCGTCGCCACACGCAGGCCCACATCACCCTTGATCAGCCGGGCCAGCTCGAACAGCCCCTTGGCGAAGTCGTTGTCCGGGTACGGCACGGCCGGCTGGTACTCGGTGGCGTTGAGCCGCTCGCCCGCGTCCAGCGCGGTGAACGTGGTGGCGACCGCCCCCGCGAGGGGGTGGTCGAATCCGGTGTAGAGGGCGGTGAGGGCGGCCACTGTCTTGTCGTGCACGCCCTCCCACCCGGCGAGCTGGAAGGCGTCGGCGCTGCTGAGCGTGAGCGACGGCTGCTGGCCGGCCATCGACCGGGCCAGCGTGGCCCCCTGGCTCACGGCCCGGAACGTCGTGCCCGGTCCCAACTTCTGCAGCACGCGGTCGAGCCAGCCCTCGATCGCGCCTGTGGCCGAGCCGCCCCGCTCGAGGCAGTCCTGCGCCTGGAAGTGGCTGCGCGAGATCTCGGGCGTCGACACCGCCGGCACGGCCGTGAGCTGGCCGCGCTGCCATAGCGGCTGCAACGGGGCGAGCGCCGGGTGGAGGCCGAAGCCGCGGTCGAGCGGCAGCAGCCGGTTGCCCGGGATGGCGATGTCGGGCCGGGCGTCGCGCAGCTGCGGGTCGTCGGCCGGCACGACGATCGACAGACCGTCGGCGCCTCCCCGGAGGAAGATCACGATGAGCGTGCCGGTCTCGCTGCCGGCGCCGAACGACGCCCGGGTGGTGACGAGCTGGCTGGCGAGGCTGGCCAGGCCCGCCGTGCCGGCGCCGGCGAGGAACCTGCGGCGGGTGAAGCCGTGGCTCCAGGCCTCTGTGCGGGCGTGGCGGTCGCCCGCCACTCGCTCCGCCGTGGCCCGCAGCGTGGCCTCCAGCGGGTTCGGGCCGAGGCGGACGATGTCGGGGCACTCGGGGTGCAGCGGAGTTGCCGTGGTCTCGTCCCGGGACACGGAGGGAGGCATGTCGTTCACGGGTCCGGTCACCTCACCGCAGCGCGAAGTAGGGGGCGTCGAGCACGAGCGGCGCCAGGTGGTGGACGCTCGCAGCAAGGTCGGTGTCGGCGGTGGGCGTGTCGGCGCCCGCCCCGGTGAAGGCGATCAGGGCGTCGCGGTGGGCGCCCTGGAAGGTCTGGAAGCACAGCCGCAGGCACAGGCTGTCGACGTACTCGCCGACGGTGCCACGGGGCCTGTCGCCGATGAGCTGGTCGGGTGCGGTGTAGGTGAGGCCCTCGTTCCACCCCTGCACCAGGCCGCGGTGGGCGTTCCACACCTCGAGCAGGCCGTTGGCGGAGCGCCACGCCGCGTGCACGTCGGGGTACCCGTTGGGCGCCGGCCATGCGAGAGGCCGGTGGCCCATCTGCCCGGCCGACCAGTAGAGGTTCTCGACGACCTTCTTCGTGTCGCCTCCCGGGCGGACGCCGAGCACGCGCACGCTGGAGACGAGGTTCTCGAGCGGGCGCTTGACCTTCTGGCCCACCGCCGCCCAGAACTCGCCCGAGCGCAGCATCACGTCGAGCACGGGCGTGATCTGCGTGCCGGAGTCGACGAAGGCCTGCGCGAGCCGGTCGACCAGCGCCTTGGGTGGGTCGTCGGCGACGAAGCGCACGGCGAGCTTGCGGCCGATCGTCCGGGCGGTGGACGGGTGCGCCGCCAGGTAGCGGACGTAGGCGTCGCCCACGTCGAGGCCCCCGTCGGCGCTGGCGTTGTCGTGGGTGAAGTCGAGGACCCGGACGGCCCCGGTCCAGTGGCTGTCGGGGTCCCAGACGAACGTGCCCTCCTCGCCGCGCTCGTCCATCTCGCCGGCGACAGTCCGCCCCGTGAGGATGTAGGCGCTGTTGCGCACGTCGTCCTCGGTGTAGCCCGACGCCACGCCGACCGTGTGCAGCTCGAGCAGCTCGCGGCCGAGGTTCTCGTTGACCGAGTCCTTGTGGTTGTCGTCGTTGGTGAGGTAGCGCAGCATCGCCGGGTGGCGGGTGGCCGCCAGCAGCATGTCGGTGAAGGACCCGAGTGCGTGCCGGCGGATGACGTCGTTGTGGAACGACGGGCCCACGTCCCAGCCGCCCTCGCCCGGCGTGGCGACGTGCACGTGGTCGGCCCAGAAGTCGACCATGACCTCGAACAACTGGCGCTGGGACCAGATCTGACGGGCCATGGTGGCCTGGCCGAACTGCATCATGGCGTCCCAGCTGAACCGCTCCATCGAGCCACGGATCTGGGACGGGGCCATGGTGGCTAGGGGGAACAGGCCGGCGACGCCCTCGGCCTCGCCGTCGGGGATCGAGCCGGGGTCGAGCTGCTCGGCCAGCCAGGCGTCGATCCCCTTGGCGTGGACCTCGTCGACCATGGCCTGCGTCGGGCCGAACGCCATGCGGCGCAGCAGGTGCATCGCGGGGTCGTCGGTGGCGAGGATCGTGGGCACCGTGACGCGCGTGTTCGCCGCCGCCGCACCGGCGGTGGGGAACAGGGTGGAGGGCGCAGCCGACGGTGGGGGCGTGGCCGGCTCGCCGACCGAGCGGGCGAAGCTCTCGTCGCGGCTGGCGAAGCCGCCGGCGTCCCTGGCCCGGACGGCTGCGGCGCGCTCGACCGGGTCGGGCGGCGGGGGCGTGACCACGTCGGTCGACGACCCACCGCGCAGCTTGAGCAGCACGGCGGCCGCCAGGCCGGTGCCGGCCAGCCCGCCCACGAGCGCCCGCCGGCGCAGGCGGTAGGGATCCGGATCAGCCGGCTCGGCCGGGCCGCCGGCGGGCGGTGGGCGCACCGCGACGGCCGGTGGGCCTACGGCGACGCGCGGTGAGCCCACGGCGGTGGCCGGTGGGCCCACGGGCGCCGGGGATGTCAGGGCGCGCGAGGTGGGCCGCGAGCGGGCGGCCAGCCGGGTGGGGCGGAAGGGGGGCGGTGGTGGAGGTGGCCCGTTTGGCGGTGGTTCGCCCGAGGGACGTCGTTCGTCGACGGAACGGTCGGTCATGCAGGATTCCCCCAGTTGCCAACGTTGGCCGCCGGCCGCGCGCCGAGGGCGCCAGCGTCCCCAGTCACCTGCCAGCCCGTGATGTCGAATCCCGTCCAGGCGGGATCTTACGATGAGGTGACAGCCGTTTCCATCACGTTGCACAGCGTGGTCTCCGCGCCGACGTGGGTGGTCAGCGCTCGCTCGGGGCCGTCGATGGGCAATGTGACTTGACCAGAGACGCCGACGGAGCGTAGAAGGGCACTGACGCACCGTCAGGTTGCGTGGCGAGCGTCGGGGGAGGTGCGGCCGGGGTCTGTCCCGCGGTGCCGGGGGCGCCGTGGTTGCCGGTGGTCGCGCCGGCGGACAGGCACACGCAACGGAGGGGCGACGTGCGCCGCATACCCATCCGTCTGAAGCTCGCCAGCGCCCTGGCCCTCCCCCTCGCCGCCCTGGCCGCGGTCAGCGTCGTCGAGGTCTCCCAGACGGCCGGCGAGGTGCGAGAGGTGCGCCGTCAGACAGACCTGGCGCGCTCGACGATCGGCCCCTCGGGTCTCATCTCGTCGTTGCAGAACGAGCGGACCTGGCCTGCCGTCGAGCTGATCGGGTCCGAGGACCAGATCGGCGCCATGGTGACGGGCTACGACGAGACCCGCCGTCGGACCGACGAGGCGATCGAGGCGTTCCGCGACGAGCTGGGTTCCGCCGACGACCTGGTGGCCGGCGCGTTCGAGCCCGCGCTCGGCGGCCTCGACGCTCTCGAGGACCTGCGCGCCGACATCGACGCGTTCGCCGGGCCGCGCCGGCCCGAGGCCGCCAGCGTCGCCTTCGCGGGCGAGATCTTCGACGGCTACACCGAACTGATCAACCCGTTCTTCGACGCCACCACACGCGTCACGCTCGAGGTCGACGCCGACACCGACCTGCGGCAGGGCACCGAGCTGGCCGACGCGTCGGCGCGGGCGCTCGAGCTCCTGGCGCTCATGCTCCGCCAGACGATCACGCTCGGGCTGCTGACCGAGGGTGGCCTCGACCAGCCCGCCGAGATCGCCGAGGTCTCGACGCTGCAGGTCGAGTACGAGGACCACGTCGAGACCCTGCTCTCCGCGTCGGGGCGCTGGGCCGCCATCGCGGACGAGGCGTTCCCTCGGGAACTGCACGACGCCGTCACCACCGAGGTCGACCGGGCGCTCGCGAGCTCCCACGTCGACCTGCCGACGATGCTCGGGGCTGTCAACGCCCCGCGCGACGAGGGCTACCTGCCCTACCAGGAAGCCATCCACGCCGAGATCAACTCTCGCGCCGACGCCCTCAACGACGCCGCCGAGGCCCGCCGGATCTGGTATGCCGTCCTGGCCCTTGGCGTGGTTCTGACGGCGGCCACGCTCACCTGGCTCGTGTCGCGCTCGATCACCCGGCCGCTGCGCTCGCTGACCCGCCAGGCGCGCGACATGGCCGAGAAGGGCCTGCCCGGCGCCGTCCTCGAGATCCTCGACACGCCGCTCGGCGACGACGTGACCGTGCCCGAGATCGCCCCCGTCGCGGTGACGACCCGCGACGAGGTCGCGGACGTGGCGGAGGCCCTCAACACCGTGCAGAGCTCGGCCCTCGACCTCGCCGTCGAGCAGGCGGTCCTTCGGCGCAACATCGCGGACTCGTTCCTCAGCCTGGGGCGCCGCAACCAGAACCTCCTGAGCCGCCAGCTCGACTTCATCACCGAGCTCGAGGCCCACGAGGCCGACCCGGGGACGTTGGCCAGCCTGTTCCGGCTCGACCACCTGGCGACGCGCATGCGCCGCAACGCCGAGTCGCTGCTCGTCCTGGCCGGCGTCGAGCCGGCCCGCCGGTGGGCGGCGCCGGTGGCGATCGTCGACGTCCTCCGGGCGGCCCTCGGCGAGGTCGAGAGCTACCAGCGGACCTCGGTGCGCGACGTGCAACCGGCCCTCGTCACCGGGGCCGTCGCCACGGATCTCGCCCACCTCGTGGCCGAGTTGCTGGAGAACGCCATCACGTTCTCGCCGCCCGAGGAGTCGATCGACGTGCAGGGTCGTTGGGACCGGGAAGGCAGCTACACCCTGGCCATCGTCGACTCGGGGTTCGGCATGTCGCCCTCCGAGCTGGCGCAGGCCAACCGGCGCCTGGAGGGGGCCGAGAGCTTCACGGTGGCGCCGTCGAAGTACCTGGGCCACTACGTGGCCGGGAACCTGGCGGCGCGGCACGGCATTCGCCTGCACCTCCAGGGCTCGCCCGGTCACGGTGTCACCGCGACCGTCCAGCTGCCCCCGGGCCTGCTCGCCGGCGCGCCCATCGACTCCTCCGGTGCTCCTGCCGTCGTCCCCGCCGCCGCGTGGGCCTCCGGCCCCGGCGGTCCGCCGCCCATCGTCGTCACCGCCGTCCGCGCCGGCGCTGGCGCCGGCTCGGGCACCGCCGGCCCCTCGCCCGCCGCCCTCGGTGCCGGCGCGGGGCAGGCTCCGGCCCTCGGTGCCG
This sequence comes from Acidimicrobiales bacterium, assembly GCA_035296625.1. Classification (GTDB taxonomy): domain Bacteria; phylum Actinomycetota; class Acidimicrobiia; order Acidimicrobiales; family VFJN01; genus DATCLS01. The sequence goes on along the minus strand of DATHAO010000039.1, from coordinate 5,338 downwards.
CGGCCGGATCGGTCGCCGCCTTCGGTTCGGATCCGGGCTCCAACCGGTCCGCTGCCCTGGATAGCGGACCTGTCGCCGCCGGCGCCCTCGGCCCCGGTGACGGTCCCTTCGCCGGCCGGCCGCCGACTGCACCCGCCGGTGCCGCCCCGTGGTCGCGTCCGCCGGACACCGACCCGGGATCGGGGCCCCGCCTCGGCACGGGATCCCCCGCCCGCGTCGCGCAGACCGGGGCGCTCGGCGGCGCACCGGGGTCGGGGCCGCTCGGGATCCCGAGGCAATCGGGGCCGACGACGCCGGCCGGGCAGGTCAGCCGGGTCACCGGGACGGGAGCCGGTCCGCTGCGAGGCGGTCCGGCGGCCGGCGGACCGGGCTTCGCGGGGACGATGCCACCCGCCGACTCGCTGTGGTCCCACCTCGCCGACCTGGTGCCGGCCCGGCCGGCCACGCCCCTGGACGTGGGGTCGTCCGATCCCGGCGCCGCGGGGCACACGGCGAACGGGCTGGCCCGCCGCGTCCGCGGCGCCCAGCTGCCGGCCACGGCGCCCGCTCCCATCCATCGGGGCGATGCGGCGAGCCGCTCGACGTCTGCTGTCGAGCGTGGGGCCGCCGTCCTCGGCGGCGCCTCGGGACCGTTGGGCGACGCCACCGGTTCCTGGAATGCATCCCCGGCCCGTCCCGTCGGCGATCGCACGGGCGCCGCAGGCGGAGGCACCGCATGGGCGTCCGGCCCGGCCGACCGGCGATCGCCGGGCACGGCCTGGGCATCGGATCCGGCGGGCGGGCGGTCACCCGCCGGCGCGTCCGGCGGCGGGGCCCCGGGCGGTGCCGCCTCCGCTCACCTCGCCGCCGGTGCGGCCGGTGGCCGGAGCAGCGGCCCGGGCGGTCCGGCTGGTCCGGGCCGTCCTGATGCGGGCTGGCCCACCAGGATGAGCCCGGACAGCGCGGCCGGCGACGTCTACGGGTTCCTCTCCCGCTTCACCGCCGGGGTCCAGCGAGGCCTCGACGAGTCCCGCCGGCCCCACGGCGGCCGCCAGTAGGACCGCGCCCGTTCGGCCCGCGGGCTACGACACGTAGCGTCGGGCGCGCGACCGGGTCTGCGGGCCGTCGAGCAGCCGCAGCCCCGCCTCGACGTGACTGGGCACCACCCGGCGGTCGCGCCGCACCCACGATGCGCCCGCCAGAGCGTCGCCGACTGCGGCGAGCGTCACCCGGTCGTGGGGCGCGGTCCGCAGCAGGTGGGCGGTGCGCCACAGCGCCGGACCGACCGGTCGGCGCAGCCACCAGAACCAGAGCGTGTTGCGGATGCCCTGGCGCCGGCGCAGGTGGGCGTCCCGGGCCCGCGACGGCTGGTGGTGCACGACCGCCCGCGGCACGTGCACGAGGCGCCACCCCGCGGCGGCCAGGTCGCAGGCCAGCAACTGCTCCTCGCCGCCGATGAAGAACCGGTGGTCGAACCCGCCGACGTCCAGGAACGCCTCCCGGCGCACCATCGAGGCGCCGGCGAGGAAGCTGAGCAGTGACGGCCCGGGCGCTCCGCACGGTGTGGGGAGCGGCGACTCGCGCAGCTCGACGCAGATCGGGTCCTCGCGGCCGCCGGGCTCGACCACGATGTGGCCCGTGACCACCGCGACGTCGGAGTGGGCATCGAGGACGTCGGCGGCCTGGCGCAGCGCCCCCGGGTCCCACCACGTGTCGTCGTCGCAGAACGCCACGTAGGGCCGGCCGATCGCGGCGACGCCCACGTTGCGGGCGGTGGCGCCCCGGTTGGCGTGCAGCTGGATCAACCCGACCTGCCGGGCACGGCGGGCGACGGCGCGCACGGCCGCCGCCGTCCCGTCGGACGAGGCGTTGTCCACCACGACGACCGCCGGCCGCTCGGGCAGGGCCGTGAGGCGGGCCAGGGTACGCACCAGCTCGTCACGCCGGTCCCGTGTGATGACCACAACGCCCACGCGATCGTCGCGCCGGTCCATCCCTGCACCTCCAGCTTCGTGCCCGCCCCACACCTGAGACGGCGCTACCCCGGCCCGTCCTGCGTACCCGCGTGGTCTTGGCCAATCCTCCGAAGCGGGCGTCGATCCCGACGAATGGGCTACCCGGACCGGCGGGCCGCCTACGTTGGCCGGGGTGGGAGCGCCCCAGCAGCACCGTCTCGTCGCGCGGAACACGGCGACGACGTCGGCCAACAAGATCCACGACGACGCCGTGGCCCGGCGCTACGGCTTCGCCGGCGGGCTCGTCCCCGGAGTCGACGTGTACGCCGCGCTGGCCCACCTGCCCACGGCCACGTGGGGCGTCGAGTGGCTGGCCCGGGGCACGCTGGAGGCCCGTTTCCCGGCACCGGTCTACGAGGGAGACGACGTGGTGGTGACCGCTCGACCGGCGGGGGAGGGCCTGGCGCTCGAGCTGCGCACCGGGCCGGGCGCCGCCGAGGGAGGTGGGACCCTGTGCGCCACCGGCGAGGCCCACCTGCCGCCGCCCGGCGCCGCGGCCCCGGCCCCGGCGGCCGGCGAGTGGGCCGACGTCGCCCCGGCGGACGACCCTCCTCCGGCATCGCCCGACTCGCTGGCGCCGGGCACGGCGCTCGCCCTCCCGCCCCACGGTTTCCACGCGGAGGAGGCCGGCGCGTACCTGGCCGACATGGGCGAGACGCTCCCGCTCTTCGGCGAGCGGCGGGTGGCGCACCCGGGCTGGCTGCTGCGCGACGCGAACTACGTGCTGTCCCGCAACGTCGTGCTGGGGCCGTGGATCCACGTCGGTTCGGCGACCACTCACCACGCCGTCGTCGAGGACGGGGCGCTCGTGGCGGCCCGCGCGACGGTCGTCCGCGAGTGGGAGCGCAAGGGCCACCGCTTCGTCGAGCTCGACGTCGCCCTGCTCGCCGACGGGGCCGTGGCCGCGCGCGTCGACCACACCGCCATCTACCGGCCCCGGGCCGCCGGGGAGCGCGCCTGACGGGGCCCGATCGACCCGCGCCCTCCGGACCGCCTGGACCGTCCGGGCCCCCCGCGTCGCCGGGGGCGCCGGGGCCCTCCGGTGCGCCGGGGCCGCCCGGGCCGGCCGGGCGCGACGCCACCGTGCGGCTGATCGTCGCCGCCCGGGCGCTGCGGGGCTTCGCCGACGGCTTCGTATCGGTGCTGCTTGCGGGCTACCTGTCGGGTCTCGGGTTCTCGCCGCTCCGGATCGGGGCGGTCGTCACCGGCACGCTGATCGGCTCGGCGGTCCTCACGCTCGGCGTGGGCCTCGTTGGCCACGGGCGGCCGCTGCGCACGCTGCTGCTCGCAGCGTCGGCGCTCATGGCGGCCACCGGGCTCGGCTTCGCCGCCACCACTGCGTTCGGGGTCGTCCTGGTCGTGGCCGTGGCCGGCACGCTGAACCCGTCCGCGGGGGACGTCAGCGTGTTCCTGCCCACCGAGCAGGCGCACCTGGCGGACCACGTCGCCGGAGCCCTCCGGCCCCGGGTGTACGCCCGTTACAACCTGGCCGGGTCGGTGGCCGGGGCCGTGGGCGCCCTGGCCTCCGGGCTGCCGGAGCGGCTGGCGGAGGCCACCGGCTGGCAGGTCACGACCGCGCAGCGGCTCGGCTTCGTGCTCTACGCGGCGATCGCCGGGGTGGTCGCCCTGCTCTACCGCCGCCTGCCGACCGGCCCCGCCGCCGAGGTCCGGGCCGCCGCCCCTGCCCCGGCCTCCGCCCCGGCCCCGGCCGCCGCCCCAACCCCGGCCTCCGCCCGAACCCCGGCCTCCGCCCCAACCCCGGCCTCCGCCCCGACCGCCCCCACCTCCAAGGCAGCCGCGGCCCCGGTGGCCGCCGCGGCCCCCGCCGCGGCCCGGGCGTCCCGCCCCGTCGCCTCCGACGCCGCTGCTTCGGCGGACGCCGAGCCCGCGCCCCGGCGGCGCCCGGCCCTCGGGCGCTCGCGGCGCACGGTGCTCGAGCTGGCCGCCCTGTTCAGCCTCGACGCGGCGGCCGGCGGGCTCGTCGTGCAGTCACTACTCGTGCTGTGGCTCCACCTGCGCTTCGATCTGTCGACGGCCACGACCGGCGCCGTGTTCTTCGCCGCCAGCCTGCTGAGCGGGGCATCGCAGCTCTTCGCCGGACCGCTGGCCGCCCGCATCGGCCTCATCCGCACGATGGTGTTCACGCACCTGCCCGCCAACGTCCTGCTCGCCCTCGCGGCGTTCGCCCCGGCGCCGGGCCTGGCGGTGGGGCTGCTGCTCGGGCGCGCCCTGTTGTCCCAGATGGACGTGCCCGCCCGCCAGTCGTTCGTGATGGCTGTCGTGCCGCCTGACGAGCGGGCCGCGGCGGCCAGCGTGACGAACGTGCCTCGGAGCCTGGCCGCGGCGACCACGCCGCTGCTCGCCGGCGCCCTTCTCGCCCGCTCCTCGACCGGCTGGCCGCTGCTCATCGCCGGGGTCGGCAAGGCCACCTACGACCTCCTGCTCCTCGCCCTCTTTCGCGACGTCCCCGAGCAGGAGGGCGCCGGCAGGCGCCCGAGCCGTACCTGAACCCGCACGCGGCGTGCGTTCCACGCGGTTAGCTGGCTGTGCACGGGCGGTGCGCCGTTTAACCGGTGGTGGCGCCGGATAAGGCACTCATCGTGGCAGCGAGTGAGGGCAGCGCGGAGGCTGCCTGGCGGGAGGTCGTCGCCCGGGGCGGTCAGGCCGGTGCCCTGGCGGCCGAGCTCGACTGGTCGGCCACGCCCCTGGGTCCCGTCGCGGGCTGGCCCCAGTCGCTGCGCACCGCAGTCGGCATCTGCCTCACCTCCCGATTTCCGCTGCTCGTGTGGTGGAGCGACGAGCTGGTGATGGTCTACAACGACGCCTACCGCCCCATCCTCGGGGCGTCGAAGCACCCGGGCGCCATGGGCGCCCCCGGCCGGCTGATCTGGCCCGAGATCTGGGACGTCATCGGTCCGATGCTCGAGGGCGTGCTGCGCGGCGACGGGGCGACCTGGTCCGACGACCAGCTGCTCATTCTCGACCGCAACGGGTACCTCGAGGAGTGCTACTTCACGTTCTCCTACAGCCCGATCCTCGACGAGTCGGGTGGCATCGGGGGCGTGTTCACGGCCGTGACCGAGACCACCGACGAGGTCGTGGGCACCCGGCGCCTGCAGGCGCTCGGCGACCTGACCGGGGCGCTCGTCGACGTCACGTCCATCGACGAGGTCGCGGGCCGCACCATGGACGTGCTCGCCGGCGCCGTCGCCGACGTACCCTTCGCCGAGCTCCACGTCGTCGACGGTCACGGGCACCGCCTGGCCGGCCGGGTCGGCGCCGCAGTTCTCCCGGCCGGCGGGGGCACCTGGCCCCTCGACGAGGTGCTCGCTTCCACCGAGCCC
>DATHAO010000038.1:0-30607 GCA_035296625.1 Acidimicrobiales bacterium | reverse complement strand
CCGCCCGACCCGACCGACCCAGCGGACCCGCCCGACCCGACCCACCGACCGGGCCCGACCGGCCCGACCGGCCCAGCGTGCCCAACCGTCCCGGCGGGCCCGGTCAGCCCGGTGAGCCCGACGGGCCCGGAGGCGCTCGTGTGCACGGGCCACGTCGGCACGGCGGTCACCGGCCGGCGGCCAGACGGGCCAGGGCGCCGCGCAGGAGCGCCGAGGCGTCGCCGTCGTCGGGCAGCTCGGCGGTGGCGGTCCGGATCTCGTCGGGCGTGTAACCCAACCCGGCCAGCGCCTCGCGCACGTCCGTATGGGCCGACGGCTCGCCCGATCGGCCGCCGACGCCCACGGCGCTGGGCACCACGTCGGACTCGGGGATGTGCAGCCGGGCCTTCAGCTCGACCAGAAGTCGCGCCGCCGTCTTCCTGCCCACGCCCGGCACGAGGCACAGGGCCGCCAGGTCGTCGTCGGCCAGGATGCGGGCCACCGCGGCCGGGGCGTGGACCGACAGGATCGCCAGCGCCAGGGCCGGCCCGACGCCGTGCGCGCCGATCAGCGCCACGAAGGTCACCTTCTCGTCGCGGCCGGCGAACCCGTAGAGCGTCTGCGCGTCCTCGCGGACGTGGTGGTGCACCCAAACGAAGACCTCGTCGCCCACGTCACCGAGGGCTACGGCGGTCGTGGGCGCCACCACGACGAGGTAGCCGATGCCGCCCACCTCGACGTGCACCTCGCCGGCGCCCCGGGCGAGCAAGGTGCCGCGCAGCGAGCCGATCACCGGTGCACCGCCGCCACCCGTGCCCGCAGCGGGGCGTGGGCGAGGTGGCAGAGCGCCAGGGCCACGGCGTCGGCGGCGTCGACCGGCCGCAGCGGCGCGGCGATGCCGAGCAGGGTCTGCACCATTCTCTCGATCTGGTCCTTGTCGGCGGCGCCGTGGCCGGCGATGGTCTGCTTGACCTGGTTCGGCGAGTACTCGACGACCTCGCAGCCGGCGACCACGCCCTCGGCCATGGCGATGCCCGCCGCCTGGGCAACCGGGATCGCGGTGCGCACGTTCACCTGGAATAGCACCCGCTCGACCGCCACGACGGCCGGCCGGTGCTCGGCGACGAGCGCCCGCACGTCGGCTTGGAGGGCGGCCAGGCGCTCGGGCACCGGCAGCGCCGGGTCGGTGCGCAGCACGCCGGCGGCGACCGCCCGGGGGCGGCGGCCGACCCGCTCGACCACGCCGTAGCCGCAGCGCGACAACCCCGGGTCGATGCCCAGCACGAACATGGGTTCGGACCCTAGCGCAGGCCGCCGGCCGACCGGTGGACCGGTCGACCGCCGCGCGGGTCAGGGCCGCGGGCCACCGGGTCTCCGGGGTCAGAACGGGCTCAGGAGGCGGCCTTCACCGCCTGGACGAGCTCGGCGGTGGGCCGGAACCACAGACCGGCGACGGCCCGGTGCGCGTGGTGCAGCACGCCCTCCTTGTCGACCACGAAGATCGAGCGCCGGTAGAACCCGACGGGGCCGAGGATGCCGTAGAGCTTGCCGACCCGCTTCTCGGCGTCGGCGAGCAGCGGGAACGCGAACCCGCCCTGGTCGGTGCTGAACGCATCGTGGCTCTCCACCGACTGAGGGCTGATCGCCAGGATCTGGGCGTCGAGCGACTCGAACTCGCCGATGTCGTTGGTGTAGGCGTTGAGCTGGCGGGTGCAGACCGCCGTGTTGTCGCCGGGGTAGAAGACCAGCACCAGCGGCCGGCCCCGGAACTCGGCCAGCGTGTAGGTCCGGTGCCCCTCGTCGGTGCCGTCGGTGCCGGGCAGCTCGAAGTCGGGAGCGGGGGCGCCGACCTCTGCGGCCGGCATCAAGCCTCCACCGTCTCGAGGATGTGGTCCGGGATGTCGAAGTTGGCGTGCACGGCCTGCACGTCGTCCTGCTCGTCGAGGGCGTCGACGAGGCGGAGCACCTTCTTTGCCTGCTCGGCCGAGTCGAGCGCGATCGTGGCCTGGGGCACCATCAGCAGGTCGGCCGACTCGACGGCGATCCCGGCGGCCTCCAGCGCGGCGCGCACGCCATGGAGGTCGCCCGGCGGGGTGGTGACCCGCCAGGCCTCGCCGTCGTCGACGATGTCCTCCGCGCCGGCGTCGAGGGCGGTCAGCATCAGCTCCTCCTCGTCCACCTTGCGATCGACGAGCAGCACGCCCTTGCGGTCGAACTGCCAGGCGACGGCGCCCGGCTCGGCCATGGAGCCGCCGTTCTTCGAGAAGGCGCTGCGGATGTCGGCCCCCGTCCGGTTGCGGTTGTCGGTGAGCACCTCGGCCATCACGGCGACGCCGCCCGGGGCGTAGCCCTCGTAGGTGATCTGCTCGTAGGTCACGCCCTCGAGCTCACCGGTGCCCCGCTTCACCGCCCGCTCGATCGTGTCGAGCGGGATCGAATTGTCGCGGGCCTTCTGGAACATGGTGCGCAGCGTGGGGTTGGCGTCGGGGTCGCCGCCCCCCTCCCGCGCCGCCACCTCGACCTGGCGCAGCACCTTGGCAAACAGCTTGCCGCGGGCCTTGTCGTTGGCGGCCTTCTTGTGCTTGATCGTGGCCCACTTGGAATGGCCGGACATCACACCACCTCTCGGAGGAACAGCTCGTGGAGACGGGGGTCGTCCCCGAGCTCGGGATGGAACGCGGCGACGAGGATCGGCCCCTGCCTGCACAGCACCGGCTTGCCGTCGACCGTGGCCAGGACCTCGACCCCGTCGGCCACGCGCTCGACCACGGGGGCCCGGATGAACACGGCGTGCACCGGCCCGCCGGCGACGCCGGCCACGTCGAGGTCGGCCTCGAAGGAGTCGATCTGGCGACCGAACGCGTTGCGCTGCACGCCGATGTCGATGGCCCGGAAGCTGCGCTGGTCGGGGCGGCCGTCGAGGATCTCGTCGCCCAGCAGGATCATGCCGGCGCAGGTGCCGAACGCCGGCATGCCGCCGGCCAGCCGCTCGGCGATCGCCGGGAACAGGCCCGAGGACTCGAGCAGCATCGACATCGTCGTGGACTCGCCGCCGGGCAGGACCAAGGCGTCGACCTCCGCCATCTGGGCGGGCCGTCGTACGTCGACCGGTTCAGCGCCGAGGTGGGCGAGCACGGCGCGGTGCCGCGCCGATGCGCCCTGCAGCGCGAGGACCCCGACCTTCACGCCCACCGGGCGCGGCCGGCCGCCGCTCGCCACGGGGAGCGTCGTCTCGTCGGCGCCGGGCACCGTGTCGTCGGTGCCGCGCACCTGGGGGCCTCGTGACCGCCACCATCAGGTCTAGATTGTACGGGCCTCGTCGCGACCCGCGAGAATCGGTCGGCCGTTCGCAGGATCGTCGGGGCCGGGGGAACCGACGGCCGGAGGATCACGGTGCCCGGCCGAAAGGCCGGGGGGCACAGTCGTCCGGGCGCCCAGCGCCCGCCGCAGCACAACGGAGTCACCAGCCCGCATGGTCACGCCCGCCGCCCGACCGCTCCCCGCCCGTCCCGGCCGCTGCCGCCGCACCGTCGCCGCCATCCTTGCGCTCGGCATCGTGGCGTTCAGCGCATGTTCGGGCGGTTCCGGGGCGGAGGAGTCGGAACCGGAGCCCACCTTCGCCCGGGCCTCCGGGTCGTCGCTGAGGTTCGAGGAGCCGGTGGCCACGGTGTCCGACCTCCAGCCCCCGACCAAGGACGACCAGCCCTGGACGATCGCCGGCTCGGTGTTCGACCCGGCGACGGGCACGTCGGTGGCCACCACGTGGCGCTCCCCCGACGGCGGCTCCTGGGAGCGCGAGGACGTGCGCCCCGGCGACAGCGACGTCAGCGAGGCCTTCTCGGCGCTCACCACCTCGACCGACGGGCGCGTCGCCGTGGGCTACGTGGGCGACGGCGCGGCCTCCGACGCGGCCGTCTGGCGCGAGGGCGACGACGGGTGGACCCGCGTGCCGGCCGACGCCCTGGGCGGCGACCACGAGCAGTGGGCCTTCGACGTGGCGGCCGGCGAGTCCGGCACGGTCGTCATCGGCGGCGAAAGCGTCTACGGCGAGGTCCGCGGCCGCGTCTGGTTCAGCGCCGACGGCGAGTCGTGGAGCAGCGTCGACGGCGGCCCGGGCGGGGTGTTCGACTCGACCGGCCAGGAGTCGATCCGCAAGGTGACGGCATTCGCAGGCGGGTTCGTGGCGGTCGGGTCCCGCACGGTCGACAGCGAGCAGGACGGGGTGGCGTGGTTCTCGCCCGACGGCTCGGACTGGACAGAGATCGAGGCGCCGTCCCTCGGCGGCACCGGCCGCCAGTCGCTGCTGAGCGTGGTTGAGGCCGGCGACGTCCTCGTGGCCGGCGGCTACGCGAGCGATCTCTCCGGCCAGGGCAAGCCGGTGGTGTGGCGCTCTTCCGACGGCAAGAGCTGGGGTGCGCCCTCGGCGCCGCTCGCTCTGCACAACGACCCGCGCTCCGTGGCGGCCGACCTGTCCGTGCGCTCGCTCTCGATCGGCAACGACGGCGGGATCGTCGCCGTCGGCGGCGCCGACTGGCGGCCCCACATGTGGCGCTCCGCCGATGCGGGCGTCACCTGGAACCTCATGCCGAACCCCGTCGACAACGGCATGTTCGACGACGGCGTGGCGCTCGACAGCGGCGCCGAGCGGGGCGGCACGACCCTCGCGCTCGGCCTCGAGCCGACCGTGCTGCGCCTCGCCGGCGACCGTTGGGAGGATGCGACGGGCGACTCGTTCCCCGACGGCGGCGTGCAGCCGTTCGCGACCTCGGTGGCCGAGAGCAGCGACACCATGCTCGTGGCGGGCGGGCGCTACACCTCGCCGAAGGGCGACACCCGCGAACGCTACGTGGGCGAGGTGTGGCGCGCGGGCGACGACGGGTGGACGGCCCTCGAGAGCGACAAGCTCCGCGACGGCCAGATCATGGACGTCACCGCCTACAAGGGCGGGTTCGTGGCCGTCGGCTTCGAGGACTTCGGCCTGGCCGACCAGCGCCTGGTGGGCGACAAGTCGCCGGACGGCCTGCTGTGGACGTCGCCCGACGGCGAGGAATGGAACCGCATCGCCGCCGAGACGCCCCAGGCCGGCGAGGACCTCATCGGCGTGATCGCCGAGGGCGACGGCACGCCCGAGGCCATCGCCGGCTCGGTGGCGGAGCTCGAGGCCGAGATGCCCCGGGCCAGCGTGGCCCCCGCCGGCGGCGAGGGCACCCGCTCGCTCGAGGCGGTGGCGCCCCTGGGCGACGGCTTCATCGCCGTGGGCGTGGCCTGCTGCGAGGACCCGGGCGAACCGATCGTGGTCGTCTCCCCCGACGGCAACGTCGTGCAGGGCGAGGACAGCGGCCTCGGTGGCCCCGGCACGCAGCGCTTCCGCGACGTGTGCGTGACGCCGGGCGGCAACGCCGTCGCGGTGGGCATCAGCGGCACGGACGGCGACTTCGACGCCGCTATCCGCCACCGCGACCGGCGCGGAAGGTGGAGTGAGGCCACCGTCGACGACGACTCGTTCGGCGGAGCCGGCAGCCAGCAGGTCTACGGCTGCGCCGCCAGCCGCGAGGGCTTCGTGGCGGTTGGGTCCGACGACCGCAGCGGCGACGCCGATGCCCGGGTCTGGGTCTCCGAGGACGGCGTCGAGTGGACGCGGGTCACGTCGGGGCTGCTCGGCGGCTCCGGCGACCAGTGGGCCAGCGCGGCGGCGGCCGTGCCCGACGGGGGCGGCTGGCTGATCGGCGGCACCGACACGGCGCGCGGCGACGGCGACATCGCCCTGTGGCGCCTCGACGGTAGCGACCTCGCCCGGCGTGACCGGGGGGAGCCCGAGCTGTCGGGCCCCGGCGAGCAGTCGGTGACGAGCCTGATGGTCGACGACCGGGGCGTGGTCATCGTGGGCGACGACTACGGCCGGGTCGGCCTCTGGCAATCCGACGTGGTCGACCGTTGAGGCCGGGGCCGGCAGGCTCTCCGGTGCCGTCGCGGCGGGCCGGTCACCCGGCCGGCCGCCGCCGTCACCAGCCCCGGTCGGCCAGCTTCACGTCCAGCGTGGCGATCTCCTGGCCCGGCATGGCCGCGCCCAGGCCTCGGCTCACCTTGGCGAGGATGCCCGGGTCGTCGTAGTGGGCGGCGGCCTCGACGATCGCCTTGGCCCGCCGGGCGGGGTCGTCGCTCTTGAAGATGCCCGAGCCCACGAACACCGCCTGGGCCCCCAGCTGCATGACCAGCGAGGCGTCGGCCGGCGTGGCGATGCCGCCGGCGCAGAAGAGCGGCACGGGCAGCGTGCCCGTCTCGGCGATCTCCTGCACGAGGCCGACCGGGGCGCGCAGCTGCTTGGCCCAGTCGTAGATCTCGGCCGAGTCGGCCTGGGTGATCTTGCGGATGTCGCCGAGGACCGAGCGCAGATGGCGGACGGCCTCGACGATGTTGCCGGTGCCGGCCTCGCCCTTCGAGCGGATCATCGCGGCACCCTCGCTGACCCGGCGCAGCGCCTCGCCCAGGTTCGTCGCCCCGCACACGAACGGCACGGTGAAGGCCCACTTGTCGATGTGGTGGGCTTCGTCGGCCGGCGTCAGCACCTCGGACTCGTCGACGTAGTCGACGCCGAGCGCCTGCAGCACCTGGGCCTCCGCGAAGTGGCCGATGCGGGCCTTGGCCATGACCGGGATCGTCACCGCGGCCACGATGCCCTCGACCATCTCGGGGTCGCTCATGCGGGCCACGCCGCCGTCGCGGCGGATGTCCGCCGGCACCCGCTCGAGCGCCATCACGGCCACCGCCCCGGCGTCCTCGGCCACCTTGGCCTGCTCGGGGGTGACGACGTCCATGATGACCCCGCCGCGCAGCATCTCGGCCAGGCCGCGCTTCACGCGGACGGTGCCGTGGTCATGCGCGGGGACAGAAGAGCTCGACTCGGTCATACCAGCCATTCTACGGGCGGTCCTGCCGGCCGAAACGAGCCAGTTTGGCATGAATGGCCTGGATCGCGGCTGGTCAGCCCGTCGCGCCCGTCACATCTCGCGCAGCAGCGCGATGCGCTCCTCGATGGGTGGGTGGGTCTGGAACAGGCGGTTGACCCGCGCCATCCGTCCCTCGGCGGGCGTCTGCGCCGCCGGCTCCTCGATCCAGAGGTGCGCGGTGGCGTGGCTCGTGGCGTGCACCACGGTCGAGTCGTCACGGAGCTTCTCGAGCGCCGAGATGAGGCCGGGCGGATAGCGGGTGATCTCGACGCCGGACACGTCGGCCAGCGTCTCGCGTCGGCGGCTCACCGCCAGCTGCATGACCCGGGCGATCAGGGGGGCGAACGCCAGCAGGAGGAATCCGACGACCGACAGGATCGCGAGGGGTCCGCCGCCGCCCTGGCGCCGGTCGAAGTCGCTGTAGCGGTTGCGTCCCATGCCCCACCAGAGCGACCGCACGCCGACGTCGGCCAGCAGGGCTACGACGCCCACCATCGTCACGGCGAGGGTCGAGACGAGGATGTCGTAGTTGCGGACGTGGGACAGCTCGTGGGCGAGCACGCCCTCGAGCTCCATGCGGTTGAGCTTCTCGAGCAGGCCGGTGGTCACGGCGACGGCGGCGTTGCGGGGATTGCGGCCCGTGGCGAACGCGTTCGGGGCGGGGTCGTCGACGACGTAGAGGCGCGGCTTGGGCAGGCCCGAGGCGATGCAGAGGCCCTCGACGATGTTGTGGTAGCGGGGGTACTCCTCGGGCGGGGCCGGCTGCGCGCGGCTCATGCGCAGCGCCACGGCGTCGGAGCCCCAGTAGGCGCCGGCGCTCAGGGCCACGGCCACCAGGAGGGCGAACACGATGCCGATCACGCCACCTTGAACCAGATAGGCGAAGAGGACGGTCACGAGGGCCACGAAGACGACGAAGCCGGCGACGAGCGCCCAGCTCCGGCGCTTGTTGGCGGTGACCTGCTCGTACACGGGGCTGGCGCCGAGGAGCGGCGTGGCCGTCGCCGCGCTCAGAACTGCACCTGGGTCGGGCCGCGCGTCTCGTCGTCGGCCTGGAAGTACTCGCGCTCCCGGAACTTGAAGCTGTTGGCCAGAATGTTCGACGGGAAGCTCTGGATCTTCGTGTTGTAGCGGAAGACGGTGTCGTTGTAGAACTGCCGCGCGTAGGCGATGCGGCCCTCGGTGCCGGTCAGCTCTTCCTGCAACTGGGCGAAGTTCTGGTTGGCCTTGAGGTCGGGGTACGCCTCGGACAGGGCGAAGAGCGACTTGAGGGCCCCGCTGATCTGGTTCTCGGCTTCGGCCTGGTCGTGGGGACCCGAGGCGTTCATGCCGGCGTTGCGGGCCTGGATGACCGCGTCGAGCGTCTCACGCTCGTGCGAGGCGTACCCCTTGACGGTCTCGACCAGGTTGGGGATCAGGTCGTAGCGCCGGCGGAGCTGGACGTCGATCTGGGCCCACGCGTTCTCGATGCGATTGCGCAGCGAGACGAGCCCGTTGTAGCTGACGACGAGGTACAGACCGACGAGGACGACGAGGATGACGAGGATGATGAGCGGGACCACAGCCGAGCATCCTACGGTGTCGGCATCGGCCGCACGGCGCACCACGTGGCCCGGTCACGACCGGCGACGCGCCGGTCAGGCCCAGGTGGCGGCGGCGGTCAGCGGCGGCCCGCGGTGGCGGGGCGGCGGCCCCGGTCGAGGCGCTCGTAGCGCTCGACGTAGAGCTCGGCCAGGCGATCCATCGAGAAGGCGTGGGCCCGCAGCTCGGCGGCGCCCTGCAGCCGGGCCCGAAGCTCGCTGTCGCCCATCGCCCGGCGCAACGCCCCGGCCAGCGCCTCGCTGTCGCCCGGGCCGACCAGCAGGGCGTCGACCCCGTCGCTGGCGACGTTGCGGTAGCCGTCGAGCTGCGAGGCCACCACCACGGCTCCGGCCGCCATGGCCTCGAGCAGCACGACGCCGAACGACTCGCCGTGCAGCGACGGCGCGCAGAACACGTCCGCCCCGCGCATGCGGGCGGCGACGTCGTCGTCGCTCAGCCGGCCCAGCCACTCGATGCGGGGGTCGCCGCCGTGGCGGGCGCGCAGCGAGTCGGTCTGCGGCCCCGCGCCGCCGACCCAGATGCGCACGTCGGCGGACAGGTGGGCGAGGGCGTCGAGCAGCACGGCCAGGCCCTTGCGCTCCTCGTGCCGGCCGATGAAGAACACCGTGGGGCCCTCGGTCGGGTGCGGCGTCGCCTTGGCGAAGCGCTCGACCTCGATGCCGTTGAACAGCAGGTCGTAGCTGCCGCCGAGGGCCTTGGTCGCGGTCGCCGCGGCGTCGCGCGACACGGCGCAGCGCAGGTCGAGGCGCTTGGCCAGCCAGCGCACCCCGGGCCGGGCGATGGCGTAGGCCGTGCTGTCACCCGCCCGATGGAACGTGCCCAGCATCGGGGCGTTGCGGAACAGCAGCGCCGTCTGCGTGGGCCCGGGGGCGAGCGGCTCGTGCAGGTGAACGACGTCGAACGCCTCGTCGCGCAGCGCCCGGATCGTGCGGAGCTGGGCGGCGGGATCGGGCGCCAGCGGGGCCACCGAGCCGTTGGAGGCCGTCGGCACGCTCTTGCCGAGCGGGGTCACGCCGGCGTCGGGTGGCGGGCCGTCGCACGGCGCCAGTACGCGCACCTGCTGGCCGAAGCTCCGCAACGTGCGGGCCAGCCCCAGGACCTGCGCCTGCACCCCGCCGGGGACCGTGAGGCTGTAAGGGCAGATCAGCCCGATGCGCACGGCGTCACGGTAGTCGGCCGGCCGCGGCCGGGCGGTCGCTCGGCCAGTTCGGCTGCATGAGGTGCCACTGCTCGGGGGCCAGGCGGATCAACTCCTCGAGCTCGCTGGCGATCGCCTGGGTCACGCGGGCCACGTCGGCCCGGAACGACCCCTGGCGCTCCGCCGGGATGGCCGGGCGCACGATGCCGTGGCGAGCGCTCCCCCGGTCGTAGACACCGGTGGGCAGCAGCGGCGCGCCGGTCCGCAGGGCCAGCACGGCGGGGCCCGACGGCAGGGTGGTGCGCTCGCCGAAGAACTCGACCTCGATGCCGCCGCCGGTGATGTCGCGGTCGCAGAGCAGCGTCACGATGTGCCGCTCCTTGATGGCCGTCATCACCGCCTTGCCGGCGTCCGCCCCCAGCGGGACGATGTCGATGCCGATGCGCCGGCGGAAGTCGGCGAACCAGTCGAAGAGCGCCGGCGGCTCGATGCGCTCGACCACGGCGGTAAGGCGGTGGTGGCGCACCCGAGTGAGCCAGAAGGCCGCCCACTCCCAGCTGCCGAGGTGGGGAAGCACGAGGATCGGCCCGATGCCGTCCGCGACGGCCTTCTCGACCTGGTCGTAGCCCTCGTGGGTGAGGCCGGCGTCGAGCTCGGCGTCCGACACCGACGGCAGGCGGAACGACTCGCCGTAGTAGCGACCGTAGGAGCGGTACACGCCGCGGACCCGGCGGGCGAGCTCGGCGTCGTCGATGTCGGGTTGGACGCGGCGCTGGTGGCGCTCGACCATCGCGCGCCGGTCGCTGGGGCGCAGGGCCGCCAGCTCGCCGATGCGCGGCGCCACGGCGTCGACCACGCCGCCCGGCACGCGTTGGGCGAGCGTGGCGGCGGCATGGTACGCCGGGGTCAGGAGGTCCACGCCGGACCCCCGGCCGGTGACTGCACGGGTGCGCGGGTGCTCAGCGGGGCCGGCGCTGGCCGCCGACGGCCTGGCGCCGCCAGGTGCGATGGGTGGAGCGGGCCACGCGGCGCGACCGCCAGCGGACCGCGAGCGGCTGGACCTGCGGGGCCGACGCCTGGGCCCACACCTTGGCGAAGCGCTGGCCGGCGGTGAGGACCGTCAGCAGCAGCATCGCCCAGAGCACGGGGATGAGCAGCGACTCGAAGAGCAGGCCGAAGGCCAGGAAGGCGAGGCGCTCGGCGCGCTCCATGAGGCCGCCCCGGGCGTCGAAGCCCAGCGATTCGGCCCGGGCCCGCTCGTAGGACACGATCATCGACGAGGCCGCAACGGCGAGCGGCAGCACGGCGATGCGCCCCGGGTGCGTCGAGGCGAGGTACCAGGCCACACCCCCGAGCAGCAGGGCGTCGCTGACCCTGTCGACGACCGAGTCGAAGAACGCGCCGCGCGGCGACGCGGTGCCGGAGGCCTTGGCCACGGCGCCGTCAAGCACGTCGGGCACGGCGGTGAGCACGAGCAGCAGCAGGCCGGCCTGCAGCGCGCCGTTGGCGATCGCCACGGCTGCAGCCACGGCCATGGCGAGACCGGTGAGGGTCAGCAGGTTGGCCGAGATGCCCGTGCGGCGGAGTTGCACGCCGATGGGGCGCAACCCGGCCTCGAAGGTGCTGCGCCAGCGTCCGTCGAACATTTGAGAGTCTCCTGATCCGGGGTCCGCGACGCTGCGAGACCCCTCGAGGTGCTAGCTCCAGGCTAACGACCGAGGACCCATCGATCACAACACGCCCCTCGCTGGGCGTGCGGATGGGCACGGCGAGCGCACACACCGGAGCGGCGATACCCTCGCCCGCACGAGCGATCGGTGGCGACGATCAGCCCATCGGTGCCACCGATGACCCGCCCCGAGCGACCACCACAAGGGGGCCTGGTGCCGCGCTACGCAACCCGTCAGATCCGCAACGTCGCCCTCGTCGGCCACGGTGCCTCCGGCAAGACGAGCCTGGCGGAGGCGCTCCTGCACCGAGCCGGCGCCACGCCCCGCCTGGGCCGCGTCGAGGACGGGACGACCGTGTGCGACTTCACCCCCGAGGAGCACAAGCGCGGCCTGTCGCTCGCCCTGGCGGTCGCCCCGTTCGAATGGCGCGGCCACAAGGTGAACCTCATCGACGCCCCCGGCTACGCCGACTTCACGGGCGACGTCGCCGCCGCCCTGCGGGTCGCCGACCTGGCGGTGTTCGTGGTCAGCGCCGTCGACGGCGTGCAGGTCCAGACCGAGGTGGCGTGGCGCATGGCGGCCGAGATGGATCTGCCCCGGCTGGTGTTCGTGAACAAGGTCGACCGCGAGCGGGCCAGCTTCGACACCACGCTCGCCCAGCTGCGCGACCGGCTCGGCGCCGGCATCGCGCCGCTGGAGCTGCCCATCGGCGAGGAGGCGGCGTTCCGGGGCATCGCCGACCTGCTCACCGACACGGCGCACATCTACGAGGACGGCTGCCCCCGCACCGAATCCATCCCCGACGAGATGGACGCGCTCGAGCACCAGGTGCGCGACGCGCTCGTCGAGGGCATCGTCGTGGCCGATGACGACCTGCTCGAGCGCTACCTCGAGGGCGAGGCCCCCGACGTGGACGAGCTCGAGCGCACGCTGCACGACGGCATCGCCCGGGCGGCCGTGTTCCCGGTCGTGGTCGGCTCCGCGACGCGCGAGATCGGCATCGACCGCCTCGCCGACTTCCTCGTCGAGATCGGTCCCACGCCGCTCGACCGGGCCGCCACCGTCACGGCCGGCGACACGATCGTGGACGTGCCCGCCGACCCCGACGGCGACCCGCTCGCGTTCGTGTTCAAGACGATCGCCGATCCCTACGTGGGCCAGATCAGCCTGTTCCGCGTGCTGTCGGGCACGATCCGGGCCGACGACCACCTGACGAACACCCGGACGGGCGGAGAGGAGCGCCTACACAGCCTGCTCGCCGTGCGCGGCAAGGACCAGCAGCCCGTCACCGAGCTCGTGGCCGGCGACATCGGGGCCGTCGCCAAGCTGAGCGGCACCGCCACGGGGGACACGCTGGCGCCCCGGCACAGGCCGGTCGTGATCGACCCGGTGGCCCAGCCGGAGCCGGTCCTGGCCGTGGCCGTCGTGCCACGGACGCAGGCCGACGAGGACCGGCTGGCCCCGGCCCTGCACCGCCTCACCGACGAGGACCCGGCGCTCGTCGTCGAGCGGGTCGACGAGACCCACCAGACCCTGTTGTGGGGCACCGGCGAGACGCACCTGCAGATCACGCTGGAGAAGCTGGCCCGCAAGTTCGGGGCGGCGGTCGACACCGAGGACGTCCGGGTCCCCTACCTCGAGACGGTGACGGCGGCCGTCACGGGCGTCGAGGGACGCCACAAGAAGCAGACCGGCGGCCACGGGCAGTTCGGTGTGGCCATCATCGACGTCGAACCCCTCCCGCGGGGCGGCGGGTTCGAGTTCGTGAACCGCGTTGTGGGCGGGGCGATCAGCCGCAACTACATCCCCGCGGTCCAGAAGGGCATCGAGGAGGCCATGGCGACCGGCGGGGCGTACGGCTACCCGGTCGTCGACGTGCGGGTCACGCTGACCGACGGCAAGGAGCATTCGGTCGACAGCTCGGAGATGGCGTTCAAGGTGGCCGGGCGGCTGGCGTTCCGGGCGGCCATCGCGGAGGCGTCCCCGGTCGTGCTCGAGCCGATCAGCCGGCTCGAGGTCACCGTGCCGGCCGCCCTGCAGGGCGACGTGATGGGCGACCTCAACGCCCGCCGCGGACGCGTGCAGGGCACCGACGCCGGGAACGACGGCGAGCAGGTCATCGTCGCCTGGGTGCCGACCTCGGAGGTCCAGCGCTACGCCATCGACCTCCGCTCACTCACCGGGGGCCGGGGCCGGTTCCGCATGGCGCACGACCACTACGACGTGCTGCCCGCACACCTCGTCGACGCCGTCCGCCGCGAGGTGGGCGAGCCGGTGTGACCGGGCGCCGGGGGCGGTCAGCCGGGCAGCGCCTTCTCGACGGCGCCCACGACCTCGTCGGAGGTGGGCTCCACCATCGGGTTGAACCGGGCCACGATCTCGCCGCCCGGGGCGATCACGAACTTCTCGAAGTTCCAGCGGATGTCGCCGGTGTGGCCGTCGGCGGCATCGGGCACGCCCACCAGCTGCTGGTAGAGCGGGTGGCGGCTCTCCCCGTTCACCTCGACCTTCTCGGTGACGGGAAACGTCACGCCGTAGTTCGTCGAGCAGAACGTAGCGATCTGTTCGGGGGTGCCCGGCTCCTGGCCGCCGAACTGGTTGCAGGGGACGCCGAGCACGGTGAACCCCCGGCTCGCGAAGCGCTCCTGCAGCTCCTCGAGGCCGGTGTACTGCGGGGTGAGGCCGCACTGCGACGCCACGTTGACCACGAGGACAGCCTTGTCGTCATACGCGTGGAGGTCGGTCGGGGTGCCGTCGAGGGCGTTGATCGGGACGTCGTAGATGGACATGACGGCAAGCTACCGACCGCGGTCCTGCCCGTCGCGTGCCGGTCGCGCTAGAACCGCACGCATGGACCTGTCGAAGCTCACGCCTGCCGATGCCGCCGTCGCCCTCCGAGGCCTCGAGCGGCGCTACCGGGCGCTCTTCGCCGGTCTGGGCGAGGACGAGTCGCCCGACGACCTCGCGCACCGCCGCGTCGAGGGGTGGTCGGCCATCGACCACATCGTGGCGGCCGCCCGGGCCATCGGCGGCTACGAGCGGGCAATGCACGCCGTGCTGACCCGTGACACCCCCGAGCTGTCGCCGGCCGACCTCGACGACGACCCGCACCCCCCGCTGGCACCGACCGGAACGGTGCACGAGCGCATCTCCGAGTTGGGCATGGAGACCGTGTCGATGGCCGAGCGCATCGAGGGCGTCCCGGCGTCCGACTGGACCCGTGAGGGCGTCGTGGGCGACGGCCCGGATCGGCGGGTGACCTCGATGGACCTGGTGCGGGGCGCCGTCGACGCCGGCGTCTCGCACCTCGACGCCGCCCGCAATGTGCTGTCGGCCGCCGTGGGAAAGCCCGGGCCGCAACGCTGAAGCCGGCGGGCTCTGCGGTACTGCGCGATGCCCTCCACAAGGTCGAGCGCATCTCCGGCGACGCCCGGGTCCGGCGCACCGCCCGGGCGGCCCTCGACGGCGCGGAGGGCGATCCCGCCGGAGGAGCCCCCGATCCGATCCATCGCCTTGCAGACATATAGCTTTGGAGTTATGTTCGGGGCCATGGCCGCGACCTTCGCCGTCCTGGCCGAGCCGGCCCGGCGCCGCATCCTCGATCTGCTGCTCGAACGGCCACGCCTGGTCGGCGAGCTGACCGACGAGCTCGGCCTCAGCCAGCCGGGCACGTCGAAGCACCTCGCGGTGCTGCGCCGAGCCGGCCTTGTCACGGTGCGGCGAGAGGCGCAGCGGCGCTGGTACGAGCTGCGGCCCGAGCCGCTCGCCGAGCTCGACGACTGGCTGGCGCCCTACCGCGCCCGCTGGACCGCCGCCCTCGACCAGCTCGAGGCCCACCTCGACGCCATGCCCAACCCCGGCGAGAGCCCCGAAGAGAGCGAGGACCCGACGTGAGCACGACCTTCGGCCCCACGCCCGAGGGGCGGCACGAGCTCCGCATGGAGCGCCGCCTCCCCCACCCACCCGCCAAGGTGTGGCGGGCCATCACCGAACCGGAGCACCTGTCGTCCTGGTTCCCGTCCAGCGTCGCGCTCGACCTGCGGGCCGGAGGGGACATGACCTTCACCCAGGGCGGCGACGACGGCCCGGAGCAGAAGGGCACGGTGCTCGAGGTCGACGCGCCCCGTCTGCTCGCCTTCGCCTGGGAGAGCTCGCTGCTGCGCTTCGACCTACGGCCGGACGGCGACGGCACCGTGCTCACGTTCAGCCACACCTTCGACGATCGCTACGGCGCCGCCAGCTTCACGGCCGGGTGGCGCGTCTGCTTCGATGCCCTGGACGACGTGCTGGCCGGGCGGAGCCCGGCCGAGCCGACGACGCCCGAGGCCATGGCCGCCGACCACGACCGCCTCGTCGCCGAGCTGGGCCTCGACGAGCCCCAGGTGACGGCGACCCCGGACCGCGGCTGGCAGTTGCGGTTTGAGCGCCAGCTCACCCGGTCGAACGCCGCAGCGTGGCCGGTGCTGCTCGGCGGGCCGACGCCCGCCGTGGGCGACCCCGCCCCCGCGGGCGTGGTGGTGCCTCCGGCGACGGGCGGCGCACCCGGCGCGGCCGGCGGCGTGTCGGCCGGCGCGGTGGACGAGGTCGCCGAGGCGGAGTTGCTTGCCTACGCCTGGCGCGGCGACGGCGGTGCGGCGGGCGACGTGCGCATCGAGATGCGGTCCGGGACCGGCCAGGGCGGACGGCTCGTCGTCACCCAGGCCGGCCCGGCCGGCAGCGAGGAAGTGCGGGACGCGGCCGCCACCGGCTGGCGGGGCCGAATCGACGATCTCGCCACCCGGCTCCGCTCCCTCCCGCCCGCCTGACGCAGCCGTCGGCGGCCGCTGGGCGTCCGGCGCTCCTCGTGTGTCCGGTGACGGATCCGGTCGGAAGACGACCAGATCCGTCACCAGAGGCGCGAAATCAGGGCGCCGGCGTCGCGCCGTCGAGCAGGATCGTCCAGGCGTCGACGTGCACCAGCGTGAGCAGGCCCATCGGGCTCCACGGATCGGTCGCCAAGCGGTCGCGGACGTCCTGCTCGTCCTCGGCGTCGACGACGAGCAGGATCCTCTCCCCCGCGCCGAGCGGCCCGCCGAGGACCACGAACCCCTCCGCGACGAGGCCGTCCATGAACGCGGCGTGCGTGTCCCAGGCGTCCTGCTCGCGCATGCCCCGTGCCGGGTCCCACGCCGGGCCCCGCCGCCTCAGCACAGCGAAGCGTGCCACCACGGAACGGTACCCCGGCGTTGACCGGCGCCGGCCTCCGGGCGGGGCCGACGTCTACTTGAGCTGCGACCAGTCCTCGGGGTTGTCCTCGACGAAGTGCTCGACGACGGTGCCGTCGACGCCGTCGACGAGCACGAGGCCGCGCTTGGCGGGCGGGTCCTCGTCGGAGTAGAGGAGGATGCGCCACAGGGGGCGGCTGCGCAGGCCCCGCCAGCCCATCTGGGCCGAGGCGTGGCCCACCGGGAAGCCGACCTCCCGACCGGCCGCGACGAGGGCGTCCTGCTCGTCGACGACCAGGTCCCACCCGGTGAGCAGGTGGTACGCCCCGACGACGGCGAGGATCACCCCACCGAGCACGTAGCCGCCGTTCACGTAGGTCGAGTCGACCGTCGCCCACACGGCGAGCGCCAGGGCGGCGAGCACGAGGTAGATGACGCCCGGCACCCGCCGCCGCTTGTTGTTCGGGAACAGGTACGGGCCGACGTAGCCGGCGGCGTGCAGGTCGTCGGGCAGCTCGTCGACGACGTCGTCGTCACGGGGCACGACCTCGCCGTCGGTGACGACCGCCGGTGCCTCGGCCGCCGCGGGCGCGACCGGCGCGGACGCCGTCTGGGGCTCGGGCTCGGTCGGGGTCACCTCGTCGGCCATGGCGCCCTCGCACGGTAGCGACCGGTCACGGCGTCGCCGAAATCGGGCCCAGCGTTGGCCAGGCCTCCCGCAGGCGGGCCCACGACTCGCCGAGCGACTCGGGCAGCACTCGGGTCTCGGCCACCGCCGTCATGAAGTTCGAGTCGGCGCTCCACCGCGGCAGCACGTGGATGTGCAGGTGCGACGGCACGCCGGCCCCGGCCGCCTCGCCCAGGTTGAGGCCCACGTTCACCCCGTGGGGCCGGTACGCCGCCTTGAGCGCCACCACGGCGTCGCGCACGGCGCCCCACAACTCCGCGGTCTCTTCCACTGTCAGATCCTCGAGCTCGCCCGCCTCGCGGTAGGGCATCAACAGCATGTGCCCGTTCGTGTACGGGAAGGCGTTGAGGATCGCGAAGGTCAGCGGCCCCCGCCACACGATGTAGGTCTGATCGTCGGGCAGCCCCGAGTCGAGGATGCGCCGGAACACCGAGCCCGACCCCGGGACCGACCCGGTGCCGACCAGTCCGCCGTTGCCGTGGGCCGTGACGTACGCGGAGCGCCAGCCGGCCCACAGCCGGTCCATCGGGCCGTCGCCCATCAGAGATGGGCGGCGATCTCGTCGCGCACGCGCGCCACGAGGTCGTCGACCGGCAGGCCGCGCTCGACCTGGCCGCCCCGGGGGTTGTCGCCGACCGTGCCGGCGGCCACGTCGTCGTCGCCCACCACCACCACGTGCGGGACCTTCTCGAGCTTCGCCTTGCGGATGCGGGCCCCGAGCGGCTCGTCGGCCTCGGCCGTCTCGACCCGCACGCCCTCGCCGCGCAGGCGATCGACCAGCGCCGCCGCGTAATCACCGTTCTCGGAGCGCACCGGCAGCACCTGCACCTGCACGGGCGCCAGCCAGGTGGGCAGCGCCCCCGCCGTGTGCTCGAGCAGGACGCCGAAGAACCGGTCGAAGGACCCGAACAGCGCCCGGTGGATCATGCGCGGCCGGTGCCGCTGGTTGTCGGCACCGACGTACTCGAGGTCGAAGCGGTCCGGGAACTGGAAGTCGACCTGCAGGGTCGACAGCTGCCACCGCCGCCCGATGGCGTCGCGCACGTGCACGTCGAGCTTGGGTGCGTAGAACGCGCCCTCGCCCTCGGCGACTTCGTAGGGGATGCCGGCCACCTCGACGGCGTGGCGGAGCGCGGCCTCGGCCTCGTCCCAGTTGCCGGGGTCGCCCACGAACTTCTCGGGGCGGGTGGCCAGCTCGGCCTCGAACTCGCTGAAGCCGAAGTCGCGCAGGAGCTTCAGCACGAACGCCAGCAGGTCGGCCAGCTCGCCCGGCAACTGGTCTGACGTGCAGAAGATGTGGGAGTCGTCCTGCGTGAAGCCCCGGGCACGGAGCAGGCCGTGGACCACGCCCGACTTCTCGTAGCGGTACACCGTGCCGAACTCGAACAGCCGCAACGGCAGCTCGCGGTAGGAGCGCTGGCGCGACCCGTAGATGAGCGTGTGCATCGGGCAGTTCATGGGCTTCGGGTAGTACGCCACGCCCTCGTCGAGCTCCATGGCGGGGTACATGCTCTCGGCGTACCAGTCGAGGTGGCCGCTGGTGGCGAACAGGTCGGCCTTGGCGATGTGGGGCGTGTAGACGAACTCGTATCCGGCGCGCTCGTGCTCGGACCGGCTGTAGTCCTCCATCAGCTTGCGGACCAGCCCGCCCTTGGGGTGGTAGAGCGGCAGGCCGCTGCCCACCTGCGGCGGGAAGCTGAACAGGTCGAGCTCGGCGCCCAGCTTGCGGTGGTCGCGCTTCGCGGCCTCCTCGAGGTGGTGGAGGTGGTCGGCGAGCGCCTTGCGCGAGTCCCACGCCGTGCCGTAGATCCGCTGCAGCTGCGGGTTGCGCTCGTCGCCCCGCCAGTAGGCCCCGGCCACCCGCATGAGCGTGAAGTGGCCCAGGTGGCGGCTCGTGTCGGCCACGTGCGGGCCGCGGCAGAGGTCGATGAAGCCCGGCCGGTCGTTGAACGGCGGGGGCTCCTTCGGGGCGGGCGGCGGGTTCTCGTACGTGCGGACCCGGCCCGACTGCGTGACCGACATGGGATCGGTCGAGGCGTCGTCGATGATCTCGAGCTTGAACCGGTGGCCCTTGAAGATGTCGCGCGCCTCGTCGGCCGTGATCTCGTCGCGCACGAACGGCTGGTGCTCGGCGATGATCTCGCGCATGCGGGCCTCGATGCGCCCGAGGTCGTCGGGGTCGAACGTGCCGCCGTCGGGCAGCTCGAAGTCGTAGTAGAAGCCGTCCTCGACGGGTGGGCCGATGCCGAATGTGGCGTCGGGGAACAGGTCGAGCACGGCCTGGGCCAGCACGTGGGCCGTCGAGTGGCGGATCGTGTAGAGCCCGGCCGGGCTGTCGGCCGTGACGATGGCGACCTCGTCGCCGTCCTGCAGCTCGGTGGCCAGGTCGCGCTGCTCGCCGTTGATCTCCGTGATGACCGCCGCCTTCGCCAGGCGGGACCCGATCGACGCGGCGAGATCGGCCGCGGTGGTGCCCGCGGCGACAGCGCGGGCGGAACCATCGGGTAGGCGGATCTCGATGTCAGGCATGGCATCCGAGGTTACCGAGCGCCGGGGGCAGCCCCGAACCGATTCCCCGACCCGGACCCGGTCAGGCCGGGTTCGCCAGCACCTCGGCCGAGGACCGCCGCACGCCGTCGAGCGGCGTGTCGTCGACGATGGCCTCGATCGACGACGTGTGCACCGTCACGCGGGCCTCGTCGCGGGCCCGGCCGGAGCCGGCGTACTCGTCGACGTAGTCCTGCTGCGACAGCTCCCGGATCTCGTACATCAGCTCGTCGGTGAGCTGGCGCAGCACCATGCGCTCGTCGCTCCGGTCGCGGCGGTGGCCGGGGTCGATCGGCCGGCCGATGCGTATCTCGCAGGACCGGAACGGCCGCGGCGCCTTGGCGCCGGGCGGCTGGATCTCGCGCGTGCCGACCAGCCCGACCGGTACGAGCGGCGCCCCTGTGCGCAGCGCCAGGCGGGCGGCGCCGGTACGGCCCCGGTGCAGGACGCCGTCGCGGCTGCGGGTGCCCTCGGGGTAGATGCCGAACAGCTCGCCGGCCTCGAGCACGCCGGCCGCCACGTCGAGCGCCCGCTGGGCGGAGTCGCCGCCGGACCGGTCGATCGGGATCATGCCGAGCGCCGGGAACAGGTACTTCGTCTTCCAGTTGTCGAGGTACTCGGACTTGCCCACGTACGTGATGCGGCGAGGCAGCACGCAGGGCAGCAGGAACGAGTCCATCACCGAGATGTGGTTCGGGCACATGATCGCGGGGCCGTCGTCGGGCACGTTGCGCAAGCCCGAGACCCGCATCTGCCACAGGGCGTTGAACATGGGCCGGAGGATCGCCCGGGCCACGGGATAGAGCTTCCCGTACTGGCGCCCGGCGTCCCCCACCCCGCCAGCCTACGACCAGCGGTCGCCCCCGCGCGCACGATCACCCGCCGATGCGCACACCCAGGAGCGCCGCACCGGCGGACACTCCCTCGCCGGCGGCGACCGCTCGGTCGAGCGCCCGCAGCGCCGCGGGGGCGTCGAGGTCGTCGTCGAGCGCGGCGCGCACGTCCTCGAGGCCGCCGTGGCCTGGGCCCGCGGCGTCCCAACGGGCCAGTCGGTCCGCGGCCTCGCCCATGAGCTCCTCGTGCCAGTCCCACGCCGTGCGGTAGTGGTGGGCGAGCACGGCGAGGCGGATCGCGCGGGCGTCCCACGCCTTGCGCAACTCCGACACGAAGGCGAGGTTGCCGAGCGACTTCGACATCTTCTCGCCGTCCATCCGGACCATCGCCTGGTGCACCCAGTGGCGGACGAACGGCTCGCCGGTGGCCGCCTCCGACTGGGCGGCCTCGCACTCATGGTGGGGGAACACGAGGTCGCAGCCGCCGCCGTGGAGGTCGATCGTCGTGCCCAGCTCGCGCAACGCGAGCGCGGAGCACTCGATGTGCCAGCCCGGCCGGCCGGGACCCCACAGCGACTCCCACGCCGGCTCGTCGGGCGCCGAGGGCTGCCAGAGCACGAAGTCGAGCGGGTCGCGCTTGTGTGGGTCGTCGACGTTGCCGCCCCGCTCGGCGGCGAGCGCCACCATCTCGTCGCGGTCCAGGTGGCTGATCTGGCCAAAGCGGTCGAAGCGCGACACGTCGAAGTAGACGGCTCCGCCCGCCCGGTACGCGTAGCCCCGGTCGAGGACCATGCCGATGAAGCCGCGGATGTCGGCGATGGCCGAGGTCGCCCGGGGTTCGCTCCAGGCGGGCAGCACGTCGAGGGCCCGCATGTCGTCGTCGAATCGGGCGGTCTCCGCCGCCGCCAGGTCGAGGTAGTGCACGCCGAGCTCGCGGGCCTTGCGGAGCATGTCGTCGTCGACGTCGGTGATGTTGCGCACGCAGCGGGTCTCGTGACCGCGGTCGCGCAGGCGGCGCTGCAGCACGTCGTAGGTGAGGTACGTGGCCGCGTGGCCGAGGTGGGTGGCGTCGTACGGCGTGATGCCGCACGTGTACATCGTGACCACCGGCCCCGGCACGAACGGGACCACCTCGCGACGAGCCGTGTCGAAGAGCCGCATGGGCTCTCCCGCACCCGGCCCGGAGGGCGTCACGAAGGTTTCTCGGCCTTGGCCTTGGCGGCGGGTGCCTTGCCCACGCCGTCGGAGGTCGACCGGGCCGGCTCGCCGTCGGGGATGCCGGTCAGCTTCAGCGCCACCCTCGTCTTGTAGTGCATGTTGAGCTGGAGCAGCACTGCGGTGAACGACTCGATCGGCGTCGCCATGGCCAGCTCGCCGGCGTTGAGCGGCCGCATGTTGGGCACCTTGCTGACGATCTCGCTCGTGAGCTCGACGGCGGAGGCGTGGTCGGAGCAGATGAGCACGTCGCTCTCGATCGGCTCGTTGAGGTCACCCAGCTCCTTGGCCGGCACGTGGTGGAACGCGGCCGCCACCAGGCACTCGGGCACGGCCGCCTGCACGCTGGCCGCCACGGACCCCCGCGGCGGAACGAGAGGCTGGAACTCCTTGCCGATCCGCGTGAGGGCGTTGGCCATGGACATGACGACCTTGCCGCGCAGGATGTGGCGGACGGAGGCCGCCGTCTGGGTCGCCCCGTCCCACGGGGTGGCGATGACGACCACGTCGGTGGCGGCCGCCCCCGGGTTGTCGGCGGCGGTGATGGTCAGCGCTCGGTCGGGCCAGCTCTCGAGCAGGTTGTCGACCGTCTCCATCGCCCGGTACTTGGAGCGGGAGCCCACCACGACCTCGTAGCCGACGGAGGCGAGACGGGCGGCGAGGGCCTTGCCGGCCGGGCCGGTCCCTCCCAGGATGCCGATGCGCACGGCGACAACCTAGCGGGGGGTCCCCGGCACACGTCCAACCTGTCGGGACCCGTTGTTACCTCCGGGTAACCCCGCCCTCGTGGACGGGGTCACCCGGAATCGACCCAGGGTCAGCAGGCGGCGGCGACCGCCGGGTACGGGTTCACCGCCGCCCCGCCGCCGGGGTGGATCTCGAAGTGGAGGTGCGGGGTGCCGGCCGCGTTGCCGGAATCGCCCACGTAGCCGATCACCGCGCCGGCGGGCACCCAGCCGCCCCCGGCGTAGCCCGACAGGTGGGCGCCGTAGTACTCGTTGCCGTCGTCGCCCTGCAGCCACCACGAGAGGCCTCCGAGGTCGCTCTCCCGGTGCTCGACGGTGCCGCTCACCGGGGCAACCGTCGGCGTGCCGCTCGCGGCCATGATGTCGGTGCCCTGGTGGACCCGGCCGCCGGAGCGTGACGCCCCCCAGGTGTCGCTGACTGTGACGGCGCCCTGCACCGGGCAGACGATCCCCCCGGCGGCGGCCGGAGCCGGAGCCGGGGCGGGTGGCGCCGTGCTCGGCGGCGGGGGTGGTGCCGTGGTCGTCGTGGGCGGGACGGTGGTGGTCGTCGGTGGCGCGGTGGTCGTCGTCGTGGGCGGTGCCGTCGTGGTCGTCGTCGCCTCGGCCGCCTCGCGCAACGCCCGGATGGCCTCGGCGCCGTCCCGGACGTGGGCGGCCTTTCGGCTCACGGCCTCGTCCAGCGCAGCGAGCGTGCGGAGCCGGCCGTGACCGCCGGCCTCGACGCGCTCGGCGCCGCCACCGGTGGCCGACGCAGCGGTCAGGAACACCCCCAGACCGGCCGTCAGGAGCGCCGGGAGGAGGACCTGTCTTCGTGTGGGTCTTCGCATGGGCGGAGAACCGTAGCGAAGTCGTTACGACTGTTGCGATTCGGTGTCGCTTTCACTCGATTGCGTGACCACCGCTGCCCGCCGGTTCCGTGCCTGTCCGGGGCGGCGCGTACCGTCGTCGCCGTGACCGCCCCGACACCGTCCCTCCGGCTCGCCGCCGTGGGAGTCGACCACGGCGCCGTGACGGTCCTCGACGGCGTCGACTGGGCCGTCGGGCCCGGTGAGCGCTGGGTCGTTCTCGGTCCGAACGGGTCGGGCAAAACCACACTCCTGCGCATCGCCGGCCTGTACCTGCACCCCACACGCGGCCGGGTCGAGGTGCTCGGGCATCGCTGGGGGCGCGTCGACGTCCGGCGGTTGCGCACCCGCATCGGGCTGGTGAGCCCCGCGCTCGCCGGCATGCTGCGCCCCGAGGTGACCGCCGCCGAGGTGGTCATGGCGGCCCGCGAGGCGGCGCTCGAGACCTGGTGGCACAGCTATGGGGACGGCGACCGCGCCCACGCCACGGCCCTCCTCGACCGGCTGGGCGTGGCACCGCTCGCCGACCGGGCGTTCGGCACGCTGTCCTCGGGTGAGCGCCAGCGGGTGCTGCTGGCGCGGTCGCTCTGGGGTGACCCGGGGCTCGTGCTGCTCGACGAGCCGACCGCCGGGCTCGACCTCGGCGCCCGCGAGGAGGTGATCGGCCGCCTGGCCGGCCTGGCCGACGACCCGGCCACCCCGGCCACCGTGCTCGTCACCCACCACGTCGAGGAGATCCCGGCCGGGTTCACCCACGGGCTGGTGCTGCGCGGCGGGCGGGTGCTCGCCGTCGGGCCGCTCGACGAGGTGCTGACGGCTGGCACGCTGTCCGAGGCGTTCGGGTTGACGTTGGCGCTGGACCGGCGCGATGGGCGCTACGCCGCCCGGGCGGTCGGTCCCCCGGGCCTCCCGGCGGGGGCGCCTACGGGTTCGTCGGACCGGCCGGGGGCGTCGCCGGTGGGCTTGCCAGGAGGGTGAGCAGGCGGGGCTTCGAGCGGCGGATCTCGTCGGCCAGCAGGCGCTCGACCACCGGCCCCACGAGGCTGCCGCCGTAGTGCAGGTGCATGGTGAGGGTCGACCCGCCGGCATCGGGGACCACCGTTGCCGTGAGCGTCCACGCCGAGTGCTCGCGGCCGTCGTGCTCCCGCCGCTCGAAGCGCACCTCCCTGGGCGCGTCGCAGGTCGTGCGCACCATGCGCAGGCGCTTGGACCGGGCCAGCGGTCCGAGGCGCCCCCGCAGGTCGACCGACCAGGCCGGTCCGGGGTCGTCCGGGTGGGGTTCGGCGGCCACGGCCCGGGGCACGATGTCGAGCCAGCGTGGGTAGCGGCCCACGTCCTCGACCCAGTGGAACAGCTCGTCGGGCGCGCAGGGTGCCTCGAGGTCGGCGGTGACGTCCACGGCGGCGATCGTGGCACGGGCGGCCCCGCCGCACCCAGCGGGACGGCGCCGGGGCGGTGCTGGCGGCGGCGACACCGTGGCGACGCGGCGTGCCGGTCCGCCGGCGCGTCAGTGCCGGGTCGGGCCGACGCCGCGGCGCAGGTGGCTGCCGGCCTGACCGGGCAGCACCGCCACGAGGACTCCGCCGCGCACCGTCACTGTGGCCCGGGCGGCGACGAGCTCGTTGCTGACGCCGCGGGTCGAGCCGGGCCCGAGATCCTCGTCGCTCAGCGGGTAGAGCAGGCCCTCGGTCGTGACACCCTGCGCCACCCCGTGCACCGGAAGGAGCGACACCAGGTCGCCCGGGCGGCCGGCCAGCGCTGCCGGCGCCTCCCGTACGACGACGAGGTGGGCGGGCCCGAGCCACGCCTCGACCGCGGTTGCGGCGTAGCGGGGCGCCGCCACGAGGGCGGCGATCGCCAGCACGTGGTCGAGGCGGCCGGAGTCCGAGCCCAGCACGACGATGCGCCGGGCCCCGTGGTCGCGGGCGGCGTCGAGGGCCAGCTCGAGGTCGGTGGCGTCCTTCGCCTCGGGGTGCTCCTGCACCTTCGTGCCGCCCGCCGCCGCGGCGCCGAGCGCCCCGCGCCCGACCGAGTCCATGTCGCCGACGACCAGGTCGACCCGGAGGCCCATCGCCCGGGCCCGGTCGAGACCGGAGTCGGCGGCCACGACCCAGGCGCCCGCCGCGCTCAGCCCGTCCGGCAGATGACTGGCTGCGGGACTCCGGGGTCCGCCGGCGAGGACGATGGCGAGCGGCTCAGGCATCCCCGCCGCGCCGGCTGGCGGCGTGGAGCACCTCGGGGTGCCTGGTCAGCCGGGACAGACCGCCCGCCGTGAACTCGGTGAGCAGGTCGATGAGCGCCTCGCGGTCCCAGTCGCCGTCGTTCGCCTGGCGGACGGCGACGCCCTCGGCCAGGCCAAAGTACATGAGCGACAGCATCTCGTTGGCGGCCCCGATCTCGATGCCGTAGTCGGCCCAGCGCTCGCTCGTCAGGCGCCCGACCTCGGCCAGCACTCGACGGCGGGTGTCGGCGACGGCGGCCATGGGCGGCTCCATGCCGCCGCGCTCGGCGTTGAGCAGCACGGTCACCGCGTCGCGGTCGCGCTCGAACAGCTCGAAGACCGTGGCGAAGTTGCGCCGGGCGAACTCGCGCAGCGGCATTCCCTCGGCGGCGTGGAAGCCTCGTAGGAGGTGGGTGACGAAGCGGTCGGCGGCATCGGCCACGACGGCGGCGAACAGGTCGTCCTTGCCGTTGAACAGCTCGTAGACGCTCGACCGCGGCGTGCCCGCCTCGCGGGCCACGCGCTCGATGGTGGCGCCGTTGTAGCCCTCGCGGGCGAAGACCCGGCGGCCGGCGTCGACGACGAGCCGGCGCTGCTCCTCGAGGGGCAGGGCGCGTGGACGCCCCGGGCGTCGCGGCGGCACGGCGGACGTACCGCCGCTGGTGTCCTCGTCGGAGGTCTTCGTGGGCTTCTCGCCGATCGACATGGTCCCCGGGGCCTCACCGCCCCTCGTTCTGCTGCTGCTGACGGCGCGTCGGAACTTACCAATGCAACGCGGCGGAGTCGCGAAACGGTCCCGAAGCGAACGTTGTTCGCCGGACGGCGCTCAGGCGCGCAGCAGGTCCTTGGCGATGTGGGTTATCTGGATCTCGTCGGTGCCGCCGTAGATCTGCAGGACCTTCGCGTCGCGGGCCAGCTGCTCGACCTGGAACTCGCTCATGTAGCCGTTTCCGCCGAACAGTTGCACGGCCTCCATTGCCACCTCGACCGCCGCCCGGGCCGAGTACAGCTTCATGGCCGACGCCTCGGCGAGGGTCATGCTGCGACCGTGGGCTGCGCCCTCGATCGTGCGGAACACCAGGTTCTGCACGTTCAGGCGAGCCACCTCCATGCGGGCGAGCTTCTCCTGGATGAGCTGGAACTGGCCGATGGGTTGGCCGAACTGCACCCGGTCCTTCGCGTAAGCCACGCACAGCTCGAGGCACTGCGAGATGATCCCGAGCGCCATCGCCGCCACACCCGACCGCTCCTGCTGGAACGTGGCCTTGGCCGCCGACCGGCCACCGGAGGGTGCATCCTCGCTCTCGCCGATGAGCCGGTCGCGGCCCACCCGCACGTCGTCGAGGAACAGCTCGCCGGTGGGCGAGCTGTGCATGCCCATCTTGCGGAACGGCGGCGACTGAGTGAGCCCGGGCATGCCCGAGTCGAGCACGAAGCTGAGCATCGTGCGCTCGTCCGGCGGGTTGCCCTCGTCGAGCTTGCAGATGAACACGATCGTGTCGGCATAGGGGCCGTTGGTGATGAACGTCTTGTTGCCGTTGAGGAGGTACTCGTCGCCGTCACGGCGGGCCGTGGCCTTCATCGACCCGAACGCGTCGGACCCCGAGCCGGGCTCGGTGATGGCCCAGGCGCCGATCTTGTCGAGCGTGACCAGCGGCAGGGCCCAGCGCCGCTTCTGGGCCACCGTGCCCCGGCTCATGATCGCGGCGGAAGTCAGGCCCATCGACACCCCGAGGGCGGTGACCATGCCGGGGCTCCACCGGCACAGCTCGATGATCGGGATCATCTGGAACGCCGCGGCGTTGGCGGCCGCCGCCGGGTCGCGGGGTTCGATCTCGGCGACGAGATCGAGGCCGTCGGCGTCGTCGTCGGCGTCGGGCGCCTCGTGACGGGCGATCTGGCGCTCGAAGCGGTCGCGCGCCATGGCGTCCATGCCGAACGTCGTGAACAGCTTGCGGAGGATGTCGTAGGGCGGCAGGTCGCCGTGCTCGAGGTCGCGGTGGCGGGGCACGACCTCCTTGTCGATGAAGTCGCGGACCGCGGTGCGGACCATCTGCTGCTCGTCCGACCAGTCGTACACGGCTGCCTCCCCACCGCTCGCACCGTCACGGCGACCGTTCGCACGTGCCGTGCGACGACCATACGGCACCGCCGCCGGCCGGGCGCAGGTGGGCACTCCTGCCGGGAGGTGGCATCCTGTTGGGACCCCCAGGGACCCCTTCAGGAGCTGCGCGTGTCGTTCGGAGTCAAGGATCGGGTGGTCTACCCCCATCACGGAGCGGCGGTCATCGAGGCCACCGAGTCCCGCACCATGCCCGACGGTGACGAGAAGGAGTTCTTCGTCCTCCGCATGACGCACGGCGACCTCACCCTGAAGGTGCCGGTCGACCGTGCCGAGGAGATCGGCATGCGCTACCCGATCAGCGTCGAGGACGTCGAGGACGTCTTCGAGGTGCTGGCGAAGAAGGACGTGCGCGAGCCCACGAACTGGTCCCGGCGGTTCAAGAACCACCAGGAGAAGCTGAAGTCGGGTGACGTCTACCAGGTCGCCGAGGTCGTGCGGAACCTCGCCCTGCGCGACGCCGACAAGGGCCTCTCCGCGGGCGAGAAGTCGATGTTCGTGAAGGCCCGCCAGGTGCTCGTCTCCGAGCTGGCCTTCGCGCTCGACATCAGCGAGGACGACGCCCTCGACCGCCTGGCCAAGACGCTGGCCTGACCGGCCGGCCCTGGGCCGGGGCCTGCCCAGGGGCGGGCCCGACCATCACCTAGTGTTGCGCCGCCAGCCGGCCGGACCCTGCACGTCCCCCCCGAGGTGGCGGGGTGCACCGGCGGATCTCCGAGGAAAGGCACATGAGCGACGCACCGCAGGGCCCCGGTTGGTGGCAGGCCTCCGACGACAAGTGGTACCCGCCGCCCCGACCGGCGATGCCGGGCGACGAGCTGGCCGGCCCGCCCGCCGGCATGCCCTCGCCCGCATCCGGCCCGGACATCCCGCCGGCCCCCGGCTTCGGCGCCCCGATGGGCGCCCCCGGTCCCTACAGCGGCGCCCCGGGTCCTTACAGCGGCGCCCCGGTCCCCGGGCACGGCGGCGGCACGAACCGCACGCCGCTCTACGTCGCCATCGGCATCGTGGTGGCGGTTGCCCTGGTCGGCGGCCTCATCCTCGCCACGAGCGGCGGTGACGACGAGGGCACCGTCGGGACCACGACGACCAGCACGCAGGAGACGGCATCGGCCGGCGGACCCTCCACGAGCGGCACCGACACGACGTCGGGCGGTTCGGCGGGTGGCAACGCCACGGCGAACGACCTCGAGGTCGTCGACAGCGGCTTCTCGAACTACCCGGCCGCGTTCGACGACACGAATCACGTCTCGTACGGCTACATCATCAAGAACAACTCCGACGAGCCGGCGGCGGGCATCGAGGTCACGATCGCCCTGCTCGACGCGGACGGCACGGTCGTGTCGAGCGACAGCGCCTCGATCAACTACCTGGCGCCGGGCGCCTCCATCGGCCAGGGCGACGAGCCCTACGAGGAGATCCCCGAGGTCGCGGAGATCCAAGTGCAGGCGGCGATCCCGTCGTACGCCAGCGAGCCCAGCGCCACGGGCGAGCTCACGACCGAGGGCATCAGCACGACGGATGACGGCAGCACGCTGACCACCACGTTCACGGTCTCGTCGACCTATGACGTGCAGCTCGACGGTCCCTACGGCTACGTCATCTACCGCAACGCGGCGGGCGACATCATCGGCGGGTCGTACGACTTCCTGTCGATCGTGCAGGCCGGCGGCACCACCAGCGCCGAGGTCTCGTCCTACGAGCTCATTCCCGACGTCGACCCGGCCCAGACCGAGGCCTACGTCGACCCCGGCTACCTCTGATCGCCGGCGCCTCCCGCCGCCGCGGCGGGAGTGCTCCGGCCCGTTTCAGGTCGGGCGAGCACACGGATGCGCACGACGGATCGTGGTCCAACCGCTCGCATCGTCGGCCCGGCGGGCTCGGCTAGACCGGTGGCGGCTGGTGGCGGGGTCGTCGCCCCGCAGGAGCTCCGGAGGAGCAGCATGGGCAGGTTCGAAGGAAAGGTCGTCCTCGTCACGGGGTCGTCGAGCGGCATCGGCGAGGCCACCGCCAAGGCGTTCGACCGCGAGGGGGCGCGCGTGGTGGTCAACTCGTCGTCGTCGGTGGAGGCGGGCAAGGCGGTGGCGGCGTCGCTCACGGACGGCGCGTACGTGCAGGCCGACATCGCCGACGCGGATGCCTGCGTCCGGCTCGTGGCCGCCACCGTGGAGAGGTTCGGGCGGCTGGACGTGCTCGTGAACAACGCCGGCGTCACCGAGGTGATCCCCCACGACGACCTCGACGCCGCCACCGACGAGGTGTTCCGGCGCATCTTCGAGGTCAACGTGTTCGGAACCTTCCGCCTCACGAGGCTCGCCATGCCACACCTGCGGGCGGACGGCGGCGGCGCCGTCGTGAACGTGTCGTCGGTCGCCGGTGTGCGCCCGACGGGCAGCTCGATCCCGTACGCGGCGTCGAAGGCGGCGCTCAACCACCTCACGGCGCTCGTCGCGAAGGTGTCGGGGCCCGACGTGCGCGTCAACGCGGTCGCCCCCGGGCTCGTGCGGACGCCATGGACCGCGGGCTGGGGTCCGATCCACGAGGCCGTCAAGACCGCCGCCCCGCTCGCCCGCTCGGCCGAGCCCGAGGACATCGCCGCCACCGTTCTCGACCTCGCCGCCGCGCCCTACGTCACCGGCCAGGTCCTCATGGCCGACGGCGGTATCGGCCTGAACTAGCGGGACCGTCCGCACCACCCACGGGTGCGCCCGCAGGACCGATCGGCGACGATCACGCTGGCACCGCCCGCCTAGGGCTCGAGGTAGGACTCCTCGAGGTCGAGCTCGCGCTCCAGGCGGTGCATCACCTCGTTGCTGATGTCGCCCGCGTTCCGGAGCCCGACGACCGCCC
>DATHAO010000037.1:0-36896 GCA_035296625.1 Acidimicrobiales bacterium | reverse complement strand
CCGGGCGGATCAGCAGCCGCTCGATCAGCGCACCGCCCACGAACGCGAACGCCATGGACAGCAGGATCGACCCCACGACCGGCATGCCGGTCGTGGTCAGCTTCCAGCTGATGTAGGTCGAGACCAGGGCCATCTCGCCCTGGGCGAAGTTGAGTACGCCGGTGGTGCGGAAGATCAACACGAGCGCCAGCGCCACCGAGCCGTAGACGACCCCGTTGCCGATGCCGTTGAGGAGCTGTTCGACGAAGAGCTGCATCAGAACCCCAGGTACGCCTTGCGCACGGCCTCGTCGCCGCGCAGCTCGTGCGCCGAGCCGCTGACGGCGATCTTGCCGGCCTCGAGCACGTAGCCCCAGTGGCCCACGTCGAGGGCGAGGTTGGCGTTCTGCTCGACGACCAGCACGGTCAGTCCCTCCTGGCGGTTGAGCTCGGCGAGCTGGCTGAACAGCTCGCGCGTGACGAGAGGAGCGAGGCCGAGCGAGGGCTCGTCGAGCAGCAGCAGTCGGGGCCGGGCCATCATCGCCCGCGCCAGGGCCAGCATCTGCTGCTCGCCGCCGCTCATGAGCCCCGCCTCCTGGTTGCGACGCTCCCCGAGCCGGGGGAACACCTGGTACCAGCGGTCGAGGTCGCGCTGCACCTCGCCGTTTCGGCGGCCGATCGCGCCCACCCTGAGGTTGTCCTCGGCCGTGAGCTCGGTGAACGTGCCACGGCCCTGGGGGACGTGGGCGATGCCGAGGCGCGAGATGGCCTGCGGCGCCAGCCCCCGGATCGACCGCCCGTCGAGGGTGATCGACCCCCTTGTGGAGATCAGGCCGCTGATCGCCCGCAGGGTGGTGGTCTTGCCGGCGCCGTTCGCGCCGAGCACCACGACGACCGCGCCCTCCTCGACCCGCAGGTCGATGCCGTGCAACACCTGCACGGGGCCGTAGCCGCCCTCGACGTCGGTCAGCTCGAGCAGGCTCACGCGGGCGCTCCCAGGTAGGCCTCGATGACGGCGGGGTCGTTGCGCACCTCGGCGGGCCCGCCCTCGGCGATCTTGCGGCCGAAGTCCAGCACGACGATGTGGTCGGAGATGGCCATGACCATGGCCATGTGGTGCTCGACGAGCAGAACTGTCAAGTCGAACTGGTCTCGGATGGCCCGGATGGTCTCGCCCAGCTCGTCGACCTCGCCGTGCGTGAGGCCGTTGGCCGGCTCGTCGAGCATGAGAAAGCGGGGCTCGGCGGCCAGAGAGCGCGCGAGCTCGATGCGCTTGAGCGTGCCGAACGGCAGGCCGGCCACCGGCCGGTGGGCCAGGTCGGCCAGGCCGAGGCGGGCCAGCAGGTCAAGGCAGCGGCGCCGCAGGGCCCGCTCCTCCTTGGCCACGCCGATGCGGAACAGCGCCCGGGCGAAGCCGATGTGACCGAGGGCGTGCGCGCCCGCGACGACGTTGTCGAGCACGGTGAGCGCCGGGAACAGCGCCACGTTCTGGAACGTGCGGGCCAGGCCCACGCGGGCGATGCGGTGGGCGGGCGTGTCGAGCAGGTCGTGCCCGTCGAAGGTCACCCGCCCGGTGGTCGGCTCGTAGAGCCGGCTCAGCACGTTGAACAACGTGGTCTTCCCTGCGCCGTTGGGACCGATCAGGGCGCAGATGCGCCCCGCCTCGACGTCGAACGTCAGGCCGTCGAGTGCGACGACCCCGCCGAAGCGAACGCCGACCTCGTTCACGGACAGCAGCGGCACGGAACCCCCTTCCTTGACCGCCAGGTCACCGGAACGCCGTCAGTCAACCACACCGGGTTCTGGCCGTGTCATATCCTCGACTCTTGCAGTCGAAGCGCGAGCGTTCACGTCGCGAAGGCCCTGGCCACACCCGCTTTGAACAAGGTTCAATGAGTTAGTGGTTCACATCCGGGCGCGGACGAGCGCACCGAGGTCGGTGACGTCGACCTCCGCCAGCGAGGCCGCCAGCCGGTCGGCGGCCCCCGAAATCGAGGCCCTCCGTCATCGGTCCGCGGACCGCCAGGACGGCCATCCCGGCGGCCCGGGCGGCGCTGGCGCCGTGCGGCGAGTCCTCGAACGCCACGCACGCCGCCGGGTCGACGCCGAGGCGACCCGGTCGAGCTCGAGGCCGTGCCGGCGAATGCTGCGGTCACGAGTGGAACTCCGAGGTTCCGTGTCGAGGATCGGCCCGGCGAAGTCGAAGACGAGCGCCGCCGGCGTCACGTGCGGTCCCGGCCGGGCAGGTGATCGACGGCCCAGGCCACCAGAGCCTCGACCAGCCCGTCCATCGTGTGCACGTCGGCCTCGACCGCGACGTCCAGGCCGTGCTCGCGGGCCGTCGCGGCGGTGACGGGCCCGATTGCGGCCACCACGGGCGGCACCGGGCGGCCGCCGAGGGTCGCCAGGAGGTTCGTGACGGTCGACGACGAGGTGAACGTGACGATCTCGGCCTCCGCGACGGCACGGGCCCGGGCCTCGTCGAGCGGGACCGGCTCGGTGCGATACGCCTCGACCACGTCGACGTGCCACCCCTTGGCCCGCAGGCCCTCGGGCAGCACGTCGCGGGCCACGGCGGCCCGGGCCAGCAGGACGCGCCCCCGGCCCTGGGGCCAGCCGTCGGCGCCGGGCGGCCCCGGCTCGCGCGGCGGCTGGTCCGCCGCCCCCGGTGAGGGGCCCTGGGCCGCCCCGGCAGGCGTCGCGGCCGCCGGGAACGCCTCGACCAGCGACTCGGCCACGAACCGGGGCGGCACCAGATCCGCCACCAGGTTGCGGGCCGCGAGGGCCTCGGCCGTGCCGGGACCGATGGCCGCCAGCCGCACACCCCCGAACGCCCGGGCGTCACGTCCCGCCTCCCGCACGGCGGCGACCAGGCGGTGGGCGC
Organism: Acidimicrobiales bacterium; assembly: GCA_035296625.1. GTDB lineage: Bacteria > Actinomycetota > Acidimicrobiia > Acidimicrobiales > VFJN01 > DATCLS01. The sequence goes on along the minus strand of DATHAO010000037.1, from coordinate 34,034 downwards.
CGTTCGGCGAGGTCACCACCACCCAGTCGTAGGTGGCCAGGCGGTCGACCGCGGCCGCCAGGGCCGCTCCCCCGTCCGCAGGCTCGTGCACGGCGATCGCCGGCACCTCGACCGTCGCCGCGCCGAGCGCCGCCAGCCGGTCGACCAGCTCGCCGGCCTGCTCGCGGGCCCGGGTCACGACCACCCGGCGGCCGAACAGCGGCCGGTTCTCGTACCACGCCAGATCGTGACCGGCCACCTCGCCGACGACGATGACCGACGGGGTGCCGAGCTCATGCGCCGCGATCGTGCCCAGCGTAGCCCGCACGGTGGTCTGCTCGGGGCGGGTCCCCCAGCGAACGGCGGCCACGGGCGTGGACGCCGGCCGGCCCCCGGCCATGAGGGCCTCCGCGATGCGCCCGATGCGCGCCACGCCCATGAGGACCACGATGGTGCCGCCGACCCGCGCCACGGCCTCCCAGTCCACCGTGCCCTCGTCGCCGGCGCCCGGCTCCTCGTGGCCGGTCACGATCGTCACGCTCGTCGACGAGTGGCGCAGCGTGACCGGGATGCCCGCGTAAGCGGGCACGGCGATCGCCGAGGTTATGCCCGGCACGACCTCGAAGGACACGCCCGCTGCGGCGAGCGCCGCGGCCTCCTCGCCGCCCCGGGCGAACACGAACGGGTCGCCGCCCTTGAGGCGCACCACGGTGGCAGCGGACTTGCCCCGCTCGACGAGCAGGGCGTTGATGTCGTCCTGGCCCATGCGCACCTGGCCGGGCGCCTTGCCCACGTCGATGCGCTCGGCACCCGGCGGCGCCAGATCGAGCAGCGACTCCTGCGACAGGCGGTCGTAGACGACCACGTCGGCCCGCCCCAGCAGCTCGTGCGCCCGCACGGTCAGAAGCCCGGGATCACCCGGACCGGCGCCGACCAGGTGGACGGTCACCGGCCGAGCAGCTTGGCCCCGCCCTGCTCGTCGAGCAGGTGACGGGCCAGCTGGCGGCCGAGGGCCGGTCCGCTGGCCACCGGCCCGCACACCTCGTGGCGCACGAGCAGCGAACCGTCGGGGGCGGCGAGCAGGCCACGGATGCGGAGCGTGGACCCGGCCGAGGTGGCGTAGGCCGCGGCCGGCAGCGAGCAGTCGCCGCCGAGCTCGGCGAGGAACCCCCGCTCGGCGTCGACCGCCCCGCGGGTCGGCCCGTGCTCGACGCGGTCGAGCAACACCCGGATGTCGGCGTCGCCGGTGCGGCACTCGACCGCCAGGGCGCCCTGGGCCACCTGGGGCAGCATGACCTCGGGATCGAGCCGCTCGGTGATGTGCCCGGACAGCCCGAGCCGGTCGAACGCCGTGGCCGCCACGACGATGGCGTCGACGTCCGCGGCCCGCGCCAGGCGGGTCGCCATGTTGCCCCGTAGGCCCTCGAAGCGCAGGTCGGGGCGCACGTGGGCGAGCTGGGCCCGGCGCCGCAGCGACCCCGTGGCGACCGTGGCACCCTCGGGCAGGCCGTCGAGCGTGGTGCCCACGAGGGCGTCGCGCACGTCGCCGCGCTCGGGCGTGGCGCCGATCACGAGCCCGGATGGGGTGGTCGAGGGGAGGTCCTTGGCAGAGTGGACCGCCACGTCGGCCCGGCCGTCGAGGACGGCGGCCTGGACCTCCTTGGCGAACACGCCCTTGCCCCCCAGCTCCCAGATGGGCACGTCGAGGCGGCGGTCGCCCTTCGTGTCGACGCGGACGATCTCGGCGTCGAGCCCGGGCTCGGCGTTCTGCAGCAGGGCGACCACGCGCTCGGCCTGCCACAGGGCGAGGGCCGAGCCCCGGGTCGCGACCCGGAGCCGCACGGTCAGCCTCCCCCGGCGGCGGGGGCGAGCGAGACGAGCGCGACGGCCATCACGCCTCGATCTCGAACAGCTCGCGCAGGGCGGCCACGAGGCGGTCGCCACGGGGGCTGCCGGCGGCATCCTTCAGCACGACGCTGGGCCGGTGCAGCAGCTTGGCCATGAAGCCCCTGGTCACGGCGTCGACCAGGGCGGACTCGCGCTCGTCGAGCGGGCCGACGCGGTGGCGCAGGCGCTCGATCTCGGCGGTCCGCACACTCTCGGCGGACTCGCGCAGCGCCACGATCATCGGCGCGATCTCGCGGGCGGAGGTGGCCCCGAGGTAGCGCTCGAGCTCCTCGTTGAGGATGTGCTCGACGCTGGCCACCTCGCGCCGCCGCTCCGCGAGCCCGACGGCGGTGAAGGCTCGCAGGTCGTCCATGTCGAGCAGGGTGACGCCGTCGATCTCGCCCACGGCGGCATCGACGTCGCGCGGCACGGCGATGTCGACGACGAGCATCGGGCGGTCGGGCCGGGCGGCCATCACGGGCGCCATGTCGGCGTGCTCGAGCAAGAGCGACCGGGCGCCGGTGGAGGTGAGCAGCAGATCGACCTCGGTGAGCTGGACGCCCAGCTCGGTGAGCGCCACGGCCCGGCCGCCCACGCGCTCGGCCAAGGCGTCGGCCCGCGAGCGCGTGCGGTTGGCCACCCGGACCTCGGCCACGCCGGCTCCGGCCAGGGCGACGGCCATGCCCTCGCCCATCTCGCCGGCGCCGACGACGAGCACGGTCCGCCCGGCGACGCCGCCGAGCCGCTCGCCGGCCATCGCGACCGCGGCCTGCGACACCGAGGCGATGTTGCGGCCGATGCCGGTCTCGGTGCGGGCCCGCTTGCCGGCCTCGAGGGCGTGGCGCACCAGCAGGTTCAGGACCGGGCCGGTCGCCCCCTCGTGCCGAGCCCGCTCCCAGGCCACACGAACCTGCCCCTGGATCTCGCTCTCACCGAGCACCGCCGAGTCGAGCCCCGCGGTGACCGCTAGCAGGTGGGCGGCGGCGGCCGAGTCGTAGTGCACGTAGAGGTGGTCGGAGAACGCCTCGGGCGGCAGGAAGGACATCTCGGAGAGGAAGACACGGATGTCGCTGTAGGCCCCGTGGAACCGCTCGGCGACCGCGTAGACCTCGGTGCGGTTGCACGTCGAGAGAACCATCGCCTCGGAGATGTGCTCGCGGTCGCACAGCCCCTGGAGGGCCTTCGGCAACGACCCCTCGCTCACGGCCATGCGCTCGAGCAGGTCGAGGGGGGCCGTCCTGTGGTTCAGTCCGATGACGACGACAGACACGCGCGCAAGCGCTCCTTGGCATCTTCGAGCCTTCCGGCTCTGATCAAGTCCAGGATCCCCGAATCGAGGGCGGCCCGCCAGTCGAGGCCCTCGGTGCTCAGGCCCCTCTCGCGGACCAGGTCGCGCTCGTCGGACAACAGCCCGACGAGCGTGTCGTATTCCGGTCCGAGCTCGGCGGCTAGGCGATCGCGGAGCCAGGCGGCGACCGCCGGGCTGTGCCCGCCGGTCGACACGGTGACCACCAGACGGCCCCGCTGGACGCGGGCCGGCAGGGTCACGCTGCAGCGCTCGGGGTCGTCGGCGCTGTTGACGAACACGCCGGCCGCCTCGCCGTCGTCGTACACCTGCTGGTTGACGGCGGGGTTTCCGGTGGCGGCGGTCACGAGCCGGTAGCCGGCCGCCTCGCCACGCCGGTAGCGGCGGCGCTCGACGGTCACGTCCTGCTCCTCGACGGCGGCGTCGACCTCCGGCGCGACCACGGTCACCACTGCACCGGCGGCCACCAGCCCACGCACCTTCTGGGCCGCGACGCGCCCTCCGCCGACGACGAGCACGGGGCGCCCCGCCAGCAGCAGGTTCACCGGGTAGAGCGGCTGGTCGACGGGCACCGGCCGGCCTCAAACCACGGGCGGGGCCGCTGCCGGCGGCAGACCGCTGGCGGGACCGTCGCCGGCCGCGCCGTTGCCCGGGGCGGCGGGGGCGCGGACCGGGGCCGCCCCGTGGGCGCCGGCTTCGGCGCCGGCCCGGCGGCGCTGCTGGTAGAAGCTGAGGATCTGCAGCTCGACCGCCAGGTCGACCTTGCGCAGCGACACGGCCTCGGGCACGGCCAGGATCGTGGGGGCGAAGTTCAGGATCGATGTCACCCCGGCCTCGATCAGCCGGTCCGCCACGTCCTGGGCGGCGGCCGCCGGCGTGGCGACGATGCCGATGGCGATCGGTTGCTCGGAGGCGATGGCGGGCAGCTCGTCGATGTGGCGCACGGTCAGGCCGCTGATCTCCGTTCCGACCACGCGGGGGTCGGCGTCCACGAGCGCGGCCACGGGGAAGCCCCGTTCCCGGAACCCGCCGTAGTTGGCGAGCGCGTGGCCCAGGTTGCCGAGCCCCACGATGACGACCGGCCAGTCATGGGTCAGCCCCAGCTCCCGGCTCATCTGAAACAGCAGGTACTCGACGTCGTAGCCCACGCCGCGGGTGCCATAGCTGCCCAGGTAGCTGAGGTCCTTGCGGACCTTGGCGGCGTTCACGCCGGAGAGCTCGGCGAGCCGCTCGGACGAGATCGTCGGTGTGCCGGCGTCTGTCACCTCGACCAGGCTGCGGAGGTAGAGCGGCAGCCGGGCGACCGTGGCTTCGGGGATCTTGCGCGGCTGACGCTTGGGTCGCTCCGCCATACGACGCGGCATGCTACTTCTGCTTGTTCACACGCTCACAAGCGCCCTGGTGACGCGCCCTACCGCAGCGCCCGGCGCACCACCTTGCCCACCACGTTGTGCGGCACCTCGTCGACGAACGAGATCGTCGACGGGCACTTGTAGCGGGCCAGGTGCCGGGCGCAGAACGTCACGAGCGCGTCCTCCTCGATCGTGGCGCCGGGGGCCATGACCACGAACGCCTTGATGGCCTCGCCGGTGTGGGGGTGGGGCACGCCCACCACGGCCACGTCGACGATGTCCGGGTGCTGGATCAGGACGTCCTCGACCTCGGCCGGGAACACGTTGAAGCCGGACACGATGACGACGTCCTTGGCCCGGTCGACCAGGTAGAGGAACCCGTCGTCGTCGACGACGGCCACGTCGCCGGTGCGCAGCCAGCCGTCGTCGGTCAGCACGGCCTTCGACGCCTCGGTGTCGCCCCAGTAGCCGCCGAACACGTTCGGGCCCCGAACCCAGATCTCGCCGGGGTCGCCGATCAGCACGTCGTCGCCACCGGCGTCGACGAGGCGCACCTTCACGCCGGGCAGCGGCCTTCCGATGCTGCCCGGGGGAGCGCCTCTGCCGAGGCTGCCGGCGACCACGGGCGACGCCTCGGTGAGCCCGTAGCCCTGCGCCACGGTGACGCCCAGGCGCTCGGCCACGAGGCGGCTCACGACTGGGTCGAGGTCGGCGGCACCGGACACGGCGACCCGCAGGCCCGCCAGGGCCGACGGCTCGACGCCGGGCAGCGATGCCAGCGCCGACCACATGGCGGGCACACCGATCAGCACGGTGACGCCGTGCTCGACGATGGCCTCGAGCGTGGCGTAGGGGTCGAAGCGCTCCATCAGCACGAGGGTCCACCCCGCCTGCAGCGCGACGCCGAGCAGCGCGTTGAGCCCGAAGATGTGGAACAGCGGCAGCACCGCCAGCGCCACGTCCTCGCGCGGCCGATCGACCTGTACCGCCAGGACCTGCTCGATGTTGGCGAGCAGGTTGCCGTGGGTGAGCTTGGCCGCACGGGGAGCGCCGGCCGTCCCGCTCGTGAAGAGCAGCACGGCGAGGTCGTCCCCGTCGCGGGCGGCCACCGGCACGGGCTCGGCGCCGAGCAGGTCGCCGGCGGCCACGACGCCGCCGAGCGCCGGGACGGCATCGATGTCGACCCCCGCGATGGCCTGGCGGCCTGTGGGCCCCACGATCGCGAGGCGGGCGCCGACCACCTCGAGCTCGTGCTGTACCTCGGGCGGCGGGCTCGCGGGGTTCAGCGGCACCGCGACCGCTCCGACGCCGAGCACTGCGAGGTAGGCGCTCACGAAGTACCAGTTGTTCGCGGTCAGCAGGGCGACCCGGTCACCCGCGGCGATGCCCAGCTCGGTGAGGCCACCGCGCATCTCGGCCACCTGGGCCCGCAGTTCGCCGTAGGCGGTCTCCTTGCCCCGGCTGATGAGCGCGGGGCGATCGTCGGGGTGGCGGTCGATGATGGAGGCGAGGTTCACGGGAGCGATGCGGTCGGTGTCAGCGGGCCAGGAAGAGCAGCTGGATGGCCGACGCCCCGAGGATGAGCGCCAGCAGGACGGCGATGACGATCGTGGTGCCAGGTCTCATGACGGGCGCTGTGTCCGTGTGCCGAGGGCGACGGGCACCGACGGGCCGGTCGCCCGGTCGTCGGCCCCGTCGTCGAGGCGGATGAGGTGGATCTCGTCGCCGGCGGCCAGGCCCAGGGTCTCCGCGGCGGACCCGCGGTGGACGGCCACGGCCAGCAGGCCGTAGCTGTCGGTGACGAGGCCGACCTGGCCGGGGCCGAGGTCGTCGAAGGTGCGCACCCGCGTGGCGGTGCGGGCCTGCTCGCGGGGGCGGACCCACTTGAGCTGGATGCGGTCACCCCATACGACGACCTCGTCGGGATCGACGTTGAGCTGGCAGTTGCCATAGCGGTCGACCCACAGCACCTCGGCGACGAGCGCGCCGCCCTCCTCGCGGGGCAGCGGGATGATGCCGGGCAGCAGCGACGAGGTGTCGACCGGGTCGCCGAGCGCCTCGAGCGGCACCCCGGCGCACAGGTGGGCAGCCGCAGGCCCGAAGATGTCGCGGCCGGCGAAGGTAGGCCCCGGCGCTGCGAGTTGGTACTCGGGGTTCGTCAGCTCGACCGCCGCCGTGGCGCCGCCGACCATGCCGACGGCCGAGGCCAGCATGCCGTTGTCGGGCCCCACGAGGTACGACTGGCCGTCGCCCACCTCGATCGCCACGGCCCGGCGCTGGGTGCCGACGCCCGGGTCGACGACGGCGAGCACGACGCCGGGGCACAGGTACTGCACGCTGCGCGCCAGCGTCAGCGACGCGGCCTTCGTGTCGTACGGGGCGATGTCGTGGGTGATGTCGATGACCGCCGCGTGCGGCGCGATCTGACGGATCACCGACTTCACGACGCCGACGAACTCGTCGCTCGTGCCGTAGTCGGTGAGGAACGAGATCGTGTCGAAGCGGGGAGGGGAGCTCTGGGGCACCGAGGTCGGCGGCTCAGCCGGCCTGTGTGAAGCGCCCGGCGAGGTAGGCGTCGACGTCGTCTTCGAGCAGGCGGTAGGCCTTGCCCACGCGCACGGCGCGCAGCTCGCCGGACTTGATCAACCGGTAGACCGTCATCGAGGAGACCCGCAGAAGATCTGCGACCTCCTGCGGTGTCAGGAACCGGGCGCGCGACATGGGCATGCAGGAAGACCCCTTCCAAACTCCGCTGCGCGCACTGTAGGCGACGATCGCCCGGGTGGCGAGCGGCGCCATCCGGGCTGCCGAATCGGGTCGTGCCTGGTCACGATGCACCCAGTGCGCGGCTGCGGTCGGTGGCGGCCGAGACGGCGTCGAGGAAGGCCGCCCGCACCCCCGACCTCTCCAGCTCGCGCAGGCCGGCGGCGGTCGTGCCGGCCGGCGAGGTGACCGCCGCCCGCAGTGCCTCGGGCCCCTCGTCGGACTCGGCGAGCAGCCGGGCGGCCCCCAGCACGGTCTGGGTGGCGAGGGCGGTGCTCACGGCCCGGGGCAGACCGTTGAGCACCCCGGCGTCGACGAGGGCCTCGACGACGAGGAACAGGTACGCGGGCCCCGAGCCGGACAGCCCGGTGACGGCGTCGAGCAGGCGCTCGTCCACCCGCACCACGGTGCCGACCGCCCCGAGGATGGCCTCGGCCCACGCCACCTCGTCGTCGCCGGCCGCCGTGCCAGGTGCGATGGCGGCCGCCCCGGCGCCGATGAGCGCCGGCGTGTTGGGCATGGCGCGCACGACCGGAGTGTCGGGGCCGAGCGCCTCCTCGAGGCGCGCGATCGTCACGCCGGCGGCGATCGACAGCACCGGCGAGCGCGAGCCCGCGCCCGCCAGCGCCGCGCACGCCGCGGCTACGTCGCCCGGCTTCACGGCGATCACGTGACCGTCGGCCACCGACGGCTCGGCCGCCACGACGAGGCCCGCGAAGCGGTCGCGCAGCTCGTCGGCCCGGTCAGGGAGGCGCTCGACGACGCGGACGGCCTCCACGGGCGCCCATCGCTGGGCGAGCAGCCCCGCCAGCAGGGCCTCACCCATCTTCCCGCCGCCGATCACCTGCAGCCTGGGCACGACCATGGGCGGCACGTTACGGCGCCCGGGCGCAGGGCGGGCCAACCCGACTTCCCCGATCGAGCGCCGCCCCGCGGTCCGGGCGCGCCCCTACGCTAGACAGGGAAGAGATCGAAATGCAACGAAGAGATGTGAGCGCTCAGCCGCCGAAGCGAGACGCGAACCCGATCCGCATCGCCGGGCGGAAGAACTGCTCGACCCACGCGTAGAGCGAGCCGAGGATGCGGTCGAGCTCGTCGTCGTCGATGCAGCTGTTGGGAACCTGGCCCGTGAGGAACACGGCCTCCTCGTCGCCGATGGCGAACGCGGCGCCGAAGAGCTTCATGTTGCGCTTCAACAGGTGCTCGTAGAACACCGCGTGGTTCTCCTCGGGCGCCGGCATCACGTAGGTCTCGTAGTGCAGCGTGCGCTGGCGCAGGTGGAACCAGATCGTGAATACGTCCTTCTGCTCGCCCGTGACCCGCACGAACCAGCGGCGCTCGCCCGACTCCTCGTCGCGGATCACCGCCGCGACGACCGGATTGTCCGCCCGCTGCTTGTCGAGCCAGGCCTCGATGGAGGTCTCGAGCGCTGCCAGCTCGTCGTCGGTGAAGGGACGTTGGGCCATGAACACGACGCTAACGATCCGCTCGCCATCCCGTGGCGGTCAGGACCGCCGAGACGCGAGCGCACGGCCGCGTCAGCGCGGGCAGTCGACCGGGGCACGGGAGGCGAGGTCGGCGTAGACCCGCCGCAAGCGGCCGGCCGCGGTCGACCAGGTGTAGCCCCGGGCCCGGGCCGCGGCCGCCGTCCCCACGCGGGCGGCGAGGCCGGGGTCCGCCAGGAGGCGGCGCACGTGGCGGGCGAAGTCGGCCGGGTCCCGCCCCTCCACCAGGTGGCCGGTGTGGCCGTGGTCCACGAGCGTGCGCAGGCCGCCGACGGCGGCGGCCACCACGGGCGTCCCGCAGGCGGCGGCCTCGAGCGCCACGAGGCCGAACGACTCGCTGCGGCTCGGCACGAGCACCACGTCGGCCGCCCGGTAGTACGACGACAGCAGGTGGTGGGGCTGGGGGTCGGCGAACCGCACACGCTCGGCCACCCCGCACGCGGCCGCCAGCTTGGCGATGCGCTCGACCTCGGCCGCCCCCTCGGGACCGCTGGCCCCACCCACGACCACGAGCACCGCCGTCGGGTGGCCGAGCTCGGCCAGGGCCCGTACGGCGATGTCGAGGCCCTTGAGCGGCTGGATCCGGCCCACGAACAGCAGCACCGGGCCAGGCAAGGGGCCCACCGACCGGAGCGCGCTGCGGGCGCCGGCCCGGTCGCCCGGCGAGAAGAACGCGTGGTCGACGCCGGGCGGGACGATCTCGATGCGGTCGCGGGCGGCGCCGTAGAGCCGGGTCAGCTCGGCGGCCTCCGCCGCGCAGCTGGCCAGGATCACGTCCGAGCACCCCACCACCTGTGTCTCCGCGTCGATCCGGCGCTCGGGCTCGGCGTCGCCCGTCTCGGCCTTGACGCGGGCCAGCGTGTGGAACGTGGAGACCAGCGGCAGGTCCAGCTCGTGCTTGAGGCTGTGCCCGGCCACCCCCGAGAGCCAGTAGTTGGCGTGCAGGGCATCGACGGGCTCACCCGCGAGCAGGTGGGCGCCCACCCCCTCGGCGAACGCGTCGACGACCTCGGGCAGAGCCTCCTTCGGCAGGTCGACCGGCCCGGCGGGCACGTGGACGACCCGGAAGCCCGGCTCGACGTCGACCACCTCGGGGAGGTCGTCGGCCCACCGGCGGGTGTACACCTCGCCCTCGATGCCCGCCTGGGCCAGCGCCGAGGCCAGCTCGCGCACGTAGACGTTCATGCCACCGCTGTCGCCCGCCCCGGGCTGGACGAGCGGGGACGTGTGCAGGGAGAGGATCGCGAGCCGTCGCACCAGGAGCGCTCAACGCCGTCAGCCGGCGTGCGATTCCGGGGATGCGGCGCCCGGGCGGCGTGGAGCGCCGGCTGCCTCGTCGCGGAAGGTGCGGTAGAGAAGCAGCAACTCGGCCTTCTGCGGCTCGGTCAGGTGGGGGTCCTCGCGGATCGCCACCGAGGCGTCGAGGCGCTCGGTGTTGTCGTCGAGGATGCCCGCCCGCAGGTAGAGGGTCTCGGCGGAGATCTCGAGCGCCCGGGCGATCTGCTGGAGGATCTCGGCCGACGGCTTGCGCAGCCCGCGCTCGATCTGGCTCAGGTACGGGTTCGAGATGCCGGCCCGCTCGGACAGCTTCCGCAGCGACACGTGCCCCTGGCTGCGCTGCTCACGGATGAACGCACCGAGGTCACGCCAGCGGTGCTCTTTCTCGCCCTTCATCCTCGCCATCCCGCCGCCAGGGTAGAGGGGCGCGGGCCGGCCCACCCCGGTCCGCTGCTCACACCGCGGCGATGGCGACGGCCCACAGCGGGGCGAGGACCAGCAGCGAATCGATCCGCCGCAGCGCCGAGGCCTGCGCCCCCGGGCGGGGCAGCAGGGCCGAGGCCATGATCTGGCCGAACGGGCCGGCGGGCGCGATGAACGGCAGCAGGGCGAGCCCGCCCCGGTCGAACGGCGGCACGAGCATCAGTGCCATCGGGAAGCTGATGACGAGCGCCGTGATCGCCCCGGCCAGGGGGCCCTCGACGAAGTTCGAAGCACCGGAGCCGACGATGAAGTCGGCGGCCTCGTAGGCGCTCACCACGAGCAGGAGGACCAGCGCGGCTGTGACGTCGATCCGCCGCGTCAGCACCATGCCGGCGCCGGCCAGCGCCGGGACGAGGGCGACGAGCAGGATGCCCGCGGCAGCGACCCGGCCCTGCGCGCCCGGCAGGCGCGCCCCGTCGGGCAGGCCGGCGGCCACGACGGCGGCCACCGTGGCCACGGCGAGGGCGGCGACGGCCGCCGTGGTGCCGCCCACTGCGGCGAGCACGGGCGCTGCGGCCATCGCGGCGGCGACGTCGGCCTGCCACGCCACCGAGCGCCACGACCGCACGACCTGGCGGGCAGCGAGACCGGTGGCGACGGCGTAGGCGACGGCCGCAGTGGGCACGCTGACTGCGACGGCCACACCGGCGACGAGGAACCAGGCCAACCCGAGGCGGACGCGGGGGCCGTCGATGTCGTAGACGGGCGCCAGGCCGCCCGTCGGCGACGACGCAGCCTGGCGGTACCCCGACGGCCGCGTCGGCCTGCGCTCGCCCGACCGGCCGCGGGCCGGCAGGCGCTCGCCCGACCGGGCGTGGGCCGGCGGGCGGTCCGCAGTAGCCCTCCGTGCCGACCGCCGGCGCTCACCGGAACCGCCTCGGGCCGGTCCGGCGGGCCGCCGCTCGCCGGAGCGACCAGGGACCGGTCCGGCGGGCGGACGGGAGGCCGGACCAGGACCGAACCCGGCAGGGCCGGCGGGCGGGCGGGGGCCGGGCCGGCGCTCCCCGGACCCGACCCCGGCCAGGCCGGCGGGCGGGCGGGAGGCGGGACCAGGGCCGGGGCCGGGCGCGGACGAGGGCGCCGGCCAGGGGGCGGGCGTGAAGGCCTCGTTGCCGGCGGGATCGGGCAGCGGGGTCGATCGGCGGCCGGGGAAGGGCATGCCCTACCCGCCCGACACCGGTGGCAACACCGCCACCTCGTCGCCGGCGCCCACGGGGTCGCCCTCGGTCGCCGGCTCACCGTTCACCCACACGCGGCTGGTCGCCAGCACGGCGCCGAACGCCTCGCCGTAGCGCGCGCGCGCGGCGTCGAGCACCTCGGCGACCGTGGCCCCGGACAGTTCGTCGCGGCCGGTGCCGGCGGCCTCGCGGGCCTGGGCGAAGAGCCTCAGGATCGCCACGGGCACGCTCGCCGTCAGCCGGCCCTGCCGGCGGGCCGGGCGGTGGAGCCGGGGGTGTCGAGGGGCGGGGCCATCGGGGCAGATCCTCCTGTGGGCAGCCGTCGGCCAGCGCGGGAGCTTAGACCTCGCCGACCGGAGGGCCCGAGGGCCACACCGGGTAGCGTCGCCCGCCGTGACCGACGAGACCCGGATCCTGTTGGTGCGCCACGGCCAGTCGGAGTGGAACGCGTCGGGGCGCTGGCAGGGCCAGGCCGATCCGCCCCTCACGAGCCATGGCCGCCTGCAGGCCCGCGAGGCCGCCGAGGCGCTCGGGGCCCTCGACGCGGTGTGGGCCTCCGACCTGCGGCGAGCGTCCGAGACGGCGCTCACGATCGCCGACGTCCTCGGCGTCGGACCCGTCGTGCTCGACGAAGACCTGCGCGAGCGCGACGCCGGCGAGTGGTCCGGTCTCACCCGCGACGAGATCGACGAGCGGTATCCCGGGTACCTCGCCGAGGGGCGCCGCCCGCCAGGCTGGGAGTCCGACGAGGACCTGCTGGCCCGCGGCCTCCGCGTGCTCGTCCGCATCGCCACCGAGCTGCCGGGCGGCGACGTCGTCGCCGTCACCCACGGGGGGCTCATCTACGTGCTCGAGCAGCACCTGGGCGCTGCCTTCGCCCGCATCGGCAACGTCGAGGGGCGCTGGGTGGCGGTCGCCGGCGAGTCCCTGCGGCTGGGCGAGCGCGTGCAACTCGCGGCCCCCGAGGACGTCACCGTCCCGCGGCAGATCTGAGGGACTACCCCGCCGGCGGGCGGGCGTGCGCGGCGCAGAGGCGGGCGGCCGGGGCCGACGCCAGCAGGGCGTCGTCGAGCGCCGCGGCGCAGACCTCGCAGGTGCCGTATGTGCCGGCGTCGAGCCGGGCGAGCGCCCGGTCGACGTCGTCGAGGTCGGCACGGGCCCGGTCGAGGGCGGCCAACTCCGCGGCCCGCTCGGCCGCCACGGCTGCGGCTGCCTGGTCGTCGGTCACACTGCGAATCGTAGGGGGCGACGGCCTTCCGCCGTGGCGGACGCCGCCGGGGGTGGGGGTGGAGGGGCTCGAACCCTCGCGCATCCGCTTAAAAGGCGGCCGCTCTGCCAGCTGAGCTACACCCCCGTCCCGGGTGCACCTCGAATGCTACGACGCCTCGCGTGGTCTCCAAGCAGACGCAACTCGCTGTTCGCCACCGGGGAGCGAACGGACGGCGCACCGTCCGCGCGCTCGGCACGGCGGGAACGGCCGATCGTCCCTCATCGGCAGCGACGACGCAGCCCACGCCGATCCGCACCGTAAGCGGCACGACCCCGACCGTGGTAGGCGCCGTCACCCCGTGTTATTGTCCCGCTATCGCCTCGGCGGACGGGGCGCATGTGCTGTGGGTACGGACCACGGAGGTCCGGGCGTCGGAAGGACGAGGACATGCTCAAGCGGGTCATCGCGATAGCTGTCGTCTTCGTGGGAGCGCTCGCCGCTCCTGCGGCGGCCCAGCAGTATCCGCCGGCCGAGAATCAGGTGACCATCAGCGATGCCTGCGTGCCACCGGGTGGGTCCCTCACGGTGACGGCGGGGACGTTCACGCCCGGCTCGAGCGTGAGCTTCACCCTCGCGCTGGCGCCGCTCGGCACGGTGACGGCCGACGCCTCGGGCATCGCGACCGTGTCCGCCACCGTGCCCTCCGACGCCACGGAGGGTGAGGCCGCCGTGGCGGTCGCGGGCGAGGGCGCCACGGGTCCCCTCGCGCTCAGCGGCCATGTGACGATCGACGCCGACGATTGCGCCCCGGCTCCGGGGGCAGTGGTGCCCGCCGGGCCCGCCGGCACCAACCTGCCCCGCACGGGCTCCGACGTGGTGCCGCTCGTGCAGATCGGCCTGGCGCTCGCCGCCCTCGGCGGACTGACGCTGGCGGTGGCCTCGAAGCGCCGCCGGTCGACCTCACCGGCCTGAGACCTCGACGCGAGGAGGGGGTGGGTGCCTCGGCACCCACCCCCTTCGTCGTTTCGGCCCCCCGCTACGAGCGGACCTGCTCCTTCGCCCAGCGGTAGTCGGCCTTGCCGGCCGGGCTCCGCTGGATGTGGTCGAGGAAGAGCACGGACTTGGGGAGCTTGTAGCGGGCGATCGTGCGGCCGGCGTGGGCCACGATCTCGTCCTCGCTCGCCGTGGCGCCGTCCGCCAGCTCGACGAGGGCGACGACCTCGCTGCCCCACCGATCGCTGGCCCGGCCGACGACCACGACGTCGTGCACGGCTGGGTGGCCGGCGATGGCGCGCTCGACCTCCTCGGCGAAGATCTTCTCGCCGCCCGAGTTGATGGTCACCGAGTCGCGCCCGAGCAGCTCGATCTGGCCGTCGGCCAGGTGGCGGGCCCGGTCGCCGGGGACCGAGTAGCGCGTGCCGTCGATGACCGGGAACGTGCGGGCCGTCTTTTCGGCGTCGCCGTAGTAGCCGAGCGGCACCCACCCCTCTTGGGCCAGCCAGCCGAGGCCGTCGTGGCCGGGCGGGACGACCTTGTCGAGGTCCTCGCTCACCACGACCGTGCCGGGACCGGGCCCGAAGCGCCCGGTTGACACGGCCCCGGCCGTGGACACGTGGCTCATCTGCGCGCCGGTCTCGGACGAACCCACGGAGTCCGTGATGACGATGTTTGGCAGGCGCGCCAGCAGGCGCTCCTTGATCGTGGGGGTGAGTGGGGCGCCGCCGTTGCCGAAGCTGAACAGCGTGGTGATCTCGTAGTCGCCGGCCTCGAGCTCGTCGACGAGCGGTCGCGCCACGGCGTCGCCCACCACGGTCATCGTGGTCGCCCCCACCCGCTCGACGGTGCGCCAGACCTCGGCGGGATCGAGGCGCCGCGTGTCGGGCGGAAAGACGATGGTGTGGCCGCCCGACAGGGCGATGAACGAGGCCCACTGGGCCGCGCCGTGCATGAGGGGCGGCAGGATCATGAACTTGAGACCCACCTCGAACGCCAGGGCGTTCGCCACCAGCGCCTCGTAGGACTCGAAGGCCTCGTGGGTGAGGATGTTCCGCCCGCCCATGGCCGACATGAAGATGTCGTGCTGGCGCCACAGCACACCCTTGGGCATGCCGGTCGTGCCGCCCGTGTAGAGGATGTAGAGGTCGTCGGGCGACGGCTCGACGTCGAGCTCGGAGGCCGTGGAGGCCAGCGCCTCCTCGTAGTCGACGGCGCCCGGCAGCAGGGCGTTGCCCGAGTCGTCGGCGACCTGCAGCAGCACCGCCACCTCGGGCAGCCGGTCGAGCACGGCGGCCAGCGTCGGCGCGAACGTCGCGTGGTAGACGAGCGCCCGGCAGCGGGCGTTGTCGAGCAGGTAGACGAGCTCGTCCTCGACGTAGCGGTAGTTGACGTTGAACGGCGCCACGCGGGCCCGGAAGCTGCCGAGCATGGCCTCCAGGTACTCGTTGCCGTTGTAGAGGTAGATGCCGAGATGGTCCTGGCCCGACTCGTGACCGGCGAGACCGTCCCGCTCACGGTGCGCCCCGAGGCCCCGGGCCCGCAGGTAGGCGCCCAGCCGGCGGCTGCGGTCGGCCAGGTCGGCGAACGAGACGGTGCGGTCACCCCAGAGCAGCGCCGGGCGGTCCCCCACGGCCTCGGTGATGGCGTCGAACGCCGCGGGCACGGTGAACTGCGTCGGACTCACGTCTCCCCCTCGTGTGCGACTGGTCGCGCTCGATCTGACGGTGTGTCAGAACCGTAGCCGCGGGAACGGCGAGGGCCCCGGGTCGACCCGGGGCCCCGCACACGATTTCTCGGCAGCGCACCGTTTGGGGCGTCGCAGCCTCAGCGCTTCAGCGCCCCGACCGGCCTGTCGAGGAACTGGCCGGCCGCCAGGCCGATCCAGCCGAGCAGGCCGATCCATGCCCCGAAGGCGGGGGAGGTGTCGAAGCCGGCGTCCAAGCCGGCGGGGGCGTCGACCCCGCTGAACATCGCCAGCAGATGCCACAGGGCGAACACGCCGCAGAGGGCGGCGACGATGATCTTCAGGTTCGGCACGCGGTTGAGCTGGGGGATCTGCGGAAGCTTCAGCACCGCGAGGATGGCCACGACGACGAGCAGGAAGCCGAGCAGGCGGCCCAGGCTCGAGTAGAGGTCGAGCGCGGTGCCGACGTCGCCGGTGTCGCTGATGTCGCCCAGCGTGCCGGAATCGCTGCCGAAACCTTCGACGCTCACCTTGAGGAAGTCGAGCACGAACAGGGACAGCAGCACGAACAACGCGCCGACGCCGGCGGCGATCAGGCCCACGGTCGGCGTGATGCCCCCGGCCGAGGGGCTGGCGGCGCCGTAGCCGTACTGGCCGTAGCCGGGGCCGCTCTGCGGACCGTAGCCGGGCTCGCCGTAGCCCTGGCCGCTCGGGGCGTCGTAGCCGGGCTCGCCGTAGCCCTGGCCACTCGGGGTGCCGTAACCGGGCTGGCCGTAACCGGGCTGGCCGGGGGCGCCGTACTGCTCGGGCTGGCCGTAGCCCTGCCCGCTCGGCGTGCCGCCGTAGCCCTGCTCGGGCGGCGGCTGCTCGTAGCCGGGCTGGCCGTAGGACTGCTCGGGCTGCCCGTAGCCCTGGCCGCCCGGGGTGCCGCCGTAGTCGGGGGCCGACTGGCCGTACCCGGCCTCGCCATAGCCCTCGCCGCTGGGCGTCTCGTAGGAGGGCTGGCCGGCGGTGCCGGCAGCCGACCGGCCAGGCTCACCCGCAGGAGCGTCGGTGCTGCGGTTGCCGCCGGCGTCGGCCACGTGCTCCGTCCAGCGGCCACCGTCGTGGTAGCGCTGGACGAAGCGCCCGGACGGATCCGGGTACCAGCCGGGACTGACCTGGGACATCGGAAGCTTCTCCTCGTCATGTTGTCCGCCGAGCGGTCGAAGCTAGCTCGCGGCGGAGGCCCGCGCATCGGCACCAACCGCCGAAACGCCCCCACGCGCCCGGTACAGCCTGGCACCGTACTGCTCGCCACGTGCCGAGCGTCAGCGTCCGCCCTCGGTGCAACGAGCGGGTCAGATCCAGCGCAGGCCGTCGGTGGCCGGATCGTCGACGACCTCGTCACAGGTGGGGCACGCCCACCGGGCCTCGAGCGGGGTCCCGCAGGCCGCGTGCCGGGGGGCGTGACCCTCGCCGGCCAGGGACGGACCTTCCCGCTGGGTGGCCCCCCAGTGGGCCAGCAGGCGGAGCACGCCGGCCAGCTCGGCGCCCGAGGCGGTCAGCCGGTAGGCGTGGCGCACCGGGCGGCGGGAGTAGGGCTCGCCGACCACCAGACCTTCGGCCTCGAGGTGGGCGAGGCGCTTGGAGAGGATGTTCGGCGCGAGGCCGTCGAGCCCGTCCAGCAGATCCCCGAAACGCTGAGGCCCGGCGAGGAGCGCGGCGACGACCAGGAGCGACCAGCGGTCACCGACCCGGCCGAGGGCGTCGGCTAAGGCATCGGGGCCGGCGGGCGCGGCGTGCCCGGTGCGGCCGATCGCTGTCGCGGGCGACTGACGGGGCGTGATCGGGGACTTCGTCGGCATCGAGGGCGCACTCCGGGAGAAGGGGCGGTACAGTCCGTCCGTAGTCACTTGCAGATCGCTAGTGACTATCAAGTCTACGTGACGAGGAGGACCGATGACCGCCACCGATGAGCTCCGGGCCGCCACCGCGAGGGTCGTCGAGGCCGCCGCTCGCTCCGTCGTGCGCATCGGGCGCCACGGCGGCCGTGGTTGCGGCGTGGTCGTGGGCGAGGGTCTGGTGCTGACGAATGCCCACAACCTCCGCGACCGCACGACCCAGGTCACCTTCGCCGACGGCCGTGCCGAGCAGGGCCGGGCTGCCGGCATCGACCTCGACGGTGACCTCACGGTGCTGCAGGTCGACACCGGTGACGCCCCGGTTCTCGCTTGGGCGGTCGACGCCGATGGGCTCGCCGTCGACTGGGGCACGACGGTCTTCGCCGTGGCCCGCACGGGCGACGGCGTGCGCGTGACGTCGGGTGTCGTGTCGGGCGTCGACCGCACGTTCCGGGGGCCACGCGGCCGCCTCGTGTCCGGCGGCGTCGAGCACACCGCCCCGCTGGCCCGGGGCAGCTCCGGCAGCCCGATCGTCGACGAGCAGGGCCGCCTGCTCGGCGTCACCACGCTACGCCTCGGCGACGGGTTCGCCATCGCCCGGCTGGCGGACGCCGACCTGCGCACGCGGGTCGATGACCTGGCCGTCGGCGAGGAGCCCCGCCGCCGGCTGCTCGGCGTGGGAATCGCGCCGGCGCACGTCGCCCGGCGCATGCGCCAGGCTGTCGGCCTGCCCGAGCGCGACGGCGTGCTCGTCCGCGAGGTCGAGGCGGGCAGCCCGGCCGACCGGGCCGGCCTGCGCCGCGGCGACCTGCTGGCCGCCGCCGGCGACACGGTCATCACCGACGCCGACGTCCTCTTCACCGTGCTGGCAGCGGTGCCCGAGGGCGGCGAGCTCGTCCTCCACGTCGTCCGCGGCACCGACGATCTCGACGTGACCGTGCACTTCGACGATGCGGCCGACGCTGCGGCCGACGAGTCGGTGGTCACCGGCGACGAGGGCGACTCCACGACGGAAGACCCTGGTCAGTAGAGTCCGGGGGTGGCCCTGGTGCCCATGAAGGCCACCAGCGGCCCCCTCCCCACCGGACCCGGCTGGGTCTACGAGCTCAAGTGGGACGGCATGCGGGTGCTGGTGGATGTCGGCCCCGACGGGGTGCGCAGCTGGTCCGCGAACGGTCTCGAGGCCACCGCCACGTACCCCGAGCTGGTGGCGCTTGGCCCCGCCCTCGCCCCGATCGACTGCGTGCTCGACGGCGAGGTCGTGGCGCTCGACGCCGCAGGGCGGCCCAGCTTCGAGCGGCTCCAGCACCGCATGCACGTGGCCTCGCCCGCCGAGGCAGCCCGCCGGGCCCGCGACGTGCCCGTCGAGCTTGTCGTCTTCGACCTGGTGTCGCTCGGCGGCCGCGACACCACCGGCCTGCCGTGGAGCGACCGGCGCCGCCTCCTGGAGGGCCTCGCCCCCGACCTGCCGCCCGGAGTCGACCTGGCCCGCGTGTTCGACGACGGTGAGGCGCTGCTCGCGGCGTGCCGGGCGGCGGGACTCGAGGGCGTCATGGCGAAGCGGGTCGACGCCCGTTACCTGCCAGGCGGCCGCACGAAGGCATGGATCAAGGTGAAGGTGCGCCGCCAGCAGGAGGTGGTGGTCGGCGGCTGGGCGCCGGGCGAGGGCAACCGGGCCGGCGGGCTGGGCTCGCTGCTGGTCGGCTACCACGACGCCCCCGGCACTCCCGAGCTCCGCTACGCCGGGAAGGTCGGCTCGGGCTTCACCGCAGCCGAGCTCACCCGGGTCGAGCGGCTGCTCGCGCCGCTGGTGCGCGACACCTCCCCGTTCACGCCCCGCCCGCCGGCGTTGCACGCGCGCGGCGCCCAGTGGGTCGACCCCGACGTGGTCGTCGAGGTGGCGTTCGGCGAGTGGACCGGCGACGGCCGTATGCGCCACCCCGTGTACCTCGGGCAGCGGCTCGACGTCGACCCGGCGGCGGTCGTCCGTGAGCCCTGACCGGTGCGGACGGGCCGCGTCGCCGGGAGCGGCCGCCGCACGAGGGCGGGGCGTACGAGAGGGGCCGTGGTCCGTTGACGGTGCGTCGAACCAGGTCCGCGGGGACGCCGCCGTTAGGCTCGCTGCCCCTGTGCAGTCCGACGAGGGCGACCGCATCCGGCTGACCGCTCCCGCCGTCCCCGAGGCGGCCCGGATAGCGCGTGTGGCGGCGGCCGGACTTGCCACGCGCGCGGGCTTCACCTACCGCGAGGTCGAGGAGGTTCGCCTGGCGGTGGGTGAGGCGGCCGCGCTGCTGGCGGGCGAGGCGCCCGAGGATCGGGCCCGCCTCGTCGTCGTCTACCTGCTCGCGCCCCACGGGCTGCACGTCGAGATGCACGTCGAAGACGGCGATCACCTGCCGGGCGTGCTCGTCCCGGACATGGCCGCTGCCGTGCTGGAGGCGACGGTCGACCGGTGGGAGGTGTCGAAGGCCGACCGGCGCGTCGAGCTGCACAAGCGCCGCACCCAGCTCGACGACGAGGACGACGAGTAGCGACGGTACGGACGGGTGGGGCGGTGCCGGAGCGTCGCGCGGTCCCGGGGCGCGGTCCCGGGGCGCGGTCCCGGGGGCGGGGTCCTGCGCGCGCGGCCGGGTCGACCGGCGCTCAGCGCCCGGTGTGGCCGAAACCCCCGAGGCCGCGGTCCGAGGCGTCGAGGGTGTCGACGCGGGCGAACGTCGCGTGCTCGACCCGCTGGATGACGAGCTGGGCGATACGGTCACCCCTCGCCACCTCGTAGTCGTCGTTGGGATCGGTGTTGACCAGGAGCACCCGCAGCTCGTCGCGGTAGCCGCTGTCGATGAGGCCGGGGGTGTTGAGACAGGTGACGCCGTGGCGCAGGGCGAGGCCGCTACGGGGCTGGACGAACCCGGCGTAGCCGGCCGGAATGGCGAGGGCGATGCCGGTGGGCACGAGCGCCCGCCCGCCGCCGTGGGCGAGCTTCACACCGTGCCGGGCGACGAGGTCGGCGCCGGCGTCGCCGGCGCGGGCGTAGGCAGGCAGCGGCAGGTCGGGATCGAGCCGGACGACGGGGACGTGCACCACGGCCCCATCATGGCCCCCGAGCGGCCTCCGCCCGGCGGCTCGTTCGACGGGGCGCCCACTAGGGTCCGAACGTGCTCGTGTGGATGGACCTCGAGATGACCGGGCTCGACCCGACCCGCAACGTGATCGTCGAGATCGCGACGCTGGTCACCGACGACCAACTCGAGATCCTCGCCGAGGGCCCTGACCTCGTCGTGCACCAGCCCGACGCGGCGCTTGCGGCCATGGACGACGTCGTCCGCGACATGCACACCCGCAGCGGGCTGCTCGAGGCCATCCGTGCCTCCTCGGTCACGCTCGCGGACGCCGGCGCCGCCACGCTCGCGTTCATCAAGGAGCACGTACCGACGCCGCGCACGGTCCCGCTGTCGGGCAACTCGATCGGGACCGACCGGCGGTTCCTCGCCGCGTACCTGCCCGAGATCGAGAACTACCTGCACTACCGGTCGGTCGACGTGTCGACGGTCAAGGAGCTGGCCGTGCGGTGGTACCCCGAGGCCGTCGAAGCGGCGCCCCGCAAGTCGTCGGCCCACCGGGCCCTCGACGACATCCGCGAGAGCGTCGCCGAGCTCCGCTACTACCGCGATCGGCTGTTCCTGCCACGGCCGGCGGTGAATCAGCCGCTCCGCAGAACCGCGGGCGCTGAGCCGTAGAAACTGCCGCTCGACACACGATTCACGCCAAGTCGCAATAATCCGTTGACGGGCGGGCGCCTCGCGTAGTGCACTTCCCGGCAGTACGAATCGATCGAGGGGCGCCAGAGGTGGCGCCGCTCAGACGAAAGGACGGCCTTGTCCCGATGATCACGTGCACCACGCATATGAACGGCCTCACGGCCGGTGCTGCGCGCATCGGTACGTGCCCGTCCTACCTCGTCGTCGATGGCATCGCCATGCCCGCGCCCATCCGCGGTCGGTCCTGGCTCGCTGGTCTGCAGACCAAGCAGGTGTCCCCGGTGTTCTCCACCGATCGACCCATCCCACGGCCTCTGGAGCCCTCGCCCTGACACGGATCAGGCGCCGAGAGCGCACCAACCACCGGAAGGCCGTCGGGACAACCCGACGGCCTTTCTCCATTTTCGCCCCCCGATACGACGCTCACGACAGGAAAGGGACGGGCAGATGTTCGCCCAACTCTCACCCGGGACCGACGAAGGATACGAATACCAACCACAGGCCCAGTACGACGACGTCGTCGAGAGGCCCGAGCTCCTCACCGTGGAGGACAGCTGGTGGGCACACGCCCGCTGCAACGACGGCAGCGGACGGCTTGCCGAGCTGTTCTTCAGTGAGGAGCTCCAGGACATCGCCCGGGCCAAGCACATCTGCGCCACCTGCCCGGCACTCATCCCCTGCCTCGAAGGGGCGCTCGAACGGCGGGAGCCGTGGGGCGTGTGGGGCGGCCAGCTGTTCCTGAACGGCAAGATCCTCGCCACCAAGCGGCGGCGGGGCCGGCCACCCAAGCTTCCCCGACCCGAAGACGAGCTCCCCGAGGTCCCCATCCCCGAGCACCTGCGTGATGTGGCGGTGATCCGCATCGCGTAGGGGCCGGCGGGACCCGGCGAGGGTCGCACACCCAGCCGATAGCCACGACGACCGGGGCGGCGCTGAGCGGATCAGCGGCGGACACGCCCGGCACAGGCGGCGAAACTCGGCGAAAGGGGCCGGGGGCACCACGCGGCGGTGGTGCCCCCGGCCAGGTGACGTCTCCCGTCGCCGTGCGGTCCGGACGGGCCGGTGGCGTGCGCCGGGGCCTCACACTGGACGGCCCACCGCGCGGCGTCGGGGGCCACCCCGGAGGGGCGGCACGATCGCTGCGGGACCAGGCGACAGCAGCAGACCAGCGGGCCGGTGGCGTGCGCTCCCCCGGCGCCACCGGCCCGCCCAAGCAAAGGTCCCGGCCCGGCCACGTGTGGCCGGGCCGTGGCGTCTCACGAGCTCTGCGGCGCCTGGACGATTGGGGCCGCGCGGGGTGCGGCGGTACCGTCTGACGACGTGGCATCACGCCGGATCCCCCTCCGTGCGGTCGTCGCCTCGACCGTCCTGGCCCTGGCCGCGGCGATGGCCGTGGTCGTCGTGCTCGGCGACGACGACGACAGCGAAGCCGCCTCGGCCGAAGAGGCCTTCGAGCTGAACGAGACCGGGGAACTCCCGGCATCCGTGGGCAACGTCGAGCTGGGGGCCCTGGGCGACGAGCCGGCCACCACGCTGGCCGAGTACCTGGGCGAGCCAGTGGTCGTGAACTTCTTCGCCTCGTGGTGCACCCCGTGCCTCGAAGAGATGCCCGACCTCGAGGCGGTTCACCGGGACCTCGGCGACCGCGTCACGATCGTGGGCCTCGCCACCACCGACACCGAGGACAGGGCGCTCGCCATGGTGGAGCGCACCGGCGTGACGTACCCGACGTACGCGGACCCCGGCAGCGCCGTCGCCTTCTTCGGCGGGACGAGCATGCCCACGACCGTTTTCATCGACGCCGCCGGCCAGGTGGTCGACGTGAGCAGCGAGAAGCTGGACGAGGCCGAGCTGCGGCAGCGTATCTCCGACGAGTTGGGCGTGGCCGCGTGAGCGGAGGCTCGCTCGCGCTCGCCCTGGCGTTGGGGATGGTGGCCACGGTGAACCCGTGCGGCTTCGCCATGCTCCCGGCCTATCTGAGCTACTTCCTCGGCATCGACGGTGCTGGGAGCGGGGACGTGACCAGCCGCTCGGCTGCGGCCCGCGTGGATGGCCCCGGCAAGAGCGCGGCCGCGTTCGCCGTGAGCGTGGCGCAGGCGGTCCGGGTGGCGCTGGCCGTGTCCGTGGGGTTCCTGGCGGTCTTCGCCTTGGCCGGCACGCTGGTCCGCCAGACGTCGGTGCCGATCTACGACAACGCCCCGTGGATCTCGATCGTCATCGGGTTGGCGCTCCTCGTGCTGGGCGTCGCCATGCTGTTCGGCTTCGAGCTGGTGACGAGGCTGCCCCGGCTCGATCGGGGTGGCCGGGCCCGCACGGTGCCGTCGATGTTCGTGTTCGGGGTGTCGTACGCCATCGCTTCGCTCGGCTGCACGCTGCCGCTGTTCCTGAGCACGGTGGCCGGAGCGATCGAGCGCGAGTCGCTGGCCGACGGCCTCGTCACGTTCGGCGCCTACGCCCTGGGCATGACGCTGGTACTGACGGCGCTGACCGTGGCCATCGCCCTCGCCCGGACGTCTCTCCTGCGCCTGTTGCGGCGGACGCAGCCGTACGTGGGCCGGGTCGCCGGTGGGCTCGTGGCCCTCGCCGGCGCGTACGTCGCCCTGTACGGCTGGCTGGAGGTGCGCACGCTGCGCACCACCGGCGAGATCCCCGAGTCCGGGATCACCGACACGGTGACAAACTGGTCTTACGACGTTTCGGAGTGGATCACGGACGTGGGTGCCGTCCGCATCGCCGTCGTGGTCGGCCTGGCCCTCGCCGCTCTGGCTTTCGCCCTCTCGCTGCGCGCCCGCCCCCGGCCGCGGCCCTCCGGTGACCCCGACGCCGACCCCGCTGGCGCTCCTGGCTCGTCCGCGGGCGACGGCCACTCGCTGGGGCTGGATCCGCCGGCGCCCGTCATCGACGTGCCCGGCGGCACACGCCCCGAGGCGCCGGCCTCGTCCTCGCCCCCCTGACGCCCGTCCGCCGACGGTTCTTCGCACAGAAACCGTCGCTCGAGCACGACTTCGGTGCAAAGACGCGCCGGCGGCAACTCGCCCCGGCGCGCCGGATCGGCCCGGCGCCGGCTCGGCCCGGCGGCGGCTCGGCGGGCGGGCATCAGGCGAGGCGCTGTCGGTCCCGGGCGGGTCACGTTCGAGGACCAGTTCCGCGTCGACCGGTATGCCTACGGAGGGATCATGGGGCGAGGCGCTCCAGTACCCAGGTGGCGGGAGCGCGCGGCGGGGAGGTGCGGCGGTAGCAGAGGCGGTCGTGCACGCGGTTCTCGCGGCCCTGCCAGAACTCGATGCGGTCGGGCACCACGGCGTACCCGCCCCAGTGGTCGGGCCGGGGGATCTCGCCGTCGGGGTGCGCCGCGGCCACGGCCGCGAAGCGGCGGTCGAGCTCGGCGCGGTCGGCGACCGGCGAGCTCTGCGGCGACGCCGCCGCCCCCAGCCGGCTGCCGAACGGGCGGCTCGCCCAGTACGCGTCCGACACGTCCGCCCCGACGCGCTGGACCCGGCCCTCGATGGTGATCTGACGGTTCACCGGATGCCACGAGAAGAGCAGCGTCGCCCACGGGTTCGTCGCGAGCTCGCGCCCCTTGCGGCTCTCGTAGTTCGTGAAGAAGCGGAACGCGCCGTCGACCACGCCCTTGAGCAGCACGGTCCGGGCGGACGGGCGCCCGTCGGGCGTGGCGGTGGCCAGGACCATGGCGTTCGGCTCGCCGACGCCGATCGCCCTCCACTCACCGAACCACGTGGCGAACTGGGCGATCGGGTCGGGGTCGAGATCGGACTCGACCAGGCCGGCCGCCTGGTACTCGTGGCGCAGGTCGGCGAGGTCGGCGAGGTCCATCGCCGCACGGTCTACCCCGCAGGCGTCGAGCCCGCGTGCGCGCCGGCGCGCAGCCGGCGCCCCCACGCCGCGTCAGAGCGGATGGGGGACGCCGGCGGGCGACCGGTCAGGCCCCGGAGATCCCCTTGTCGTCGAGCCAGTCCGCCGCGATGTCCTCCGCGTCGTCCTTGTCGACGTCATAGCGCTTGTTCAGCTCGGTGAGCTCGTCGGTGCTGAGCTCGCCCGAGATCTCGTCGAGCACGCCGGTGAGGTCGTCGCCGTAGGTGTCGACCAGCTCCTGGGTGAGCACGGGGAACACGTTGTCGGCGGCCAGCATGTGCTGGTCGTCCTCGAGCAGCACCCAGCCCTCGTCCTCGATGCGACCGTCGGTCGTGGTGAGCACGGCGACGTCGATGTCACCCGAGGCGAGCGTGTCGCCCACGACGGCGTTGTCGAGCGGCGTGAAGCTGCCCGACAGGTCGAGCTCGTAGACCCGCTTGAGGCCGGGAATGCAGAAGGCGTTCTCCTCGCAGTCCTGGAAGCCGCCGAGCGTGAGATCCTGGCCCTTCTCGGCCAGGTCGGACAGCGTCTCGAGCCCGAGGTCGTCGGCGGTCTCCTGCGTCACCACGAACGCGTTCGTGTCGACGGCGTCGGACGGCTTGAGCGCCGCCAGGTCGCGCTCGGCCAGCAGCGGCTCGAGCATGGCGAGCGTCTCGTCGACGTCGCTCGTCGCCTCGCCCGCCCCGTCGTTGAGAAACTCGAGCTGGGAGGCCACGTAGTCGGGCGCCAGGTTGACGTCACCCGACTCGAAGGCGGCGAAGAGCAGGTCGCGGAACCCGCCCACCTCGGCGACGCTCGCGTCGATGCCGGCACCGTTCAGGGCCTGCTGGTAGATCTGCGCCAGGATCGCGGACTCGCCGAAGTCCTGCGCGCCGATGTTCACGGCGGGGCCGTCGATGGCCTCGGCCGCCCCCTCGTCGCCCGTGCTGGTGTCGTCGTCGTCATCGTCGCCGCCGCACGCGGCGACGAGCGTGGCGGTCGCTAGCACCATCGCCAGCGCTCTCATCGGTCGTGTCATGTCCGTCCTCTCCTTCGAGATTGCTGTCGTACGGAAACCAGTCGGCGTGTCAGCCGGGGAGCGACCCGGCCGTCGCACCCGCGGCGGCGCCGGATCCCGCCGCGGCACCCGCCGGAGTGCCGGATCCGGCGATGGTGGCATCGATCCGCGCGTCAACGGTGACGTCAGCCTGCCGGCCGGCGGCGCGGCGCCAGGGGATGGCCCGGCGGTCGGCAAGGGCGAACGCACCGTCGACCAGCAGGGCGAGCGCCGCCACGGCGATGGCTGCCGCCAGCAGCGGCCCCTTGTTCGCCCGCTGGAAGCCGGACACGATCGGCGTGCCCAGGTTGCGGTAGCCCACCAGGGCGCCGAGCGTGGCCGTGGCCACGACCTGCACAGCCGAGACCCGCAGCCCGGTGAGCACGAGGGGCAGTGCCACCGGCAGCTCGACCTTGCGGACCAACTCGCCCGGCCGCATGCCCATGCCCCGGGCAGCGTCGACCGCGTCGGGCGGCACGTCGCGCACGCCCGTGTAGGTGTTCGTGAAGATGGGCGGCACCGCCAGCAGCACGAGTGCGATGAGCGTCGGCCACAGGCCCAGACGGAAGCCCCACCGCAGCGAGATCGGGAACAGCAGCGCCACGATGGCGAACGAGGGGATGGCCCGACCCACGTTGACGATCCACACGGCGAGGAGGCCGCCACGGCGCACGTGGCCGAGCGCTACGGCCGGCGGGATGGCGACGAGCGCCGCCACCACGATGGCGAACAGCGACAGCTTCACGTGCGCCCACAGCAGTGCCTGTAGGGCGTTGTTGCCCGACCAGGCCGCATCGCCGCCCAGGTAGTCGAGCATGTCGCTCCAGGCGTCACCCACGGCCCGCACCTCCCCCGCCCGCTCGGAGCCACGGCGAGATCAGCCGCTCGAGCACTACGAACACGACGTCGAGCGCCACGGCGAGGGCAACCGACAGCACGGTGCCGACCACGATTGGCGTGGAGAAGTTGCGGCCCAGGCCGTCGTTGATCAGGTCGCCGAACCCGCCCTCGCCCACGAGCGCGGTCACGGTGACGAGGCCGACGGTCGTGACCGTGGCGATGCGCAACCCGGCGAGGATGGTCGGGGCGGCGAGCGGCAGGTCGATGCGCAGCAGGCGACGCCAGCCCTCATAGCCCATGCCGTCGGCCGCCTCGCGCACGGCCGGCTCGACGCCGTCGAGCCCGGCCACGATGTTCCGCAGCAGGATGAGCAGCGTGTAGCCGATGAGCGCCACCTCGGCCGTGACCAGGCCCAGGCCGAGCACGGGTACGAGCAGGCCGAACAGCGCCAGGCTGGGCACCGAGTAGAGGACGCCGCACGCACCTGCGAGCGGGCCGTAGGTCCACCGCCAGCGGATCGCGACGAGGGCCATGGCGAGCGCCAGGCCGAAGCCGACGGCCACGGCGATGGCCGTGAGCTGGAGGTGCTCGGTGAACGCCGACCGGATGTCGTCGGTGTGGTCTTCGACCCAGTCCCACCGGAGGAACGGCTCGGCGGCGGTCAGGGCGGCCGTCACGTCAGGCCCTCGGCCAGGTCGTCGATGGTGAGCGCGCCCCGGTAAACGTCGTCGTCGTCAAGCACCACCGCGATGCGCGTCTGCGAGGTGACGATGAGGTCCAGCGTGGCCTTCAGCGTCGTGCCACCCCGCACAGCGCTGCGGAACGGCTTGAGCGCCACGCCCTCGATCGTGGCGGCGTCACGCGGCAGGTCGTCGACCGGGGCCCAGCCGAGCAGTCGGTCACTGTTGCGCACGCCCACCCAGTCGACGGCGTGGGCGGTGGCCACCGCGCGCGCCTCGCCCGCCGTGGCCGTCGACTGGACGACCGGCCCGTCGCTGAGCGCCACGTCGTCGACAGTGAGCAGGGACAGGCGCTTGATGCCGCGGTCGTCGCCCATGAAATCGGCCACGAAGTCGTTGACGGGGGCGCGCAGCAGCTCCTCGGGCGGGCCGGCCTGCTCGAGTAGCCCGCCCACGTTGAGCACGACGATTCGGTCGGCCAGCTTTATCGCCTCGTCGATGTCGTGGGTGACCAACACGATCGTCTTGCGGACCGCCCGCTGGAGGTGCAGCAGCTCGTCCTGCAGGCGGGCACGCACGATCGGGTCGACGGCCGAGTACGGCTCGTCCATCAGCAGGACCGGCGGGTCGGCCGCCAGGGCACGGGCCACGCCGACGCGCTGCTGCTGGCCGCCGCTGAGCGCGCTCGGGTAGCGGCCGAGCAGCCCCCGGTCGAGGCCGAGCAGGTCGGCCAGCTCGTCGACCCGGGCTCGGATGCGGGCCTTGTCCCACCCCAGCAGGCGGGGCACCGTGGCGATGTTGTCGGCGACCTTGCGGTGTGGGAACAGGCCGGCCTGCTGGATGACGTAGCCGATGCCCCGGCGCAGCTCGTGGGCAGGCACGCTGCGCACGTCGGTGCCGCCCACCCACACCGTGCCCTCGGTGGGCTCGATGAGCCGGTTGATCATCTTGAGGGTGGTGGTCTTGCCGCAGCCCGACGGGCCGACGAGCGCGACCAGCTCGCCGGTGGGGATCACGAGGTCGAGGCCGGTGACCGCTGGGCGGGGTGTGCCCGGGAAGCGCTTCGTCAGACCGTCGAGCCGGATGGCGATGTCGTTGTCGGGGCCGGCGTCGGTCGGCACGCCGGTGGCGGCCGTATCGACGGTCACGGGCCCGTCCGGGCATCGGTGGTCAACGGATCGGTCATCACGGTCCCCTCCCCGCGGGTAGCGGCCCCGGGCGAGCCGTCGGGACCGCCGGCGGCGGCCCCGTTGGGTCGATTCTCGATCGCCGTGGTCAGCGATCCGCAGCAACCCTACCCACGAGGTGTGACAACGCCGGGAACGTCCTTGCCCCCGGCCAGCTCCGGGGCGAGGCGCCGGCGGCCGCGCGCCGGGGTCTCGGCGAGCATCCCCCGTGTCACCCAGCCCCGCTCCTCGGCCCACACGAGCATGGGCGGCAGCACCACGAGGGCCGACAACAGCGCGACGGCCACGTTCATCGCCACGACCATGCCGAAGTCCCGGAGCAAGGGCAATGACGAGAACGCGATGACCGCCACGCCCGAGATCGCCGTGAGCGCGGACACGATGAAGGCCCGCCCGGTGCGGGCGGCGGTGGCGTCGATGGCCTCCTTGGGCTCCCGGCCGCGGCGCCGCTCCTCGATGAAGCGCAGCAGGATCAGCGATGTGAACTCGGTGCAGGCGGCGATCACGAGTGGACCGCCCACCGCCGTCATGGGGCTGAGCTGCAGGCCGAACGCGAAGGCGATGAGCGAGGCGGCGCCGACGGCGATCAGCACCGGGACCATCGACAGCAGTGCCCGCACAACGCTGCGCAGCCGCACGGACAGGAAGAGGAAGACGAACCCGGCCGACAGGTAGATCAGGAGGATGCGGTTGGCCTCGAGGTTCTCGAGCAGGCCGACGCCCACGACGGCCAGGCCGGACGGGGTGGCGCTCACGCCGTCGGGCGGCGCCAGCGCGGCGGCGTCGGGCCCCGTGACCTCGCCCTTCAGCTCGTTGCGGATCTCGTCGGTGTAGACGGCGCGCTCCTCCAGGGAGCCCGGCCCCGTGCGGAAGATCAGATTCATCGCCGTGGCGTCGGGCGAGACGGTGGCTTCCTGGATCGCCGGCGGCGCCACCTCGTAGGCGTTGCGGACGTCCTCGCCGGTGGGCGCCAGCGGCGTCGTGTCCGGGATCTCCAGCAGGAAGCTGACCGTGGTCACGATCGAGGAGGCGGTGATCAGGTCGTCGGGCCGGGCGGCCAGCTCCTCCTTCGCGAAGTCGTTGACGAACGTGACGGTCTCGTCGTCGAACACGTCGTCGCTCTCGACGAAGATGCCCAGCTCGGACGATGAGCCGACCTCTCGCTTCAGCGTGTTGATGTCGCGCACCACCTGCGTGTCCTGGTTGACCCAGCGCTCGGGGTCGCTCTGGAGGACGAGGTCGTCCTCGACCAGCACGCCGCCGACGAAGATCACGAGGCTGGCCAGCGCCAGGGGCACGGCGAGCCAGCTGGGCGAGCTGCCGAGCCACACCACCAACTTCGCCAGCACGCCCTCCGAGAAGTCGCGGCCCTTCGTGGGCGACCGGTACTCGCGGATGCCCAGCGCGGCGAGCGGCAGCACGATGCTGGCCACGCAGATCACGGCGATGCCGACGGCGAGCAGCAGGCCGAAGTCGCGGATCATCGGCACGCGGGCGAAACGCAGCGCCAGGAACGCGAACACGGCGTCGAACGTGACGACCAGCAGCGCCGGGCCGAGGTTGACCGCCGCCTCCTGGATCGGGTGCTCCGCCCGGTCGATGACCACCTCCTCCTCGATCCGGGAGTGCATCTGGATCGCGTAGTCGATGCCCACGCCGAGCATCACCGGGAGGCCGGCGATCGTGACGACGGACAGCCGGATGCCCAGGTAGCCGGCCAAGCCGAACGCCCACAACACGCCGACGAGGATCACCGCGAGGGGCAGCAGCCGCCACCGCACCCCGAACAGCAGCAGCAGGATGACGGTCATGATGCCCACCGCTATGGCGCCGAGCGTCAGCATGCCGCCGCGCAGGTAGTTGTTGAGATCCTTGAGCAGGACCGGCGCGCCGGTGGTGACCACGTCGGCGCCGTCCCAGTCCTCGCCCATGACGGTGGCGGTGACCTCGTCGCTCGCGGCCCCCTCGTCCTCGAGGGAGGCGTTGCCGATGAGCCGGGTGACGATCTGGGCGTGGCGCTCGTCGGGGAAGAACGGCCGCAGCGACTTGCGGATGTCGCCCTGGTTGTCGAAGAGCAGGAAGCGGATCCACTCCGGGTTGTCGAGCGTGCGCTCGGCCTCCGGCACGGCGTTGTACCGCCCGAGCGTGGTGGCGGCGTCGGACAGCCGTATGTCGGCAGAGGCAGGGTCGGGGTCGCGCTCGCGGGCCGACAGCAGGGCCTGGCCGGCCACGCTCTGGGTGACGTCGCCGGTGTCGCTCTCCACGAGGTTTTGCGTGAACTGCAGGGCGGTCAGCGGCGTGACCGTCGCGACCACGCCCTCCGCTTCGCCCAGCTGCTCGTCGACCCGCTGGAAGCGAGCGATGTTCTCGGGCGTGAACAGGTCGACGACGTCGGACCCCTCCTCGACCGTGAACAGCGTGACCATGGCCTGCCCGCCGAAGAGGTTCTGGTAGTCGACGCTGTCCTTGTAGACCTGGTCGTCCTTGTTCAGGTAGGAGTCCTGACCGGTGGCGAAGTCGAGCTTCGTGACGCCGAGCCCGAGCACCAGCGTGATCGCCAGGCCGACCACGCCGACGATGCCGGCGTGCTTGCCGAAGTTGAGGGCCATCCATGCCCAGGCGCGTCGCATCGAGGCCTGTCCTCCTGCCGTCGGCGGCCGCCCGACCTCACGGGGTGTCAGGCGCCCGTCAGCGTAACCCTCGCTCCCTGGTGGTGGGCCAGTCGGCCTCGAAGGAGCGGAGAGACTATCGGGCGGGGATGCGCATGGCGCCGCCCAGATACGGCCGGAGCGCCTCCACCACGCCGATCGACCCGTCGGGCTGCCGGTGCGTCTCGAGGTAGGCGGCCACGGTCCGCGGCCACCCCATGGCGGAGCCGTTGACGGTCTGGGCGACGCGCGTCGCCCCGCCGCCGGTCGGCCGCAGCCGGATGTTGGCCCGGCGGGCCTGGTAGTCGCCGAACCACGACACCGACGAGACCTCGAGCCACATGTCGGCGCCCGGGGCGTAGGCCTCGATGTCCCACGTGCGGGCGGCCGACCCGCCGAGGTCGCCGGCGCACAGGTCGACCACGCGGTACGCGAGGCCGAGCTCGCGCAGGAGGGCCTCGCTGCGGGCGAGCACGTCTTCCTGGCAGGCGATGGCCTGTTCGTCGCCGGCGGCGACCGCCAGCAGTTCGACCTTGTCGAACTCGTGGCTGCGCAGCAGGCCCCGCGTGTCCTTGCCGGCCGAGCCGGCCTCGCGCCGGAAGCACGACGTGTAGGCCATGTACCGCCGGGGCAGGTCGGCCTCGGCCAGGATCTCGTCGCGGTGCAGCGAGGTGAGCGGCACCTCGGCGGTGGGGATCGTCCAGAGGTCGTCGCGCTCGACGTGATAGGCGTCGTCCGCGAATTTCGGCAGGTGGCCGGTCGCCGTCATCGTGTCGGTGAGGACGAGCGTGGGGGGCCGCACCTCCTCGTAGGCGTCGGCGTTGCGGTCGAGGCTGAGCCCGATCATCGCCCGCAGCAGGCGGGCGCCCCACCCGCGGTACATCGTGAACATAGAGCCAGAGATCTTCGTGGCGCGCTCGCCGTCGATGATCCCGAGCTGCTCGCCGATCTCCCAGTGCGGGACCCGCTGGTGCTCCCCGTAGACGTCGGCGTCGTGTCCCTCGGTGCGGAGCACGACGTTGTCGCCCTCGCCGGCGCCGTCGGGGGCCTCGGCGCTCGGCGTGTTGGGCACCCGCAGGAGCAGGCCACGGACCTCGTCGGCCAGCCGGTCCGCCTCGGTGTCGAGCTGCTTCTCGCGCTGGCCGAGGTGCCGGCTCTCGGCCATGAGCCCCTCGGCCTCGTCGGCCTGGCCCTGGCCGCGCAACCGCCCCACCTGCTTGGACAGAGCCTTGATGCGCTGGCGGACCTCGTCGCGCTCGCCCCCGAGGCGCCGCTGCTCGGCGTCGAGCTCGACGATGTGGGCGATCGGCGCGGACGTGCCGGGGCCCCGACGGTCGAGCTCGGCCGCGACGGCCTCGGTCTCGGTGCGGATCCGGCGGAGGTCGAGCATGGCGGACCAGGGTAACTGGCGGGATCGTCCGCCCCCGGCCTCGTTTCGAGCGCCGGCGGGACATGGACGGGTGCGGGCTGAACGCTCCCGCCGATGCCGGCGGGTCCCGCGAGGCGGCGGTAGCGTCCCCGGTGCCATGGCCGCCATCGAGGTCGAGTCGCTCACCGTTCGCTACGGCGATGTCGTCGCCGTCGATGGGCTGGGCTTCACGGCCGAGGCCGGGCGCGTCACCTGCGTGCTCGGACCCAACGGCGCCGGCAAGACTTCGACGATCGAGTGCCTCGAGGGGCTCCGGCGGCGGGCGGCAGGACGGGTGGCGGTGCTCGGTTTCGATCCCGAGCGCGCCCACCGGGCGCTGACGCGCCGCATCGGCGTGATGCTGCAGGAGGGCGGCGTCCACCCGGCCGTGCGGCCGCTGGAGGTGTTGCGCCACGCCGCCGCCCTCTACCCCCACCCGCTCGATCCGGCCGGCCTGATCGAGCGCCTCGGCCTCACCGGCCGCGAGCGGCGTACGTGGCGCCAGCTGTCCGGCGGTGAGCAGCGCCGGCTCGCCCTCGGCCTCGCGCTGGTGGGGCGTCCCGACGTGGCGTTCCTCGACGAGCCGACCGCGGGCGTCGACCCCGCGGGCCGCCAGGTGATCCGCGAGGTCATCGCCGGCCTGCGCGCCGGCGGTGTGGCCGTGCTGCTCACCACCCACGACCTCAACGAGGCCGAGCGCGTGGCCGACGACGTGGTCGTCGTCGACCGGGCCCGGCTCGTGGCGAGCGGCCCGCTGGCGGAGCTGATGGCGGCGCCCGGGGGCGGCGACCGGGTCCGCTTCTCGGCGCCGCCCGGCATCGACGTTGGCGCGCTCGCCGCCCGGCTCGGCGGCGTGGCCGTCCGGGAGACGGATCCTGGGCGCTACGAGGTGGCGGCCGCCCCGACGCCGGCGACCGTCGCCGCACTCACGGCCTGGCTGGCCGAGTGCGACCTGCCGCTCGCCGACCTGCAGGCCGGCCGCCAACGCCTGGAGGACGTGTTCCTGCGCCTCACCTCGCCGTCCGGAGCGTCGTGAGAGGCCTCGTTGCCCAGGTGCGGCTGGAGCTGGCGCTGACGTTCCGCAACGGCGAGTCGCTGCTGCT
>DATHAO010000036.1:0-3864 GCA_035296625.1 Acidimicrobiales bacterium | reverse complement strand
GGTGCAGGGGGTGCTAACGGGCGTCGAGCTCGCTGATGCGCACGCCAGCGTTCACGCCGCGCCTGGTCACCTGGGGTCGTCGGACGAGTAGCGCGCGAGATGGCCGGTTCGACGGCCGTTTCCCGGCGGGCCGGTCAGCCGGCGGGGCAGGCCGGTGGCGGGGCGTTGCCCGTGCCGCCGATCGCCGCGTCGTACGCCGCAGCGCAGACCGTGGCCGTGACCCGCCACCCCCCGTCGACCGCTCGGGCCTCGACCGCGGCGATCCCGTCGCCCGTGGTCACGGGCTCCTCGTCGCCGGGCGCCCACAGCTCGAGTGTGCTGCCGGGCTCGGCGCCGTCGGCGGCCAGCGCGAGCGTGCGGGCGGCCCCGTCGCTCTCGACGGACACCAGGTGGCCGGGCGCCGCCCGCGGGTACGGGCGGGCCACGACCTCGTGCCACTCGGCGACGACACCCAGGTCGCGGTCACCGGGGCAGCCGTTGTTGCGGTACTGGACGATCACGTCGTCCGGCGTCCCATCGGGCGTGCCGACCGAGTGCGGGTCGCCGCACGCCTGACGCCACTGCCACCAGGCGCTGCCCGCCAGGTACCGGTCCTCCTGCTGGCCGAAGGTGCGCACCTTCGCCACGTCCTCGGTCGGGTCGCCGAACCAGCCGTACTCGCCGACCCACAGCGCCGTGCCGTAGCCGCCGGCCAGGGACGCGGCGTAGGCCCAGTTCTGCTCGACGGTGAGCGGGGCGATCGAGCCGCCGTAGACGTGAGGGGCGAACACCAGTGCAGGGTCGTCGCTGAAGTCGGCCGGGACGGCGCTCCCCGTGACCGTGTACTCGAAGAACACCGGCTTGGGCCCGGCGCCCGAGTCCTGCTCGCCGGCTCGGATGGCGGCGATGGCTTGCCGGTAGAACTCGGCCAGGCCGTCGACGGTCACGGCAGCGTCGCCGGGGGCGTGGCCCGGCTCGTTGAGCAGGTCGTAACCCGCCACGCCGGGTTCGGCGGACAACTCGGTGGCGAGGTGGCCCCACACGGCGACCAGGCTCGACCGGACGCCGTCCTCGTCGGCGTAGAACCGACGCCACGACTCCCGGACCAGGTCGCTGTCCTCGCGCCCGCCGCCGCGACAGGCGTCGACGCCGGCGTCGGGCGTCGCCCACGCCGGGGCGCCGTCCCATCCGATCGCCGGCTCGAGGCCGCCCGGGCAGGCGACGCCCTCGGGTGTCGCCACGTACGGCCCCCAGGCGTCCTGGTGCATGTCGAGGACCGTGTACATGCCCCGGTCCGCCGCCTCGCGGACGGCGGAACGGATGGACTCGACGTAGTCGCCGTCGAGCTCGCCGCGTTCGGGTTCCAGTCGCGACCAGGACACCAGCAGCCGGACGACCGAGAAGCCCTCGGCCGCCATGGCGTCCCAGTCGTCGTCGGTGACCGGCAGCGTGGGCGCCAGCTCGTCGTTCGCCCGGGCGTACTCGGCCAGCGAGCTGACGTTCACGCCCCGCAGGATGACCTGGCGGCCCCGGTTGTCGACGATCGCCGGCCGTTCACCCCGCACGGCGGTGAGCGCCGGCAGCTCGGAAGCGGGCGCCGCATCCTCCCCGCCGCCATCTCCTCGGCCGCCACCGTCCCCGTCGCCGCCGCCGCAGGCGGCCACGAGCGCGCACAGCGCGACGACGGCCACCACCCCCCGGACACGCCGACGTCCCAGCACGGGCGCATCGTACGGCGGTGCCCGACTTGGCCCCGGCCCGTGCCCGACGCCCCGTCCTGGCCACCGAACCGGCGACCGGCCGGGCCGGGTCAGGGCGGGGCGCCGGCGCAGCAGGTGGTCACCGTGCAGCGGCTCGCCTGGGCGGGCGGCCGCCAGGCGTTGCGCCACGCCCACCACGACAAGGCATCGATCGCCTCTGGTCGTCGACTGTTGGGTCCTTCGGCCCTGGGGCCGGCGGCATCAGAAGTCGCACGCTCGATCCATGGTGAGTGACCGCGGGCCGATCGGATGCTCTCGTCGTCACGGCAGATGGGTCGGACGGTGAGGGTCGAGTCGGTTCACGTATCTTCGGCGCCGGGCAGGTCGGGCGGGCGCTGGCTGTTCAGCTTGCGGGCTCTGGTCGCGCGGTGCGGGCGGTCTCGCTCCACGAGCCCACCGGCTTGCCCGAGGGTGTGGAGTGGCGTTCGGCCGATGCCACTGATCCCGACGCTGCGACCGACGCAGCGGTCGGTGCAGCGGTGGTGTACCAGTGCCTGAACGCGCCGTACACGCAGTGGCCGCAGCGGTTCCCGCTGTTGCAGGCAGGCGTGCTGACCGCGGCTGAGCGCACCGGCGCGCTGCTGGTGAGCCTGGAGAACGTCTACGGCTACGGGCCTACTGACGGCAAGCCGATGACCGAGGACCTTCCGTTGGACGCCCGCACGGTGAAGGGCCGCACGCGAGCGACGATGACGCGTGAACTGCTGCGAGCGGCCGACGCCGGCCGGATCCAGATCGCCATCGGGCGGGCTTCGGACTTCTTCGGGCCTGGGGTGACGGAGTCCGCCCTCGGTGAGCGGGTCTTCGCCAAGGCCTGCACTGGCAAGAAGGCGGACTTCCTCGGCAACCCGGAGCTGCCCCACACCTACAGCTACGTCCCGGACATCGCAGCGGGCCTGGCCACCCTCGGAACCGACGCACGGGCGCTCGGCCAGGTGTGGCACCTTCCGGGCCCGGAGACCGTCACCACCCGAGCGGTCCTTGAGCTGATCGGCGCCGAGCTGGGCCACCCCGTCGGTGTCCGCACGTTGCCGAAACCGGTGATGCGCGCCGCGTCGGTGGTGAACCGGATGATGCGCGAACTCGCGGAGATGGCCTACGAGTTCGAGGAGCCGTTCGTCCTCGACACGACAAAGTTCGAGGCAACTTTCGGACGGGGCGGCACACCGCTCGCCACCGCGGTCGCCGAGACCATCGCCTGGTACCGAGCCCGGACAGCGCCGTGACCAGAGCCGTTCCCGCTCCTTCGCAGCGGGCCGCCCGGCCGTTGACCAGACGCGGCC
This sequence comes from Acidimicrobiales bacterium, assembly GCA_035296625.1. Classification (GTDB taxonomy): domain Bacteria; phylum Actinomycetota; class Acidimicrobiia; order Acidimicrobiales; family VFJN01; genus DATCLS01. The sequence continues at coordinate 842 of DATHAO010000036.1, read as the reverse complement.
CGTCGGCAAGCTCGACCCGAGCGTCCCGGTGGGCCCGCCGGATCTCAGTGAAGTGGTCTGGCCCTACTCCTCGCGTTCGTAGGGATGCACGCCTTCGAGGTGGGCCAGGACGATGTCTCGATCGAGTTCGTGGCGATGTTCGACGTGCGCATGTTCGACGACGTCATCCGCGACGGCGTCCCGCTCGTCGCCTGCGAACTCGCGTCCGCATCTCGGGCACGTCTGGGTGTACATGAGACTCCTCTGTTGGGCATCTTGCACAACCGCAAGAGACGGGTCGTCGCTACCGGTTGTGGGCGCTCCTGTCGGGACGCTCGGTGTCTCGCGTCAGGGCGCCTTCGAGGACGAGCTCGACGACCGTGGGTGCCGCCTCCGGGGTGATCGGCGCACCACTCACGAGCAGACGGAACCACAGCGGACCGAGTAGCAGATCGAGGAGAAGCTCCTGGTCGACCTCCGGAGGCAGCTCGCCGCGGGCCATGGCCCGGTTCAGCATCGTGGCGTACAGGCGCCGACGGGAATAGAGGATGGAGCGGACCACGTCGACCAGCTCGGGATCCTGGCCCGACTCGCGCACCAGCCGCTCGAGCACCCGGCCGTCGCCGTCCGCCATGAGGCGATAGCTCTCGCTGAGGAGGGCGGCGAGGTCGTCGGCCAGCGAGCCGGTGTCGGGCACCTCGACCCGGTCGAGGTAGAGGCTGGAGACAGCGGCGGCGACGACGGCGGCCTTCGACGGCCAGCGACGGTAGATCGTGGTCCGCGAGACCCCGGCGCGTTCGGCCAGGGTCTCCATGCTGATCTCGTGATAGCGCCGGCCGGCCAGCAGCCCGAGCATGGCTTCG
>DATHAO010000035.1:0-35580 GCA_035296625.1 Acidimicrobiales bacterium | reverse complement strand
CATTCCCCTCGATCACGACGTCGACCGGAAGCCCCGCGGCCAGAGAGCTGTTGACCAGCGAGGGCAGCCGGTCGAGCCCAGCCGCCGGGTCGCGGGGCGCGGCATCGCCCGAGCGGAGCATGCTCAGCGTCGCCCGGAGCTCGGCCAGCGCATCGCCGCTGGCGTGCTTGATGGCGAGTAGGGCGGCCCGGGCGTCCTCAGGCCGTTCGTCCAGCACATGAGCTCCGACCCCGGCCTGCACCGAGATGCTGGCCATGCTGTGGGCGACCGAGTCGTGGAGGTCGCGGGCGATCCGCACCCGCTCCTCGGCGACCCGGCGGCGGGCTTCTTCCTCGCGGGTCTCGGCCAGGTGCCGGGCCCGCTCCTCCATCGCGGCTCGCTCGGCCGCTCGTCCGCGAACCGAGCCGCCCAGCAGCAACGCGCCGACAGCCCAGCTCACGAACAGAGCGGCGATCGACCACGGCGCTTCGCCGAGGCGGCCGACGACGACCCATGTCGAGTCCTGGAAGGCGGTGGCGAGGATCGCTGCCGTCGACACCGCGGCGGGAACCCATGCCCTCGCGGGGCCCCGTGTCACCGAAACCGCGAAGATGGCGCCGATCCACGTGACGTAGACAGGGCTGCCCGAGTAGTCCCGAAGGCTGTACAGCACCAAGACCGCCGTCGTGACTGCGAGCACCACCATCGGGGCCCGCCGATGGAGCGCCAGCACGCCCCCGGCGACGACGACGAGCACCACCGCAAGCGCATCGAACGAGCGGGCGTCGGCGTTTTCGATCACCGGCATGACGACCACGAGCGCGGCGCCGACGACCACCGCCAGGGCGACGTCGAAGGACCGCAACCGAGTCGCCTCCATCACGGTGACGATACGAGGCCCGGCCACCGAGCGCATCGGCCCCTGCGCGTACGCGCCTCGACGTAGGCGCGGCGACCTGAAGCCGCTTCCCGGGCGACGACACGGCGGCGCCGCACACCGACCATGGTCGCCATGACCCTCACCGCATCCCCCACACGGCCGCCGTCTGCCGCCGCGGCCGCCAGCACGGTCGACGTCGCCAAGGTCCAGGGCTCGGGCGACACCGCCGTACGGGCTCTCGGCCCGACGACCCGGGCGGTGGCGTGATGCTCCGCAAGCTCGTGACCTGGAGCTACGACCGCCGTCGGCGCGTCGTGGTGCTGTGGACCGCCGCGCTGGTGGCCGCGTCGGTGCTCGCCGGCGTGGCCGGCGGCGACAACGAGGTCGACTTCACGGTGCCCGGCAGCGATTCGGCCGAGGCGGTCGAGCTGCTGCAGGACCGCTTCCCCGCGTTCGCCGGGGGCACGGTCGACGTGGTGTACACGTCCGACGGCGGAGTCACGGGCCCCGACGTCACCCAGCGCGTCGACCGGCTGGCCGCCGACCTCATCGAGGTGCCGAACGTCGTGGCGGCCGAGCCCGGTCTCGTCTCACCCGATGGCTCGACCGGTGTCCTGCAGGTCCGCTTCGACGTCGCGGCCGAGCAGCTGCCCACCACCTCCGTGGAACGGGTGATGGACCTCGCCGGCGAGGCCGAGGGCGACGGCCTGCAGGTCGAGCTCGGCGGCTACCCCGTCGAGACGGTCGAGCGGCGCGAGGCCGGCTCCGAGTCGGTCGGGCTGCTGGCCGCCCTCTTCATCCTGCTCGTGGCCTTCGGCTCGGCCCTGGCCGCCGGCCTGCCCCTCGTGATCGCCGGCTTCGGCCTCGGGGTCGCGCTGGGCGGCGTGTGGCTGATGGCGAACGTGCTCGACGTGCCCGACTTCGGTGTCCAGCTCGCCACGATGATCGGGATCGGCGTCGGCATCGACTACGCCCTGTTCATCGTGACCCGCTACCGGTCGGCGCTCGCCGAGGGGCGCGAGCCCCGGGAGGCGGTGCTGCTCGCCGGCGGCACGGCGGGCCGGGCCGTGGTCTTCGCGGGCTCGACCGTCGTGGTGTCGATCTTCGGCCTGGTGCTGATGGGCCGCGACTACCTGTGGGGCGTCGCCCTGGCGACCTCCCTGGCGGTCACGGTGGTGGTGCTCGCGTCGGTCACCCTGCTGCCCGCCCTCCTCGGCTTCGCCGGCCGCACCATCGATCGGTTCCGCCTGCCGTGGTTCCGCCACGACGTAGACGGACGCCGCACGCTGTCGTGGCGGTGGAGCCGGGTGATGCAGCGGCGGCCGCTCGTGGCCGGTCTCGCCGCCCTCGTCGCGGTGCTGGTGCTCGCCGCTCCGGCGACCGACATGCGCTTCGGCATGCCCGACGCCGGGAACGGCCCCACCGAGCTGACCAGCCGCCGGGCCTACGACCTCATCAGCGAGGGCTTCGGGCCCGGCGCCAACGGCCCCTTCCTCGTGGCGGTCGACCTGGCCCGTGCGAGCGAGGGGGCCGCCGCCTCCGACACCGTCGAGCGGATGGCGGCCGATCTCGCCGCCACCGACGGCGTGGCGACGGTCGTCCCGCCCGTGCTCAACGACCGCGGCGACGCCGCCGTCATCTCGGTCGTCCCCGCCACGGGTCCGCAGGACGAAGCCACCGAGGACCTCGTGCACACGCTGCGCGACGACGTGATCCCGGCCGCGGTGGCCGGCACGGGCGTCGAGGCGTCCGTGGGCGGCACGACCGCGGCCTTCATCGACGACAGCGAACAGACGGCCAGCCGGCTGCCCCTGTTCATCGGGGGCGTGGTCCTGCTCTCGTTCGTCCTGCTCATGTCGGTGTTCCGCTCGCTCGCCGTGGCGGTCAAGGCGGCGACCATGAACATCCTGTCCATCGCCGCCGCCTACGGCGTCATGACGCTCGCCGGCAACGGCGGCTGGTTCGGCGACCTCGTCGGGATCGACGACCCGACGCCGGTCCCCGGATGGCTGCCCATGACGATGTTCGCCGTCCTGTTCGGCCTGTCGATGGACTACGAGGTGTTCCTCCTGTCCCGGGTGCGTGAGGAGTACGTGCGCACCGGCGACAACCGACAGGCCGTCGCCGACGGGCTGGCCAACACGGCCCGGGTCATCACCGCGGCCGCGGCGATCATGGTCACGGTGTTCGGTGCCTTCGTGATGGAGGACGCCGTGTTCCTCAAGCTGGCCGGCATCGGCCTGGCGACGGCGGTGTTCGTCGACGCCACCGTGGTCCGGATGATCCTGGTGCCGGCCACCATGGAGCTGCTCGGCGACCGCAACTGGTGGCTGCCCGGCTGGCTCGACCGGCTGCTGCCCGCCATCGCCGTCGAGGGCGAGGCAGTGGGCGCCGTCCCAGCGCCGGCGACCGAGCCCGAGGCCGGACCCGACGCCGAGCCGTCCCGGGTGCCCGTCGGCTGACCGGCGCGGGTCTCCCCCACCCGACCCCCGGGCGCCGTGCCTTCCGGCCGGCGCCCGGAGCGCGCCCGGCCTGCGCCACGGTGCGGGCCGTGAGCAACCACTCCGCCCCGACCTCTACCTCGACCGCTGGCCGCCGATGCGTCAGCAGGTGTCTTGCGAGGCTCAGGTGTCCCTGGCTGCTGCCTCGCGGGCTTCGGGGATGATCGGTTCGAACAGCTCGACCGGGTTTCCCGCTGGGTCGTCGACGAGGATCTGCTTGCCGCCCACGCCGGTCACGATCTTGCGGGAACGACCAGGGCGGATGCCCTGGTCGGTCGGGGGTGGGCCGTAAGGGATTCGAACCCCTGACCCCCTGCGCGTCATGCAGGTGCTCTAACCAACTGAGCTAACGGCCCCGGAGGAAGAGCGAAAATACCACACCGCTCCGCCTCGGCTGCACCCCGGGACGGTGCCCGGCAGGGTTGGGACGCCGCCCGGCCGTGGCTCGTCCTGCCGGGAGCTCGTCGTGCCGGGAGGGGGTAACGGCCGGTAGCCTCTACCGGATCGCCGTCCGTGCCGGAGGAACCACACTGGCCGACCAGACCCCCGAGCCGCTGCCACCCGAGCTCGCCCCGTTCGTCGCCCATGCTCAGTCCCACCTCGAGCAGGCGACCGAGGGCCTCGACAATGACCAGACGATTGCCCACCTCGAGGCCGCCATGGCGCGCGCCGAGGTGGAGGCCTCCCGTCTCGGGTTCCGGTTCCCGCCACCCGAGATCCAGGTCGAGGCCGCCCAGCTGACCGACGGGGTCAATCCCGTCGTCGTGATCCAGCGCCTGGCGGAGGGCGATCCGGCCTGACGGCCGCCGGCGGCGCCGCCCGGTGCCGCCGCTCCCCGAGCTCAGAGGTTCCCACGGGCCTCCTGCGCCCGCTCGATCGCCTCGAACAGGGCCTTGAAGTTGCCCTCGCCGAATCCCCGTGCGCCCTCGCGTTGGATGATCTCGAAGAACACCGTGGGCCGGTCGCACACGTTCTCGGTGAAGATCTGCAGCAGGTGGCCGTCGGGGTCGCGGTCGACCAGGATGCCGAGCTCGGCGATGTCGTCCCAGGGCAAGTCGATGCCCTCCATGCGGCGCCGGGCGTCGTCATAGTACTCGGGCGGCACGGTCAGGAAGCCGACGCCCCGCTCGCGCAGGGCTCGCACGCTGGTGACGATGTCCTCGGTGCGCAGCGCCAGGTGTTGCACGCCGGGCGCCCGGTAGTAGTCGAGGTACTCCTCGATCTGGCTCTTGCGGCGACCCTCGGCGGGCTCGTTGATCGGCAGCACCACCGACCCGTGGTTCCACACCACGGTGGACATCAGCGCCGAGTACTCCGTCGAGATCGCCTCGTCGTCGAAGTGGACGAGCTGGTCGAAGCCGAAGACGTCTTGGTAGTAGCGGACCCAGTCCCCCATCCGGCCGCGCTCGACGTTGCCGACGATGTGGTCCACGGCGGTGAGCCCCGGCGGAGGGCCGGCGGCCGTCGCGACCGCGGGAGCCGTGAACCCGGGAGCGAAGCCGCCGGTGTAGGAGGACCGGTCGAGCAGCGTGTGCACCGTCTCGCCGTAGGACCCGACGGCAGCGTGGCGCAGGCCGCCGTGGTCGTCGGCGTCGAGGGTCGGCGGGCGCTCGGGCCGGGCACCCCGCGCCACGGCCGCGTCGAAGGCGGCATCCGCGTCGTCGACGAGGAACGACACGTCGCGCACACCGTCGCCGTGGGCCTGGACGTGCTCCGCGACGGGGCCGTCGGGGCCCAGCGCACCGGTGACGAGGAACCGGATCTCACCCTGCTGGAGCACGTGCGAGACTCTGTCGCGTCGCCCGGTCTCGGGGCCGGCGTATGCGACGACCTCGAAGCCGAAGGCGGCGGTGAGGAAGCCGGTGAACGCACGGGCGTTGCCGACCCACCACTCGACGTGGTCGATGCCCCGCAGCTGTGGAGGAGCCACGGCCGGGTCGCCGGCCAGGTCGTCCTGCGTCACCGCCATCGGCTCCGTCCCCTCACGTGGTCGACTGACCGCCTCAGGAAAGGGCCTCACGGCCATCGGGTCAACAGAACCGTCAGACATTGAACAATCGGGCCAGTTCGGACCGCGCTGTGGTAGACACCTTGTTCATGTTGCCCACGGGGATCGATGCCCTCGACGCCCGGCTCATCCGGGCGCTCTGTGACATCCCCCGCGCCGGCGTGATGGAACTCGCCCGGCAGCTGGGCGTCGCCCGCGGCACGGTGCAGGCGCGGCTCGACAAGCTGCAGCAACGGGGCATCATCAGCGGGTTCGACCCCGACCTCGATCTCACGGCCATGGGCTACGAGGTGCTGGCGTTCGTCAGCCTCGAGATCGCCCAGGGCCGCCTGTTCGACGTGGCCCGCCACCTACGCGAGATCCCCGAGGTGCTCGAGATCCATTCGGTGACGGGCCCCGGCGACCTGCTGTGCCGGGTCGTGGCCCGCACGAACGACCACCTCCAGCACGTCATCGTGCGCATCCTCGAGGTGCAGGGCATCGACCGCACGGCGACCCAGATAGCGCTCACCGAGCAGCTGCACCACCGGGTGCTGCCGCTCGTCGAGCAGGTCATCGACGCCGCGCCGGGCGACGTGGCCGAGAACAACCTCGAGGACCTCCCCGCCAGCTGAGGCCATCGGGCGAGCGCCCGGCCGGGCGGTCGCTCGGGCGGGCGGTCGCTCGGGCGGTCGCGCGGGCGCCTGGCCGGGCGGGCGGTCGCTCGGGCGGCCGGTATCTCGGGCCGGTGGTGAGCCGCCGGTCAGGTGTCGGGAGCGAAGCCCTGGCGCAACGTGTTCTCGGTGACGACGCGCGGGTCCATGAACTGCTGCACGTAGTCGGGACCACCGGCCTTCGATCCCACGCCCGACATTCCGTAGCCGCCGAAGGGCTGCCGCCCGACGACCGCACCGGTGATGTGGCGGTTGACGTACACGTTGCCGGCCCGCAGCTCGGCGGCCGCCCGGCGGATGCTCTCGGGCGAGCGCGAGTAGATGCCGGCCGTGAGGCCGTACTCGGTGTGGTTGGCCAGCGCCAGGGCCTCGTCGAGCGTGCTCGCCCGCAGCACGGCGAGCACGGGCCCGAAGATCTCGTCGCGCTCCAGCGGCACGTCGGGATGGTCGACCTCGACGACGGTGGGGCCCACGAAGAATCCCTGGGCCGGCAGGGCGTCGTGGGTGACGAGCACGCGCCCCTGGCTGGGCGCCTCCTCGACGTAGCGGCGCACCCGCTTGTGGGCGTCCTCGTCGATGACGGGGCCGACCTGCGTGGCGGGTTCCGCCGGGTGACCGACGATCAGCTCGCGGGTGGCGGCCACGAGACGGGCCACGACCGGCTCGTAGGCGGCGCCGACGACGATGAGCCGGCTGGCCGCCGAGCACTTCTGGCCGGCGTAGCCGAACGCGGACAGCACCGCGCCGGGCACGGCCTGGTCGGGGTCGGCGTCCGCGTCGACGATCAGCGCGTTCTTGCCGCCCATCTCGGCGATGACCCGCTTCACGTGGTCCTGGCCCGGCCGGGGCACGGCCGCCTGCTGGTTGATGGCGAGGCCGACGGCGCGCGAGCCCGTGAAGGCGATGACCGCGACGTCGGGGTGCTCGACCAGCCGGGCGCCCACGACCTCGCCCACGCCCGGCAGGAACTGCATGACGCCCCGCGGCACGCCGCCGGCGACGAGGGCCTCGACGAGCTGCCAGGCCACGAGCGGCGTCTGCTCGGCCGGCTTGAGGATCACCGGGTTGCCGGCCGCGAGCGCGGCGGTGACCATGCCGGTGGGGATCGCGAGCGGGAAGTTCCACGGGGCGATCACGGCGGTGACGCCCTTGCCCTGGTACAGGAGGCGGTTCGTCTCACCAGGCGGCGACTGGACGAGGGTCGCGGCCGCGGCCTCGAGCCGTAGCACCTCGCGCCCGTAGTACTCGCAGAAGTCGATCGCCTCGCACACGTCCGCGTCGGACTGGTCCCACGGCTTGCCGGCCTCGTAGCACTCGAGCGCGGCGATCTCGTACCGGCGTCGCCGCAACCAGTCGGCCGCCCGGAACAGCACGGCGGCCCGGTCGCGCACCGGCGTGCGCCGCCAGCCCTCGGCCGCCGCCACCGCAGCGGCCACCGCCGCGTCCGCGTCGGCGGCCGTGCAGGCGGCGGCCGTCGCGACCACGCGCGTCGGCACCGCCGGGTCGACCGACGGCATCGCCGCCGGTCCGCTCACCCGCTCGCCGGCCACCACGCCGGGTACGACGCCGCCGAGGGAGCGCTCGGCCCGGCGGAGGGCCACGCTGAACTCGGCCCGGGTCGACGAGCGGCGCCACTCGGCTACCGGCTCGGGGGCGTAGGGTGCCGGATCAGCGGACTCGGTGGCGGCGCGGGGCGGGGCGAACGTCGCCGGCGGCACCTCGTCGACCTCGGGCGCAGCCAATAGGTCATCGAGCTCGCGGCCCTCGGCGAAGCGGAGCCGCACGAACGACTCGTTGGAGGTGTTCTCGAGCAGGCGCCGCACGAGGTATGCCATGCCGGGGACGAGCTCGCCGACCGGTGCGTAGACCCGCAGCCGCAGTCCCAGCTTGCGGATGGCGGCGTGCATGGGCTCGGCCATGCCGTAGAGCATCTGGATCTCGTAACCCGTGTCGGGGATCCCGCGGCTGCGGGCGTAGGTGATGGCGTGTGCCAGCGACCGCAGGTTGTGCGACCCGAACGCCGCCCGCACCGAGCCGTGGTGGTCGTGGAGCAGCCGGGTGCAGCGCTCGTAGTTGGCGTCGGTCTCGGCTTTGTCCTGGTAGACGGGCACCGGCCAACCCTCGGCGCGGGAGTGGATCGACTCGGCGTCCCAGTAGGCGCCCTTGACCAGGCGCACGGTGATCGGCTGGCGCCGCCCCGACGACCAGGCGATGAGGTCGGCCAGGTCGTCGCGGCTGTCGCGCAGGTACGCCTGGATCACGATGCCGGCGGCCACGTCGGCGAACTCGTCCTCGGACAGCAGCTCGCGAAACACCCGCAGCGTGAGGTCCTTGGCGTCGTAGTGCTCCATGTCGACGTGCACGAACGCCCCGCGGGCCTGCGCGTCGCGCAGGATGGGTCGCAGGCGCCCCTTCGCCGACGCCACGCCCTCGTCGGCCGAGAGCGGCTCGTAGTGCGTGGCGAGTGCCGTCGGCTTCACGCTCACGTTGACGCGGGGCAGCGGGCCGAGGTCGTCACGCTCGAGGTGGTCGTCGGGTGCCCACAGCGCGGCGGCGTCGCCAAGGGCGGCGAGCAGCTCGTGCACCCGGGCGGCGTAGCGGTCGGCCTCGGCGGCGACGACCGTCTTCTCGCCGAGCAGGTCGACGGTGGCGGCCGAGCCGGCGCGCCACAGGCGCTCGAGACCGTCGGTGGCCGCTGTCGGGTCGGCCCCGACGATGAACTGCTCGGCCATGCGCCGGATGTTGCGCCGGGCCACCCGGGCCTCGATCCGGGCGCCGAGGGGCACCTTGTGGGCGATGTCGATGCCCAGGTCGAGCGCCTTGGGCACATCGACCCCGTTGAAGTACTCACCGAGGTGCCGGGCCACGTCCTCGTCGCCGGCCATGGCCGGGAACACGTCGACGAACCGGAACAGCTGCGTCTTGAAATCGGGCCGGGCCATCGCCCAGTCCATGACCCGGTCGCTCCACCAGGACATGTGGAAGACCCGGGAGCGCTCGCCGGCGCCCAGCTCCGCGATGCGCCGGGCCAGCGCGACCGTCTCGCGCTCGATGTCGGAGGCCATGGGGACGACGGTACCTCGGAGGTGCCCGGTGCCCTCGGGGTACGCGTCCGGTCCACCAGGGCGTAGCCTGTCTGCCTGCACGGCCGCGAACGATGACTGCACGGCCGGCTGACACAGATAGGCAGAGGCACCATGGCAATCGGTACCGTCAAGTTCTTCAACGCAGAGAAGGGCTACGGCTTCATCTCGCGGGAGGATGGCGACGACGTGTTCGTCCACTTCTCCAACATCCAGGGCGCCGGCTATCGCACGCTCGAGCAGGGTCAGCAGGTCGAGTTCGAAGTCGGCCCGGGCCGCAAGGGCGACGAGGCCCAGAACGTGCGGGTGCTCAGCTGACGTGTCACGCCGCCGCACGACATTCGGCAAGCTCCAGCGCGATCGCGACAAGCAGGCCAAGCAAAAGGCCAAGACCGAGCGCAAGCAGTCACGCGGTCAGGAGGGCGACGAGACGGACCTCGAGGTCGAGGAGGCCCCTCCCGCAGTCGACCAGGGCCGGGTCCTCGACCAGCTCGCGAAGCTCCACGCCGCCTACGACGACGGCAAGATGGACCTCGACTCCTTCGAGGAGAGGCGCGCCGAGCTGACCAGCTTGCTCCGCGTCGACTGACCCACGACCGATCGTCGGCCACGACGGCGGTGGGCCCTGCCCGCCGCCGTCGTGCGCGTCAGGCCTCGTACTGCACGGCGAGACGCTCGGTCACGACGCCCTCCATGCAGCTGTCGATGAACGCCCGGTGGTCGGGGTGGTCGCGGTAGGCGATGTAGTCCTCCAGCGTGGCGAAGTCGCCCACGATGGCGTAGTCCGCGTTGCGCTCAACCAACCCCAGATCGATCCCGAAGCGGTACTCGCGGATCTCGGGGATGGCCGCCGGGAGAGCGGCCAGGCCCTGGTCGATCGCCTGGACCTGGGCAGGCGTGATTCCCTCGGCGAATCGGAACAGCGCGACGTGGCGGACTCCCATGGGGCGGAAACGTAGCGCCGCGCTGGCCGGTGTAGCGCCAGGCCCAGTGGGTAGTGGGGCCGACGTGGGCAATCGAAACGAGGTATCCGTGGGGAACACCAGCACCCGCGCGGCACGTAGCACGCGCCGCACGACCGCCGGGATGATGGGTCGGCCGAGCGGCAGCAGCACGCGTGGCACGAGCAATGACCGGGTTGACCTGCGCTTCCACGAGTTCCGGGCGACCGGCGACCGTGACGTGCGCAACGCGCTCATCGAGGAGCACCGCTGGCTGGCCGTGCACTGCGCCCAGCGCTTCGCGCACAAGGGCGAGCCGCTCGACGACCTGGTGCAGGTCGCCATGCTCGGCGTGCTGAAGGCCGTCGAGCGCTTCGACCCCGACTACGGCGTCGTCTTCTCGACCTTCGCCGTGCCGACGATCGTGGGCGAACTGCGCCGCCACTTCCGCGACACCACCTGGGCCGTGCACGTGCCGCGCCGCCTGAAGGACCTGCACCACACCGTGAACGTGGCGGTGACCGAGCTGGGCCAGACGTTGGGCCGCTCGCCGACCGTCGAGGAGATCGCCGACCGGGCCGGCGTGCCGGTCGAGGAGGTGCTCGAGACCCTCGAGGCCGGGCGCTCCTACACCCGGGTGCCGCTCACTCCGCCGAGCGCCGACGAAGCCGACGACGAGCCGAACCTGGGCGAGGTCGACCGGCAGATCGAGGCCGCTGAGGCCCGCATCACCGTGGCCGGCCTGATGGAGTCGTTGCCCGCCCGCGAGCGGCGCATCATCGAGCTGCGGTTCATGGGCGGCATGACCCAGTCGCAGATCGCCGAGCGCGTTGGGGTGAGCCAGGTGCAGGTGTCGCGCCTCTTGCGGTCGAGCCTCGCAAAGATGAACCGCACACTCGTCGGTGCGTCCGCTCCGACGGCGAGCCCCTGACGCCATGTCGGCATGCCAGTTGGTCTTCCTCGAACACAGCGCCGATCGGGTCCTCCTGGACCTGGTGCCGCTCGAGCCCATCGAGGTGAACAGCGCCGTCGTCCCCCAGGGAATGCCACTCACGGTGACATTCCTGCCCAACGACGACGACGATGCGCACGACGAGATGGTGGCCCTGTTCGACCGCTGGCTGGACGACGACGGCATGCTCGACGTGGGCATCGAGGTGGCGGCCGACATAGGCGGGCTGCGCTACGTGTTCACGCGTGACGACGAGCAGCTCGTGCTCGACGTCCAGGTGTGACGCGCCCCTTACGCGCAATCGGCCACGCGCGCAAGGTTACATCGAACTAACCCGTTTGGGTTGGTTCGAACCGGGGAAGAAAGTTCAACAAAACCCGGCAGCACCCGCTGAACGGGAAAGAATAGTGGGGAGAACAGGTTAGAAATGATCGGCTTCATCATTGCGCTCATCGTGATTGGCATCATCGCCGGTTATCTCGCTCGTCTGTTGGTGCCCGGCCCCGATCCGATGTCCTTCGTCCAGACCGCGGTCCTCGGCATCGTCGGCTCCTTCGTGGGCGGCTTCCTCGGCTACGTGGTCATGGGCGATGACGTCGACGAGGGTGCGCTCCAGCCGTCCGGGATCATCGGCTCCATCATCGGCGCCGTCGTCGTGCTGCTCATCTGGAACATGGTCGGCCATCGCGCCCGGCGCATCTGACACACGCGGCACCTGATCTGCCGCTCAGGGGCAGGGCCTCCGGGGCCCTGCCCCTGGCGCGTACCCGGTGTCTCGGCGGCGGGCATTCGGGGAAGCACTTCAAGGGACCACACCGGAGGTGCTTCATGAAGCTGAAGAACACGCGTGATCTGATCGAAACGGTCACAGAGGACGCACTGGAGCTCGCGGCCACCGCCGGTCACGAGATCAAGGATCGGGCATCCGAGGTCGGCGACACCGCCCGCTCGGCGACCGAGCGGGCCCGCAACGTGGCCGTCGACCAGTTGGTCAAGGTGGGCGTCGTCGAGCCCCCGCGGCGGCGGCGACCCCCGGTGCTCGTGCGGCTGGCGGTCCTGTCGGCCGTGGTGGCGGCAATCGTCTTCGTCGTGCGGTCGCTGCGCTCCCCCGCGGCCGCCGGCGACGACACGGCGACCGGCGAGGCCGAGGGCCCCGCCACGCCACCCGTGGCCACCGGCAACGGCGAGGCGGCCCCGTCGCAGGCCCGCTCCGGTAGGGCCGCCCACTGAGCCGCGGCTCTCCCCCGACCCCGAGACCGACAGCTCACGCGAGAGGGCCCGCCGTCACCGGCGGGCCCTCTCGACGTTCCCCCTGGGAGGTCGGCTCAGCGGCCCCGGTCGTCGGTGCCGGGATCGCGCAACGTCGTGCCGACGGACCCGCGACCGTCGGCGTCCAGCGTCTCACCCTCCAGCTCGGGCTCGCGGCCGCCGTAGTAAAGGGCCCCCGCAGTGCCCCCGGCCAGGGCACCGGCGAGCACCACGATCAACACGCGGAGCCATGCGCTCTCGGTAAAGGGTACGAGCGCCAGCGGCAGGAACAGCAGGCCACCGATGAGGCCGCCGACCACCGAGCCGAGCACGAGGCCCTTCCACTGGCCGTCTGTCATGGCAGGCACGCCAGGGCCGGCCCAGGCCTCGGCCATCTCCTCCTGCTGCTCGCGCCGCAAGCTGGCGGGGTCGGCGCCCTCGGCGTACTTCCGCTCGCCGCCCTCCGGTGCGGTCCGCTCGTCGATGGCCTCCTCGGCCCGGTTGACGATGTCGGGCGTGTCCATGGGTGGTCTCCTCCCATCGGTTACCGGACTCGTTTGACATGGTCATCCTTCCCCATGACGGCCGTGGCAACCGTCCTGTCCCGACGGGGTGACTATGGGCACCGCACCCACGGGTAGATGTCGGCCGTGATCGGAGCAGCATCCAACAGCTGGGCGTTGGACGGGGCGGTGATCGCACGGCTGCTCGTCGCCGCCCTCCTCGGGGGTCTGGTCGGGGTCGAGCGCGAGGCCAGCGACCAGCCTGCCGGCCTGCGGACCCACATCGCCGTCGCCCTGGGAGCCGCACTCTTCGGCGTGATCTCGACGATCGGGTTCCTCGAGTTCGACCGCCCCCGGAACCAGTCGACGATGCAGGCGGACGTCTCCCGGGTGGCCTCGAACGTCGCCGTCGGCATCGGGTTCCTGGGAGCAGGCGTGATCTTCCGCCAGGGCGGCTCGATCCGGAACCTGACGACGGGCGCCAGCCTGTGGACCGTGGCCGCCATCGGGCTGGCCGCCGGCGTCGGCGACATCGCCACGGCCGGAGTCGCCACCGGCGTCCTACTGGTCAGCCTCGTGCTCCTCCGGCCGATCCGCACGTTCATCCGACGGCGGCTGGGCGGCAACAACACCTGCGACCTGCGCGTCGAGCTCGACGACGGCTCCAGCGCCGGCACGGTCGTCGACGCCATCCAGAACCACGAGGAGGTCCACCTCGGGTCGATCGAGATCGACATGAGCGACGACCGCACCGTGGTGGCCGCCAAGCTGCGCTGCAAGCCCGCCGCGGCCCGCGAGCTCACCGCCGCGCTGGCCAGTAGACCCGGCGTCCGCAACGTGACCCAGGAGTGACTACCGACCGCGGGGAGCGCCGGTGAGTGGTTCGGGGGCCGGACCTGCGTAGGATCGGGTGCCTGTCCGCGCACGGCCCACCGGTTCGCCGGTTCGCCGGGGCCCGGGCTGGGAACAAGGAGTGCAGGCCACGCCGCCAGGAGGAGGAACATGGGCGACCCACGGGATTCGCTGGTCATCTCGACCCGGCGAGACGGAGACAAGGCGGTCGTCGAGCTCGACGGCGAGCTCGACCTCTACGCGTCGCCCAAGCTCACCACGGCGATCGAGGAGCTCCTCGCCGCGGGCGTGACGGCCATCGAGATCGACGCCGCCGCTCTCACCTTCGCCGATTCCGCAGGCCTGCGGGCGTTCCTGCTTGCCCGCAAGGAGGCGGACGCCGGCGGCGCCCAGCTGCGTGTCACCCAGGTGTCCGAGCCGCTCGACCGGGTGCTCGAGATGACCGGCCTGCGCGAGGTCCTGGGGGCCTCGACCCCCTGACGCGAGGCGCCGGCCGACCGAGCCCCGGGCGGGCGGCTCAGCCGACCCCGCCGCCGCGCAGCTCCTTGCGGGCGGTGAACGACGCGTGGCCGTTCTCGGTGGTGAGCTGGTGGCCGTCGGTCACGACGTCGAGGATCTGGCGGCTCAGGTTCAGCCGGTCCTCGTCGATGGCACGCCCGGCCCTGGCGGTCGTGCGACCCTCGACGACCACGGCGTCGACCGTGAAGTCGAACGCGAGGCGCACGGGATCGCCGTCGCCGATCTCGATCAGCGTGGCACACAGCTCGTCGACGGCGATGCGGAAGTCCTCCACCTCTTCGAGCGGCAGGCCGCACGTGGTGGCCACACCGCTCGCCATGAGGCGCGCGAGCCGCATGTACCGACTGTCCGGCGGGAGTGACAGTTCGATCCTGCCGGGGTGGTGCTCCATGATCCCTCCGTTGGACGACATGCCGTCGCTACCCGTGCAGACCGAGGCGTACACGTGCGCGCCGGCGCCCGAAATCAAGCGCGCCGGTCATGCCCGGCGCAACACGAGGACGACGCCGCCGCCGGCGACCTCGTCCACCTCGACGATGTAGCCATCGGTGCTGACGGTGCCCGACCGCCGCTCCCCCTCGCCGGCGGTGGACTCGCCGTCCGCCTCGAGCAGATCGGTCACGGCGTTCGCCACGTCGTCGGGCACGACGGCCGAGAGCGGCTTGCCGAGCGGGGGCGCCTCGAGGCCCAGAAGCTCCACCGTGCCCCGGGTCGCTGCCCGAACCCGTCGGTCGGGGCCGGCGACGACCACTGGTGTCTCCGTGGCACCGAGGAGCGCGTCGACCACCGATTCGAGCTCGTCGAGGGCGTGGGTCCGCTCGTCGAGCTCTGCGGTCAGCCGCTCGATGTCGGTGGCCGCCTCGTCGACGCGCAGGCGCATCTCCTCCAGCAGCTTGGCGGACACATGGGCCGGCGGCCCCGCGGCGTCCCCGGTTGTCGTCGTCGTGGCGGTGGAGTCGTCGGTCATCCTGCTCGGCGGGTCGGGGGGCCACCCCGGCGGCCCGGACTGGCTCGTACCGCGGTCGCCTACCCGTCCCCGGGGCGCCCCATCCGCCCCCGCAGGTATGTCGGCCTCCATCACCGGGAACGCGTGATCCGTGGTGGCGACCGTCGACATGACCAGCACAGCCCGAGACTGCCGGCGCTCGTTGGGGCGGCTCTCCGACGCCACGGATCGAGCGCGGGCGGTGCTCACCGCCCCGACCGATCCGGCCGAGCGCCGGTGGATGGTCTCCGAGGTGCGCCGCCCGGCGGTCGACCTGCCCCTGTGGACCGTGCACGTCCGCTACGCCCGGCGGCGTGACAAGCGCTCGCTCGACCAGCTCGTCGAGCGCTACCGCGCCCACGCCGAGTCGCAGGCCCGGCGACACTACCGGCGCGGTGAACCGATCGACGACCTCACCCAGGTGGCGTTCGAGGCGCTCCTGCTCGCCCTGCGCCGGTTCGATCCCGAGCGGCGCAAGCCGTTCCTGGCGTTCGCCAAGCCGACGATCGTGGGCTCGCTGCGCCGCCACTTCCGCGACGCCGGCTGGGCGATCCGCGTGCCCCGCCGGGTCCACGAGCTGGCCACGCCGGTGCGAGACGCCCACGAGTTGCTCACCCACGACCTCGGCCGGGCGCCGTCGACCAGCGAGGTCGCCGACTTCGTGGGCGTGCGCGAGAGCGAGGTGCTCGACGCCATGGCGGCCGAGGAGGCGCGCATCACGTCGTCACTCGACGCCACCGACCCGGTCACCGGTATCCAGGCCGAGCAGGTCATTGGCAGGGTCGACAGGGGCTTCGTGGGCATCGAGAACCGCACGGCGCTCCAGCAGAGCATCGAGCTGCTGTCCGAGGACGACCGTGCGCTGCTGCAGCTCTACTTCGTCGAGGAGCGGACCCAGTCCGACATCGCCGAGGAGCTCGGCTGCAGCCAGATGCAGGTGTCGCGGCTGCTGCGCAAGGCCGTCCGCCGTCTGCGGCGCCACATGCTCGGCAGCTGAGGAAAAAAGATCCTCCGGCCATTCGAGGTTTGGTCCCAGCTCAGCGCCGCCGTCCCCGCCGCCACCTCGCCCGTTCGCCTGGCGGGCCGTTATAGGTCACAGCTGGTGGGTAGCGATTTATCGACGCCGTCAGCGACCGGAGGACATGGACGATGGCCTGGACGATGCAGCGAGACCGCTTCTACTACCGCTCCGACGACATCAGCCCCGACGAGCTGCCGACCGACCGCGAGGTCAAGACGACCGTCGTGCACCGGCTCCGCGAGAACCCCTACACCCAGGATTGCCGGATCAAGGTCTCGGTGACCGACGGCGTCGTCCACCTCGACGGCCGCGTCACGACGCCCGAGGCGAAGGCCGTGGCGGCTGATGACGCCTGGAGCATCCCCGGCGTGTTCGACGTGAGCAACAGCCTGGAGATCAGCCGGGCGGCTTGAGCGGCGCCGCACCGGGTGCGCCTGCGCCCCTGACCGCCCCCCACAACGGTCGCCCCGAATGGGCGACCGAAGCCGAGGAGGAGTACGTGGAGCGCACCGGCCAATCCCTCGACAACCCCGATCCCGAGTCGACGCCGAGTGGCGAGACGGTCACGGCCGATCGTCACGATGCCACTGCGGCGCACATCGCGGATCGGCCCCCCACCGCCGAGGAGGAGGCGATCGCGGACGACCTCGAGCTCGATCCCGACGTCGCCGAGTCGTACGACGATGCCGCCGAGCGCGGCGCTCACATCGAGGGCGAGGGCCAGATCTAGACGTCGTCCCCGGTCCCCCGTCTGGAGCCAGCGAGGCCCGGGGCGATCACCGCACAGCCGGTGCGATGGGCCCGGGCCTCCTCGCGTCCGGACACGATGGATCGAGGGGCGCGGCGGTGCGGCGGGCGACCGGTCGCCGGGGACCGGTCGCCCGCCGCAGATCAGGCGGCCTGGTGGGGCTTGAGGACGGTCTTGATCATGCCGTCGTCCTTCGCCTGGAACGTGGCGTAGGCCTTCGGCCCTTCCTCGAGTGGCAGCGTGTGGGTGACGAAGTCGTCGAGCCCGAAGACGTCGCCGTCCTGCTCGAGCAGCGGCAGGATCTCCGGCACCCACCGCCGCACGTGGGCCTGGCCCATGCGCAGCTGCACGCCCTTGTCGAACAGGTCCAGCATCGGCAGCGGGTCCGCCGCCCCGCCGTAGACGCCGCTGAGCGACAGCGTGCCGCCCCGGCGCACGGCGTCGATGGCCGTGCGCAGCGCCGTGAGCCGGTCGATGCCCACCTTCTTCGCCAGCGGCTCGCTGACGGCCTTCGGGAGCAGGCTGGCGGCCCGCTGCATGGCTGAGGCCACCGGGGCACCGTGCGCCTCCATACCTACAGCATCGATCACGCTGTCCGGACCGCGCCCGGCCGTGCGCTCCCGCAGGAACGACACGATCTCCGCCTGGTCCGAGCTGCGCAGCACGGTGATGCCGTGGCGCTCGGCCATGGCCGCCCGCTCGGGGACCGGGTCGACGCCGAAAACCGATTCGACGCCGAGGTGGCGACCGATGCGGGCCGACATCTGGCCGATCGGGCCGAGGCCGAGCACGGCCAGCGAGCCGCCCTCGGGCACGTCCGCGTACCGCACGGCCTGCCAGGCGGTCGGCAGCACGTCCGACAGGAACAGGAAGCGCTCGTCGGGCGGACCCTCGGGCACCTTCACCGGACCGAAGTGGGCCTGGGGAACCCGGAGGTATTCGGCCTGGCCGCCGGGGACGTGCCCGTAGAGCTTCGTGTAGCCGAACAGCGACGCCCCCGTGCCCTGCTCGCGGTTCTGCGTGGTCTCGCACTGGGCGTAGAGCGTGCGCTCGCACATCCAGCACGAGCCGCACGAGATGTTGAACGGGATGACGACCCGGTCGCCGACGTCGATGTGGCTCACGTCGGCCCCCACGGCCACGACCCGGCCCATCGGTTCGTGACCGAGGATGTCACCGGGTTCCATGAAGATGGACAGAGGCCGGTAGAGGTGCAGGTCGGAGCCGCAGATTGCCGTGGAGGTGACCTCGATCACCGCATCGGTCGGCTCCTGGACGGTGGGGTCCGGCACGTCCTCGACCCGCACGTCCTCGAAGCCCTGCCAGGTGAGTGCGCGCACTGCGATCGTCCCTCTCGTCGTCGGTCGTGACTACGCGTGGCTTCCCAACCACGGGTGCAGCAATCGAGGGTCGGGCACACCGAACCGGGGAAGACGGACGCCGATGAATCCCCTCGACGACCACGCTCTGTGCCGGCCTGGCACCTCCCCTCGTCCGCCCTCGCAGGCCCGGCCGCTGCGTCGGGCCCTCGCCGGCACGGTGGCCACCGGGCTCCTTCTCGTCGCCGCCTGCGGTGAGAACGATCCGAACGAACCCACGGTCACGACCGCCGTCGGCACCGATGGCGACGACGCAGACAACCCCGGGGACAACACGCCCGACGACGACGGGGGCGGTCTCGGCACCGACGACGCCGACGGCGTCGGGACCGACGACGAGTCGGGCGGCGGCGAGATCGGCGACCTGCCCGACGAGGGCGGCGGCACCGGTACGAGCGTCGGCAACGCCGAGGGGCGCCCCGACGACATCGACGACACGGGGGACACGAGCGAGCCCACGGTCGACCCCGGCGACTCCGGCGGCATGTGAGCCCGGCGCCGACCGGCCGGCCGCCTCGAGCTCGCGGCCGGCTGGACGGGCGGGCGGCGCTGGGGATCAGGGCACGACGCGGTCGCCGCGCCGCCGCAGACGGAACCAGCGGTAGCCGTAGGCGGGCAGCTCGACGGCGAGCTCCGACCCGTCGAGCGCGCGGGTGTCGTTGTCGAGCAGGTCGTCGACCGCGACCGCGTCCTCGGCGTCGTCGAGGTGGAACGCCACCTCTTGCCGCTCGGACGAGAAGTTGTGCAGCACCACCACCGTCGCCCCGTCCCAGTCGCAGCGGTGCGCGAGCACGGCCGGCGCCCCGGCGTCGATCACCGAGGCGGCCCCGAAGCCCAGCTCGGGCGTCTCCTTCCGGCGGCGGATGGCCCGCTCGAACCACGCCAGCAGCGAGTGCGGGTCCCGCCGGGCGTCGGCCACGTTGACCGCCTCGGGCCCGTAGTCGCCGCCGGTCACCGGCGCCGGGAAGCGTTCGGGGTCGGCCGACGAGAACCCGCCGCCGGGCTCGTCGGCCCACTGCATGAGGGTGCGCACCGAACCCCGGCCGGGGACGGCCAGGTTCTCGCCCATGCCGATCTCCTCGCCGTAGAAGAGGACCGGCGTGCCGGGCAGCGTGAGCAAGACGCTGTAGGCGAGCTCGATGCGCCGGCGGTCTCCGCCGAGCATCGGGGGCAGGCGACGGCGGAGACCGCGGCCGTAGACCTGCATGTCCTTGTCGGGCCCGAACGCCGCGAAGCACTCGGCCCGCTCGTCGTCACTCAGCTGGTCGAGCGTCAGCTCGTCGTGGTTGCGCAGAAACGTGGCCCACTGCGAGTCGAACGGCACTCCGGGCAGGGCGCGCAGCGACTCGGCCACCACCGAGGCGTCGCCGCGGGCGAGGCCGAGCCAGACCCGCTGCATGACCGAGAAGTTGAACACGAGGTGCAGCTCGTCGCCGTCCTCGTCGCCGAAGTAATCGCGCTGCTGGTCGGGCGGGAGATTGACCTCACCCAGCGTGATGGCGTCCCCCCGGCGCCGGGTGAGGAACGAGCGCAGCTCCTTCAGGTAGTCGTGGGGATCGACGGTCGGAGCGTCCTTGATCCCGTTCATCTCCAGGAGGAACGGCACGGCGTCGATGCGGAACCCGTCGACGCCCAGCTCGAGCCAGAACCCCACGATGCGGGCGATCTCGTCCCGCACCGCCAGGTTGGCGACGTTGAGATCGGGCTGGTGGGCGAAGAACCGGTGCAGGTAGTGCTGGCCGGCCTGCTCGTCGTAGGTCCACACGCCACCCTGCTCGCCGGGGAAGACCTCGCGCAGCGCCGGGTCGTCCTCGGGCTCGTCGGCCCAGACGTACCAGTCGCGGTAGCGCGACGACCGGTCGGCACGGGCCGCCTGGAACCACGGGTGCTGGTCCGACGTGTGGTTCACGACCAGGTCGATGATCACGCGCAGGCCCCGGCCGTGCGCGGTGCGAACCAGCTCGACGAAGTCGCCGAGCGTGCCGAGCCGCGGGTCGACGGCGTAGAAGTCGGTGATGTCGTAGCCGTCGTCGCGGTCGGGCGACGGCTGGAACGGCATCAGCCACAGCACGGTCACGCCGGTGCCCACCAGATGGTCGATGCGATCGGTGAGGCCGGCCAGGTCGCCGCACCCGTCGCCGTCTCCGTCGCGGAACGTCTCGACGTCGAGGCAGTAGACGACGCCGTTCTTCCACCACTGATCGCTCGTCGCCCGGATCCTCACGACCCACCTCCGTTCGTGACCTGGCCGATGACGTGCTCGCCGAAGGCGTCGATGAACGCCTCCTGCGGGACGGGCACGTGGTGCAGGACCAGGTCGTCGATCCCGACCTCCAGTGTCTCGTGCAGCCAGGCTGCGTGCTGCCCCAGTTCGGAGGACACGAGCACGCTGGCCCGCACGTCGTCGGGACGCACGTGCGTGGCCGCCACCTCGAATTGCTCGACCCGCTCGAGGTCGGCCATGAGCGTCGAGTCGAACACGTTCGTGCGCCACTGCGCGTGGGCGCCGGCCAGCGCCTTCCCCTCGTCCGGGTCCCAGGCCACCTTGACCTGCACCCGCACGGGCTTCCCCTCACCGCCGCCCTCGCGGAAGGCCTCGACGATGGGCCGCAGCTGCTCCGGCGGCCGGTGCACGGTCAGCAGGCCCTCGGCCCACGAGCCGCACCAGCGGGCCGTGGCCTCGCTGAGGGCGGCCCCGACGAGCGGCACCGGCTCCGGCGGCAACGTCCAGAGCCTCGCCCGATCGACCCGGACGTGACCGTCGTGGCTCACCTCATCGCCGGCGAGCAGCGCCCTGATCACGGCGACGCACTCGCCGAGCCGGGCGTTGCGCTCGGACTTGGCCGGCCAGCGGTCGCCGGTCACGTGCTCGTTCGACGCCTCGCCCGAGCCCATCGCCACGGTCAGGCGCCCCGGGAACATCTCCCCGAGCGTGGCGATGGCCTGGGCGACGATCACCGGGTGGTAACGCTGGCCCGGGGCGTTCACGACGCCGAAGGGCACGTCGGTGGCGCTCATGGCGGCGCCGAGCCACGACCAGGCGAAACCCGACTCGCCTTGGGCCGAGCTCCAGGGCGACAGGTGGTCTGACGACGAGACCGTGGCGAACCCCGCGGACTCGGCGTGGCGGACGTCGCGCAGCAGGCGGCTCGGCGGGTGCTGCTCGTGGGAGGCGTGGTACCCGATCGTGGCCATCGGTTGAGTCGTTCCCCGAGCAGCGACGGTCGAGACGGGCGTCGCCGCTGGCGCGGTGTCTCGGCACCGGTGGTCCGGGTAGGACTGCCACGTCCTGCCCGACGACACGAGGGAGAGGATCGCCATGAGCGACGCCACCGACGAAGGCGGCCAGGAGCCGTCGGACCCGACCGACCGCGAGAAGGTGCTGCGCGGGGTCGAGGAGGCGCGCAAGGAGGCCGAAGCCGAGGTCGAAGAGATCCGCAAGGAAGGGCACGACCAGGCCTGACCTGGACGGAGGAGCCCGGGGAGCCCCCTCTCCGGCCCGGAGCCGCCGACGACGCCGGCCTGCCCCCGGCCCGTGACCGCCGGGTCGCCGCCCGTCCGGGAAGAGGGTCGACCCGGCCGTTCGGCACCCTGGGCAGGAAACGCGTGACCGCCTAACGAATAGTCGTTACTTTGTTCCGGTGGGACGCAAGCTGGGGGTCACCCCGGCCGAGACCCGGGCCAAGCTGCTCGCCGCCGCCGCCCAGGTGTTCGCCGAACATGGCTACGACGGCGCCCGGGTGGGCGAGATCGCCCGGCGGGCGGGCCTCACCACCGGCGCGATCTACGCCCACTACGGCACGAAGGCCGAACTCCTCGCCGAGGCCGTGCGGACCCACAGCCCGGATGAGCTCGCCGGGCTCTACGAGAGCGGGGCGATCGACCTGCTCAGCGCCCTGCGCCTCGCCGGGCGGCGTCTCACCGAGACCGACGACACGGAGCAGTCGCTCGTGCTCGAGGCGCTGGCCGGCGGCCGCCGTGACGCCGAGGTCGCCCGCCTTCTGTGCCACGGCATCGCCCAGCGCGAGCGGCTCTTCGCCCTCGCCTTGCGCCGTGCCCGTGCTGCCGGGCAGGTCGATGCCACGGTGTCGCCCGAGGCGGTCGCCCGGCTCTGCACGATGCTCGCCATCGGTGGCCTGGCCGTGGGCTCCCTCGCCCTCGACGACATCGACCCCGGCGAGTGGGAGGCGGTCGTCGACCGCCTTGTCGACGCCGTCCGCACCCCTGGTCCCCCGACGGACCGCACCACTGAGATCACCAGGGAGACGCCATGACCTCGACCGATCCCCGGCGCGACTACAGCGAGAAGATCGTGATGGAGCCGGCCGACCACGCCGAGATCGTCCGCACGATCGACCTGCACAGCGACGTGCTCATGACCTGGGACTACCGCCGCAGCCGCCCGGCCCTCGTGAAGCTGTACGAGAAGGCCAAGACGTCGCAATGGAACGCAACCACCGACCTGCCGTGGGACACCGAGGTGGATCTCGAGCGGATGGCGCCGGAGATGGTGGCGTCGGCCGGCCGCTTCCAGATGCTCCAGAGCGGGGACGAGTCGCCCGTGGCGCACTGGGGCGAGGCCGAGTGGAACCGGTTCATCGTCGAGATGCAGGCCTGGACCATGTCGCAGTTCCTGCACGGCGAGCAGGGGGCGCTCGTGTGCACGGGGCTCATCACATCGATGGTCCCGTGGATCGACGCCAAGTACTACGCCGCCACCCAGGTCATGGACGAGGCCCGCCACGTCGAGGTCTTCGCCCGCTACATCGAGGAGAAGCTGGGCGGCGCCTACCCGATCAACCCACAACTGGGCGGCCTGCTCAACGACATCATCACCGACGGCCGGTGGGACATCACCTATCTCGGCATGCAGATCATGGTCGAGGGCCTGGCGCTCGCCGCCTTCGGCTTCCTGCACATGCTGACGACCGAGCCGCTGCCCAAGAAGCTGCTCCGGTACGTGATGAGCGACGAGGCCCGCCACGTGGCCTTCGGCGTGCTGTCGCTCAAGGAGTTCTACGCCGGCCTCACCCAGGACGAGATCCGGAGCCGACAGGAGTTCGCGTTCGAGGCCGCGCTGCTGCTGCGCAACCGGTTCTTCGCCCAGGACGTGTGGGAGAAGCTCGGCGCCGATCCCAAGAAGATCGTGGCGTTCATGCAGGCCAACGAGGACCCGGGCGCCGAGATGTTCCAGCAGATGCTGTTCTCGAAGATCGTGCCGAATTGCAAGAAGCTCGACCTGCTCGACGCCGGTGACGGGTGGCTGCGCCAGGGCTTCACCGACATCGGGATCATCCAGTTCGAGGACTGGACCGACACGAGCGAGGAGTACGCCGAGCTCGACGCGGTGGCGGCCGACCGGGCGTGACGTGGCGGGCGGGCGGCTTCCCCATGCCGCCCGCCCGTCGCCCGCTACAGGACGGCCAGGATGTCGTCGGCGGAGCTGACGTTGAGACCGGGCCCGGGCTCGACGAAGAGCTGGGTGAGCACGCCGTCGTCGATCACCGCCGCATAGCGCTGCGAACGGGTGCCGAGGCCGAAGCCGCTGCCGTCCATCTCGAGGCCGACGGCCCGGGTGAAGTCGCCGTTGCCGTCGGCCAGCATCATCACGTTGCCGTCGACACCCTGGGTGGCGCCCCAGGCGCCCATCACGAACGCGTCGTTGACCGCGACGCAGGCGACGGTGTCGACCCCCCTGTCCTTGATGTCCTTGGCGCGCAGTACGAAGCCGGGCAGGTGATGGTCCGAGCACGTCGGCGTGAACGCGCCGGGCACCGCGAAGAGCACCACCCGTCCCGAGCCGAGCACGTCAGTGCTCTGCACCGGCTGGGGCCCGTCTGCGGTGGGCGTCATCAGCGTGACGTCGGGGATGGTCTCGCCTACTGAGATCGTCATCGGTCCTCCTTGGACGGCCTGGGCGCCGTAGCGAACCCGGGGATCTTGCCAGCCCGTTCCGGGGAACACGAGCGGAGCGGTGGGCGTTCCCCCATCGGTGAGCTCCTTCCCCGTCCGCCTGTCCGTGCTCGACCTGGCCGTGGTCGGCGAGGGCTCGTCGCCGGCGGAGGCGCTGCGCAACTCGACGGACCTCGTAGGCCGCGCCGAGCGGCTGGGCTACCACCGCTACTGGGTGGCTGAGCACCACAACATGCCGGGCATCGCCAGCTCGTCGCCGGCCGTGCTCCTGGCGCACCTCGGCCAGGCCTCCGAGACGATCCGGCTCGGCTCCGGCGGCGTGATGCTGCCGAACCACGCGCCGCTCGTCGTGGCCGAGCAGTTCGGCATGCTGGAGGCGCTACACCCCGGCCGCATCGACCTCGGCATCGGCCGGGCGCCCGGCACCGACGGCATCACGGCCATGGCGCTGCGCCGGTCGGCCGAGGCACTGGGCGCCGACGACTTCCCCGAGCAGCTCTCGGACCTGCTCGGCTTCTTCGACGGCGAGTTCCCCGAGGGCCATCCCTACCGCGGCATCACCGCCGTGCCCGGCCGGGGCGACCGGCCGGCGCTCTGGCTGCTCGGGTCGAGCGACTACAGCGCCCAGGTGGCGGGGCTGCTCGGCCTGCCCTTCTCGTTCGCCCACCACTTCGCCGCCGCCAACACCGAGCCGGCCCTGGCCGCATACCGGGCGCGTTTCCGGCCCTCGGCCGACCTCGCCGAGCCGTACGCCATGCTCGGCGTCAACGTGGTGTGCGCCGAGACAGACGAGCGCGCCCGGTGGTTGGCGGGCCCGGGCGCCCTGGCCTTCCTGCGGCTGCGCCAGGGCCGTCCGAGCCGATACCCCACCCCCGAGGAGGCGGCCGAGTACCGCTTCACGCCCGCCGAGCGCCACGGCATCCGCACCTGGACCGCCTCGCACATCGTGGGCTCCCCCGACACGGTGCGCGCCGCTCTGGCGCAGCTGGTCGAGCGCACGGACGCCGACGAGCTGATGATCACCACGATGGTGCACGGCCACGGGGACCGGTGCCGCAGCTACGAGCTCGTGGCCGAGGCCACCCGCCTGGGTCCCGCCGACGACCGACCGGCGGGACGCAGTCGGCCGGCCGGCGTGACCGCGAACCAGCGGGACGGGCTCGCCCGGCCCGCGTGACCCGCGAAGCCCGCGCGACGCGCTCGCCCGGCGGGCCTGACCGCGGACCCGGCTGGACGCGCTCGTCCGGCCGGCCTTACCGGGGACCAGCGGACGGGCTCGCCCGGCCCGCGTGACCCGCGAACCGGGCCGGCGCCCGGTCGGCGCCGCCCCGGCCCGGCTCGGGGGGCCGGGGCGGCGGCCGCCGTCAGGCCCCCGAGGTGTCGTCGCGGCGCAGGTAATCCATCATCGCCGCCAGGTCCTCGAGGTCGCCCTCGCCATCGAGCCCGCCGGCCGCGACCGACGTCGACGGGGAGGGAGCCGGCGAGCGCCGGTGCGGGAGCGGGGTGCGCCCCTGCAGCGGGTCGCCGGGCATGGCGGGCCGCCGGGGCGGCACCGGGTCGAGACCGGCGGGGCGGACGGCGTGCGCGTCGGCGCCCCGGGCGCCGTCGTCGGACCCGTAGCGGCCCCCCAGCCGCCGTTGGTCGTGGGCCGCGCCGGGTGCACCGGCCTCCACCCTCCGACGGCGGAGCCTCCGAGTCAGTGCCATCAATTCCCCCACACTCCCTCGTGCCCGGCGTCCCACGCGCCGCACGACACCTGGTACGTCAGGCCTCGCCATGCCCGCTCCCCGCCGTCGCCAAACCACCTCGGCGCACGACGAACGGCCCGAGGACGAGCGTGCCGATCGGGCCGGCCCCGAAGCACTCCAGCGCCTCGCGGGGGTGGTCGACGATGGGCCGGCCGACGGTGTTGAAGCTCGTGTTGATCAGCACCGGCACGCCGGTGAACGCCGCGAACGCGTCGATGACGCGGGCCATCACCGGCTCCTGGGTGCGGTCGATCGTCTGGGCCCGGGCGGTGCCGTCGACGTGCACGGCGGCGGCGATGCGGCCGCGCCACTCGGGGCGCACCCGGTGTACGAACAGCATGTAGGGGCTGGGGATGACGCCCTCGAAGATGTCGGCCGCTTGGTCGAGGGCCACCATCGGCGCCACGGGCCGGAACGACTCGCGGCCCTTGATGTCGTTCATGCGCTGCAGGTTGCCCGCATCGCGGGGGTCGACGAGCAGGCTGCGGTGGCCGAGCGCCCGGGGGCCGTACTCGCTGCGGCCCTCGAACCAGCCGACGACGTCGCCGGCCGCGAGGCGCCGGGCCACGGCGTCGGCCAGGTCGCGGGGCCGCTCGTAGGGCAGGCCGGCGGCGCGCAGCACCTCCTCGAGCTCGTCGTCGCTCCACCCGGAGCCGAGGTCGGCACCGCGCAGCGGCGCCACCTCGTCGCCCAGCTCGTGTGCCACGGCCATCGCCCCGCCGAGAGCGGTGCCGGCGTCGCCGGCCGCCGGCTGCACCCACACGTGGTCGAACGGGCCCTCGGCCGCCAGCCGGGCGTTGGCCACGCAGTTGAGCGCCACGCCGCCGGCCATCGTGATGACGCGCTCGCCAGTCTTGCGGTGCAGCCACGTGGCCAGGTCGATGATGACCTCCTCGAGGCGCATCTGGACCGCTGCGGCCAGGTCGGCGTGGTCGGTCTCCATCGGCTTGCCGGGCGCCCGCGGGGCCGCCAGCGCCGCCAGGTCGAGGGGCGCCACCCGGAACCCGCCCTCGCCGTCGGTCGTGACCGCGTCGCGCAGCACGCCGGCGAACCGCTCGCGGTCGCCGTAGCTGGCCAGGGCCATGACCTTGTACTCGTCGCTCGACCGACGGAAGCCGAGGTGCTCGGTCAGCTCCTCGTAGAGCAGGCCGAGCGAGTGGGGCAATGCCTGGCTGGCCAGCACCTCGAGATCGCCGGACCGGGCGTGGCCGCCGAGGTGGGAGGTGCGCTCGCCCCGCCCGTCGAGCACGAGCACGGCCGAGTCCGGGTACGGGCTGGCGAGGTGCGCCGAGCCGGCGTGGGCTACGTGGTGGGGCACGAAGCGGAACCGGTCCGGCTCGAGGCCGGGCAGCAGCGTCGCGAGGAAGCGCGGCGCCCGCTCGGCATACAGCGTCCGCAAGCCCTCGAACTGGTCGGCGGTCACGTCCTCACCGAGGGGCGGCGCCAGCGCCGGGTCGTATGAGTACGTCACCGCGTCGATCTCCTCGACGCCGATCCCGCCCTGGTCGAGGCAGAACCGGGCGGCCGCGCCCGGCAGCTCCCAAGCCGAGAACGGGACGGCCTCCTTGCCGTGCTTGCGCCGGCTGAACCGCTCCTCCTCGGCGGCGGCGATCGTCTCGCCGTCGACGACGAGGGCGGCCGCCGGATCGTGGAACACCGCGTTGATGCCGAGGACCCGAGCCATGGCCCGCCGCTTCCCCCGGGCCGCGACGCTCACACCGGCGTGTTGAGCGTGGCGGGCGGGGGTAAGAGCGGG
Source organism: Acidimicrobiales bacterium (assembly GCA_035296625.1). Lineage (GTDB taxonomy): Bacteria > Actinomycetota > Acidimicrobiia > Acidimicrobiales > VFJN01 > DATCLS01. The sequence goes on along the minus strand of DATHAO010000035.1, from coordinate 7,911 downwards.
CCGTGTCCCGGCCTCTGCGCGTCCTGACCTGGCACGTCCACGGCAACTACCTGTGGTCGCTGGCCCAGATCGGGCACGAGATCGTGCTGCCCACCAAGCCCGGCCGGCCCGACGGCTTCATCGGCCGCACGCCGAGCTTCCCCTGGCCGGACAACGTCGTCGAGGTGCCGGTCGACCGGCTCGCCGACGAGCATCTCGACGTGGTGCTGTGCCAGACGCGGCGCAACTGGGAGGTCGACCGCCACGAGGTGCTCTCCCCCGAGCAGCGAGCCTTGCCGTGCGCCTACCTCGAGCACGACCCGCCCCGCGAGGCACCCACCGACACCCGCCACCCCGTCGACGACCCCCGCTCGCTGGTCGTGCACGTCACCCACTTCAACCGGCTCATGTGGGACTGCGGCGAGGTGCCCACCACCGTCGTCGAGCATGGCGTTCCCGGCCCCCCGCCCGGCGTCCGCTGGACCGGTGAGGAGGAGAGGGCGCTCGTGGTCGTGAACAACCTGGGCACGCGCGGCCGGCGGGTCGGGGCCGACATCGTCGAGCGCCTGCGCCACGAGGTGCCGCTCGACATCGTCGGCATGGGCAGCGCCGAGGTCGGCGGCCTCGGCGAGGTGCCGCCCCCCGAGCTGGCGGCCTTCGCCGCCCGCTACCGGCTCTTCGTGCACCCCATCCGCTACACGAGCCTCGGCCTCGCCCTATGCGAGGCGCTCATGCTGGGCATGCCGGTCGTCGGCCTCGCCACCACCGAGCTGCCCACGGTCCTCGAGCACGGGCGTAGCGGCCTGCTCACCACGGACGTCGACGCCCTCGCCGGGCTCGTCCGCGGGCTGCTCGACGACCCCGACCTCGCGGCGCGCATCGGCGGCGCTGGGCGGGACGTCGCCCGGCGGCGGTTCTCCCTCGCCCGGTTCCGCGCCGACTGGGACCGCGTGCTGCAGGGCCTCGCCAACGCCGGCGACGCCCGGCACCTGTCCGGCGTCGGGCCCGGCTGAGGGTCTCCCGCGCCGACCGCACCCCGACACCGCCCGAACCACCCGCATGCCAGGAGGGCTCCGCATGGACATCCAGGACCGCACCGTGGTCGTCACCGGCGGGGCCGGCGGGCTCGGCGCCGCCGTCGTGGCGGCACTGCGCAAGGCCGGGGCCCGCCCCGTCGCCCTCGACATGCGCCCGGCGGACGGCGACCACGAGGTCGTCGACCTCGCCGACAGCGCGGCGGCCGCCGCAGCCGTCGAGCGGGTCCGCGACGCACGCGGTGGCATCGACGCGGTCGTGACGTGCGCGGGCATCGACCACCCTGGCCCGCTCGACGGCGTGCTTACCGACGCCTGGGAGCGGGTGGTCGCCGTGAACCTGCTGGGCACCGCCGCGGTGATCCGCGCCGCGCTGCCGTCGCTCATCGAGCGGGGCGGGCACGTGGTCACCGTGGCCTCCACCCTGGGCCACCGCGCCCTGCCCCACGCCACCGCCTACTGTGCGTCGAAGTTCGGCGTCGTCGGCTTCACCCGGGCGCTGACCGCCGAGCTGGCCGGGAAGGTGGGGGTCACGCTGCTGACGCCGGGCGGCATGCAGACCGGGTTCTTCGACGGGCGTGACGAGGAGTACAGGCCCGGCCCCGACGCCGAGCTTGCCGACCCCGAGCACGTCGCCGCCGCCGTGGTCGGCGCGCTCACGATGCCGGCCGGCGCCGAGGTGCGCGAGCTCGTGGTCATGGCGCCCACCGAGGCGTCCTGGCCCTGACCCGCCACCACCGCCGCCATCCCGCGGCGCGGTGGTAGACGGCCGCCGGAGGGATGGCCACGCTCGTCAGGGCCATCGTGGCCACCTCGCCCGCGGTGCGGGGCCCGGGGGCGACGCGGCGCCAGGTGAACCACGCGGTGCGGACAACCCACACGGCCGCCGCCGCGGCCGCCCACCGCCGCTGGCGGGCGACGAGGGCCACGCCGGTGGCGGCAGCCGCCCCGACCGTGGCCAGGTGCTGGGGGAAAGCGCCCGCCGGCTCGCCCACCCGGCGACGCCACGCCCGCCCGTGCAGCCGGGTCATGAGGACGTCGTCGGCGTTGCCACGCTGCCGGCGCACCGAGATCCACCGGTCGGCGGGTCCCACGGGGTGGGTGACGGCCCGGCGTCCCGGGGCGTCGGTCCAGCCCGCGGCGCGCACCCGCAGCTCGAGGTCGGTGTCCTCGCGGTAGGCCCGCGGGAACCGCTCGTCGAGGCCGCCCACGTGCTCGAGCGCCGCCCGGCGCACGGCGAGATCGGCGGTGAGCCAGCCGGGAGCCGAGGCGAGGCCGCCGACCTGGCGTTCCCAGTCGGTCGGTGCCGGGTCGCCCCTGGGCACCTCGACGACCCCGCGCACGGCGGCCACCCGCAGCTGGCCGTCGGCCGCGGCCAGGTCCCGGGCGAGGGCCCGTCCCCAGCCCTGCTGGGGGACCACGTCGTCGTCGAGGAACACGACCCAGGCCGCCCGTCCCGCCCGCCAGCCGGCGTTGCGGGCGGCCGCCGGCCCGCGCCCTGCCGTGGCCAGAACCCGCCACGGCACGCCGGGGTCTGAGGCCTCGAGCCGGTCGGCCAGTTCGGCCGGGTCGGGTGACGGCCGGTCGTCGACCACGGTCAGCGATGCGAGCGGGGCCTCGGTCTCGCCGGCGATCGCCGCGAGCAGGGCGTCGAGGGACGGCCGGCCGATCGAGGGCACGACCAGGTCGGCCGCGGGGGTAGCGGTCACCTGCGGCGCCTCCCCGGCGGGACGGGAGGCGGAGCGAGTCAGGTCCGGCGCGTCCATGCGGGTGGTGCTGCCCCGGCCGGGCCGGCGGCAATCGTCCGCATATCGACCACACAGAGCGGCAGACGCTCTCGCAGAGGACTGTTCTCCCCGTCAGGAGGGTGAAGTGCTCACCCCCCTCCGGTGCGGAACCACTTCCCCACCACGCAGAAGTGCTTCATCCCCCGGAGTCGTTTGTGTGCCGAGCACCTGGGAAGCGCTTCGCCCGATGAACGACCACTCGGTGGTCGCGGCCGTGCTTTTCGACCGCGACGGCACGCTCGTCGTGGACGTGCCCTACAACGGCGATCCGGCCGCGGTGCGGCCGGTGCCCGGCGCCCGGGCCGTGCTCGACCGCCTCCGTGCCGCGGGCGTCGCGGTCGGCATCGTCACGAACCAGAGCGGGATCGCACGGGGCCTGTTCGGCGACAACGACTTGGTGCGCGTGCACGCTCGGGTCGAGGAGCTGCTCGGCCCGTTCGGGACCGTCGAGCACTGCCCGCATGGCGAGGCCGACGGGTGCCCCTGCCGCAAGCCCCGGCCCGGGCTGGTGCTCACCGCCACCGCCCGGCTGGGCGTCGATCCCGCGGCGTGCGTCGTGGTGGGCGACATCGGCGCCGACGTGGCGGCGGCCGAGGCCGCGGGCGCGCGCGGCGTCCTCGTCCCCACGCCTGTGACCCGCCCCGAGGAGGTGCGCGCCGCCACACGAGTGGCCCGCAACCTCGACGAGGCCGTGCGCCGCTGGGTACTGCCGGGGCCGTCCCGTCCGGACACCGGCGGCAGGCCGGCCGGCGCGCCCAGCCGTGCGCGCGGTGCGGCGACGGCGACAGCGACGGCGGGCTGGTGAGCGCGGCCGACGGCGCTCCGGTCCTCGTCGCTCGGCTGGACAACGCCGGCGACGTGCTCCTCGCCGGTCCCGCCATCCGGGCGGTGGCCCGCACCAGCCCGGTCGTGCTCGCGGTCGGGCCGCACGGGCGGGCGGCCGCCGAGCTGCTGCCCTGTGTCCGCGACGTGCTCGAGCTCGCGGCCCCGTGGATCCTCGGGGACCCGCCCCCCGTCGACGGGGCGGCCCTCGACCGCTTCGTGGCCGACGTGGTCCGGGTGCGGCCCCGGGCCGCCGCCGTGCTCACCTCGTCCCACCAGAGCCCGCTGCCGCTCGCGCTGCTGCTGCGCCTGGCCGGCGTGCCCGAGATCGCCGGCATCAGCCTCGACTACCCGGGCAGCCTGCTCGATCACCGCATCCCCGGCGACCCGGACGTCCACGAGGTCGAACGAGCTCTGGCCGTCGTCGCCAGCCTGGGCCACGAGCCGGCGCCGGGCGACGATCGCCTGGCCGTCGCCGTCGCCCCGGGCCCGCCGACCGCCGTAGCCGCCCGGCTGCCCGCCGCCCCCTACGTGGTCGTGCACCCTGGCGCCTCGGTCACGGCCCGAACGCTCGGCCCCGACCAGTGGGCCGGCGCCGTGGCGGCGCTCGCGGCCGCCGGCCACCGGGTGGTCGTCACCGGCTCGGCCGCCGAGCGTGACCTGACGGCCGCGGTTGCTGCGGGGGACGACCCGGCGGCGGGCCCGCGGCCAGGGGTCACCGACCTCGGAGGAGCCGGCGAGCTGGCCGCGCTCGCCACCGTCCTCGCCGGGGCCGCCGTCGTGGCCTGCGGCAACACGGGTCCGGCCCACCTGGCCGCCGCCGTCGGCACGCCGGTCGCCGTGGCGTTCCCGCCGACGGTCCCGCTCGACCGGTGGCGGCCGTGGCGGGTCCCCCACGTGGTGCTGGGGCGCCAGGACGTGCCCTGCGCCGGCTGCCGCGCCCGCACCTGCCCGATCGCCGGGCACCCGTGCGTCGCCGCGGTCGCCCCGGCCCACGTCGTCGCCGCCGTCGAGCACCTGTCCGGCCACGCCGGGCCGGCCCCGTCCCCGCCCACCGGAGATGGGATCCAATCCCTGCTCACCGCCGACGTCGGATCCGTCACCACACAGGAGGAGGTTCGATGACACACACGCTGCATGTCGCCCTCGTGTCCGAGCACGCCAGCCCGCTGGCGGCCATCGGCGGTGCCGACGCCGGCGGACAGAACGTCCACGTGGCCGCGCTGGCCACCGCCCTCGGCGCGCTCGGTTGCCGGGTCACCGTCCACACCCGCCGCGACGACCCGAAGCTGCCCGGGCGCGTCCCGCTCGCCCCCGGCGTGGTCGTCGACCACGTCGACGCCGGCGCGCCCCGGCCGATCCCCAAGGACGAGCTGCTGCCCCACATGGACGCGTTCGCCGCCGCCCTCGCGGCCCGCTGGCGGCGCCGGCCGCCCGACGTGGTCCACGCCCACTTCTGGATGTCCGGACGTGCGGCTCTCGCCGCCACTGGCCCAGAGGGGCCGCCGGTCATCGCCACGTTCCACGCGCTGGGCGTGGTCAAGCGCCGCCACCAGGGTGGTGCCGACACCAGCCCGCCCGAGCGCGAGGCCGTCGAGCGGCGCATCGTGGCCCGGGCGGACGCGGTGATTGCCACCTGCGCCGACGAGCGTCACGAGCTGGTGGCTCTCGGCGGCGATCCGGCCCGCATCGCCGTCGTGCCCTGCGGCATCGATCCCGAGCGCTTCTCCCCCGCCGGGCCAGCCGAGCGCCGGCCTCGCCGCGGGCGGGTCCGCTTCGTGGTCGTGAGCCGCCTCGTGCCCCGCAAGGGCGTCGACGACGCCATCCGGGCTCTGGCCGGCGTGGCCGGCGCCGAGCTCGTCGTCGTGGGCGGGCCGGCGTCCGGGGCGCTCGAACGGGACCCCGAGGTCCGCCGCCTGCGGGCCGTGGCCCGCGAGGCCGGCGTGGCCGACCGCGTCGACCTGCGGGGTCGTCTGCCCCACGAGGCGGTCGCGCGGCTGCTTCGCTCGGCCGACGCCGCGGTGTGCGCCCCCTGGTACGAACCGTTCGGCATCGTCCCCGTCGAGGCGATGGCCTGTGGGCTGCCGGTCGTCGGCACGGCGGTGGGCGGCTTGCTCGACACCGTGGTCGACGGGCGCACCGGCCTGCTCGTGCCGCCTCGCACGCCCGAAGCCCTGGCCGTCGCCATGCGGGCGCTGGCCGAGGATCCCGAGCGTCGCCGGGCCATGGGGCGGGCGGCCGCCCGGCGCACCCGGATGCTCTACGACTGGCACACGGTGGCGGCCGACACGCTGGACGTCTACCGCCGCACGCTGGCGTCCGCCGACCGCCGGGCCCGGCTCGTCCCCGAGGTCCGGGAGGTGCCGGCGTGAACCCGCCTACGTCCCTGCCGGGCGTCACCCCGGCGCCCACGCCGTCCGCCCGGCCCGCCCCGCCGTCGGGGAACACCTCCGGCGCGCCCACCCTGCCCCCCGGGGGCCCCGGTGGTGGCGTCGCCCACCGTGCGGCGCACGCCAGCATGCGGGACCACCTCGTCGCCTCTGTCGACGCCATCCGCCACCTGGAGGCCCACCTGCCCCGGCTCGAGGCGTGGGCCGGCGAGCTCGCCACCCGGCTCGTCGCCGGCGGGCGCGTTCTCGTCGCCGGCAACGGCGGCAGCGCTGCGCTGGGCCAGCACCTCACCGCCGAGCTGGTGGGTCGCTACCGCGACGACCGGGCCGCCTTCAGCGCGCTCGCCCTGCACGCGGAGACGTCGAGCGTGACCGCCATCGCGAACGACTACGGCTTCGATGAGGCGTACGCCCGCCAGGTCGAAGCCCACGGCCGTCCCGGCGACGTGCTGCTCGCGCTCAGCACCTCGGGCCGCAGCCCCAACCTGCTGCGCGCCACCGACACGGCCCGCCGGCTCGGTCTGCGCTGCCTCGCTATGACCGGTCCGGCCCCGAACCCCCTCGCCATGCGAGCCCACGACGTCGTGGCGCTCGACGTGGCGTCGTCCGCCGCCGTGCAGGAGGCCCAGCAGGTGGCCGTGCACCTGTTGTGCTCGGCGTTCGACCGCCGGGTAGGTGTGCCGTGATCCGGCTCGTGGTGGTGGGGGATTCGCTCTTCGACAGGGACTGGTCGGGTACCGTTCGCCGGGTGAGCCCCGATGCTCCGGTGCCCGTCGTCGAGGCGCCCCGCGAGCGGTGCCGTCCCGGTGGGGCCGGCCTCGCCGCCCGGTTCGCCGCCGGCAAGGGTGCCCAGGTCACGCTGATCACCGCTCTCGGGACCGACGACACGGCCGCGGAACTGCGCCGGCTGCTCGACGAGGCCGGTGTGGGCGTCGTGGACGTCGGCCTCGACGGACCGACCCCCGAGAAGCTGCGGGTGCGCTCGTCGGACCACTCGCTCGTGCGGATCGATCGGGGGTGCGACCCGGTCCTGCCGCCCGGCCCGTGGCCCGCCGCCGCCGACGAGGCGCTGGCCCGGGCCGACGCCGTGCTCGTGGCCGACTACGGCCGGGGCATGGCCTCCCGGGCGCTCCCGGCGGTGACCGCGCTGGTCGACCGGGGCGACGGGTCGCGGCCGCCCGCCGGCCACCGGCCGGTCGTCGTGTGGGACCCGCACCCCGCCGGTCCTGTCCCACCGCCCGGGCTCGACGCCGTCACCCCGAACCTGTCCGAGGCGGCCGGGGCGCTCGACCGTGCCGTGCCGGCCACGGTGCCCGAGCTGGCGGCGGCCGTCGACCACCTGGCGGCCGCCTGGGGATCGCCGATCGTGCTCACGACGGGCGAGCGCGGGGCCGTGGTCGCCGACCCGCCGGGACCGCCGGCCGTCGTGCCGGCCACGCCTGCCCGCGGCGACACCTGCGGTGCGGGCGACTGCTTCGCCGCCACCCTCACCACCGGGCTGGCCCGCCGGCGGCCGCTCACCGACGCCGTGGCCGCTGCGGTGACCGCCGCCGGACGGTTCGTGCGGGGCGAGGGCGAGATCGCCCCGGCGCCCGCCGACGACGTCGACCCCTCGGCTCAGGGGCCCGACCCGGTGGCGCTCGCCGCCCGCGTGCGGGCCGAGGGGGGCACGGTGGTGGCCGCCGGCGGTTGCTTCGACCTGCTCCACCCCGGCCACCTGCGCACGCTCGAGGCCGCCCGGGCGCTCGGCGACTGCCTCGTCGTGTGCCTCAACGGCGACGCCTCGGTCCGCCGGCTGAAGGGCGACGGTCGGCCGGTGAACCCCGCGTCGGACCGGGCCCGGCTGCTCCTCGGCCTGCGCTGCGTCGACGCCGTCGCCGTCTTCGACGAGGACACGCC
>DATHAO010000034.1:0-69039 GCA_035296625.1 Acidimicrobiales bacterium | reverse complement strand
CTGGCCGCCCCCCGGCCCGACCTGGCCGCCCTGGCCGCCCCCGGCCCGACCTGGCCGCCCTGGCCGCCCCCGGCCCGCCCGGGCCATTCTGGCCGCCTGCCCAGCCTCCAGCCACCCGGCTCGACGATGTTGCCCGGCCTTGGGTCGGCGCGGGATCCGATCCGCCCGGCGCCGCGTTCTGGGTCACGAATCGGTTGCCAGGCAACCGCTTCGGTCCACAGATCCGCGTGCGCGACGGCAGCCCAGGACCTAGGGGCCGGGAATCCATCCGACGCGGTCGCGGAGCGCGAGGTAGCCGAGGCCGGCAGCGGCGTCGACGAGCACGTGGGCGATCACGAGGGGCAGCGTCCGACCTGTCCGCTGGTAAACGCGGCCGAACAGGAGGCCCATCGCCAGGTTGCCGAAGAACCCACCGAGGCCCTGGTAGAGGTGGTAGCTGCCCCGTAGCACGGCGCTCGCCACGAGCGCCCGGTCCCGTGACCAGCCCAGCTGGTCGAGACGGTGCAGGAGGTACCCGGCGACGATCACCTCCTCGGTGAGCCCGTAGCGGAACGAGTTGAGCACCCACACCGGCCCGGTCCACCAGGTGGTCTCGCCGCTGATCACGGCGACGTTGCGATTCAGCCCGAGGGCGACGGCGCCCAGGTACACGCCGAGCCCCACCGCGCCGACCAGCGCGGCGAGCGCCAGGCCCCGCCGGACGTCCCGGCGCAGCTGTTCCCGCGGACGCATCGTCAGGCCGATGGTGGCGGCCGTCTCGCCGGACCGGTGCAGCAGGTGCACCACGAGCGCCACGGGGACCAGGGCGAACGCCACTCCTAAGATCTCGTAGACCAGCGAGGTCACGTCCCTGGCCGACCGGTAGAGCGTCACGCTCGTGCCCGCCAAGCTGGGCGCCGACAGGATGTCGACGAGGGCGTAGACGGCCGAGGCCAGGAACGTCAGGCCCAGGACGATCAGCAGCTCCTCGCCGAGTACCCGCCGCCCCGCACCGGGCGCCGGAGCACCGTCCGCCGCGGGCGGTGGGCCCGTGGCCGGGGTCGACGGTGGGGTTGGATCGCCAGCCGCGGCCGGCGGCGGGACCGGAGCGGCGGTCGGCGTCGACGGTGGGGGTCGATCGGCGGCCGGCGCGGGCGGTGCGTCCGGAGCGGCGGTCGGCGTCGACGGTGGGGGTGGATCGGCGGCCGGCGCGGCCGGCGGTGGCGCCGGAGCGGCCGTCGCCGGGGCCGCGGCATCCGGGGCCGGGCTCGTCTTCTCGTCGTCGCCTGTGCGCTCCGCCCGGTCCATGCGCGCCTCGCGATCTCCCGGGTGCGAGGTTACCGGCGGCCCGTCAAGCCGACGTCGTGCGGCTCACGACGTCGGCCACCACCTCGGGTGGCGGCGGCACGGTGAGGCCCAGGCCGACGCGGGTCCAGCGGCCGGCGTAGCGGGCCCGCAGCGTGGCGGCCACCTCGGCCGGCGTGCCGAGCACGGCCAGCCCGTCGACGACCTCGTCCGGCACCACGGCCGCCATCTCGGCCCATCGGCCCTGCGTGGAAAGGGTCCGCAGCTCGGGCTGCAGCTCGCCCCCCCCATGCCGGTCGAGGATCGGTCGGTACGCCGGCGTCGACCCGTAGAAGGCGATCTGCATGCGCACGGCGTCGCGCGCGGACGCCGCGGCGCCGCCATCGGGCCCCTCGCCGCCAGACTCCCGCCCGGGGCCATCCCACCGGCGGCGGCACCACGGAGGGCGGTCCCACCGCAGACGGCCCCACCGCGGACGGCCCCACCGCGGACGGCCCTACCGCGGACGGCCCCACCGGCGCCCGTACCACCGGCGGCCGCCGCCGAGGTCACGCCGGTCCCTCGGGGGTGGCGAGGAAGACGCCGCTGGTCACGATCGTCTTGCTCCAGGGCCGCACGAGCGACCGCAGGCGGTCGCAGCCCTCGTCGCCCAGGGCGCGCCACGGCGCGATGGCCAGGGCGTCGGTCAGGTCCTCGACGCGGGCGCGTGCCGCCGCCCCCGCGGCGGTCAGGGCGTCGTCGCCGTCGAGCCAACCCCGCTCGCGCAGGCGGGACCGGGCGGCGTCCCAGTCCGCGTCCGACCAGCCTCGGGTGGACTTGAGCGTCGCGAGCGGCACGGCGTCGCCGTCGGACGCCCCGTGGGTGACGAGCGCCTCGCAGGCGCCGATGCCCTCGAGCAGCAGGGCAGCCACGTGACCGTCGCCCCGGAACTCGCGCAGCAGCGTGATGGCGTGCCACAGCACGAGGTGCGTGTCCTCGGGCCACGCCAGACCGGCGTGGGCGGCGAAGAGCGGCCGGCCCTCGGGCGGGCACGCCTCGGCGGCGCGCCGGGCCAGGTCCGCCGCCTCGGCCATCTCGGCCGAGACGAGGGCGTCGTCACCCAGGACCTCGCGCAGTGCTCGGTCGGCGGCGCCGTAGCGGGCGGCGACCAGCTCGCCGGGCGACGCTGCGTCCCAGGCGGCGGGCAGCGCGGCGCGGACGAGCCGTGGATCGAAGTTGTAGAACGTGGCGATCACGACCTCGGGCGACACGGCTCCCATGGCGGCGGCGCGTGAGGCGAAGTAGCCGGCCTGGCGTGCCACCCCCAGGCGGCCGTAGGCCTCGGTGGCCCGGGGGGTGAAGTAGATCAGTCCGTGGTACGGCTCCAGCGTGCGCCACATCTTGCGTGCGACCAGCGAGGACATGCCCGGACCCTAGGTCAGGGCGCCGACCTGCGGTCGAGGCTGCACACTGGCGGCCATGAGCGGACCCGTGCGCACCGAGGACGTTCCCGCCGTGGCGACCGATGCCATCCGCCCGGCCCCGAACCCCACGGTGGTGGTGACCGACAGCCGCACTTCGCAGGTGGGCCACGTGGCGGTGCGCCGTGCCCTGCCCCAGCGCACCCGGCGCACGGTGGGCGCCTGGTGCTTCGTCGACCACATGGGTCCGGTGCCCGTCACCGAGGACGGGGGCGTCGACATCGGACCGCATCCCCACATCGGGTTGCACACCGTTACCTGGCTGGTAGCCGGCGAGGTCCTCCACCGGGACGGGCTCGGCTCCGAGCAGGTGATCCGGCCGGGGCAGCTCAACCTGATGACCGCCGGACACGGCGTGGCCCATGCCGAGGAGGCCACCGGCCGCTACCGGGGCGATCTGCACGGCGTGCAACTGTGGGTGGCCCAGCCCGAGACCACCCGGCACGGCCCGCCGGCCTTCGAGCACCACGCCGAGCTGCCCCACCTCGACCTGGACCACGGCGTCGCCACCGTGCTCGTCGGGGCGCTGGGCGCTGCCGCGTCGCCCGCCCGGCGCGATACCGACCTGGTTGGCGTGGACCTCGACCTCCGCCCCGGCACGACGGTCGTCCCGCTGCAGCCCGGTCACGAGCACGCCCTCGTCGTGCTCGACGGGGCGGTGGCCCTCGCCGGCACCGCCGGGCCGGTCCGCCCGGGCCACCTCGCCTACCTGGGCGAGGGGCGTGACGAGCTGGCGCTCACGGTGACCGCCCCGGCGCGCGCCCTGCTCGTGGGCGGCGAGCCGTTCGAGTCGCCGGTGCTCATGTGGTGGAACTACGTCGCCCGCACCCAGGGCGAGGTCGGCGCTGCCGTCCGGGCCTGGAACGATCCGGACGACGCCCGCTTCGCGCCGGTGACCTCGCGGCTCGACCGCATCCCCTCGCCGTCGCCGCCGTGGGAGCGCTGGTAGCGGCCGGCGGGACCGGACCTCGACGTCAGACCGCGAGCGTAGTGTGGGAGCGCTGGTAGCGAGCGGCGGACCGACCTCGATGTCAGGCGGCGAGCGGTGTGTGGTCGGCCGGCACGACCTCGTCGGACACCGGTGGCCCGGGCGGGGTGCCGTCGCCGAACGGACGGCCGCCCAGGTCGTGGCGGCCGTGCGGCGTCAGCCAGCCCGATAGCTCCGGCCCGAGCGGGACGATGCCCGTCGGGTTCAGGTCCCGGTGCACCTCGTAGTAGTGCCGCTTGATGTGGTCGAAGTCGATCGTGTCGCCGAACCCCGGCGTCTGGAACAGGTCGCGGGCGTACGCCCAGAGCACCGGCATCTCGGTGAGCTTCTGGCGGTTCGTCTTGAAGTGCCCGTGGTACACGGCGTCGAAGCGGGCGAGGGTGGTGAACAGGCGCACGTCGGCCTCGGTGATCGTGTCGCCCACGAGGTAACGCTGTCCGGCCAGCCGGTCCGACAGCCAGTCGAGCCGGGCGAACAGGCGGCGGTACGCCTCGTCGTAGGCCTCCTGGGTGCCGGCGAACCCGCACCGGTAGACGCCGTTGTTGACGTCGCGGAACACGAGCTCGGCGACCTCGTCGATCTCGTCGCGCCGGTCTTCGGGGTAGAGGTCGGGGGCGCCGGGCCGGTGGTGGGCGCGCCACTGGGTCGACAGATCGAGCGTGATCTGGGGGTAGTCGTTCGTGACCACCTGCCCGGTCGGGATGTCGACGACGGCGGGCACGGTGATGCCCCGGTCGTAGCCGGGGATGCGGGCGAAGTACGCCTCCTGCAGGCGCTCGATGCCCAGCACGGGGTCGCGGCCGCCAGGGTCGAGGTCGAAGGTCCAGCCGCGTGCGTCGTGGACGGGACCGCACACGCCCATCGACAGCACCGGCTCGAGACCGAGCAGCCGCCGCACGATGATCGCCCGGTTGGCCCACGGGCACGCCCGGGCGACGACGAGCCGGTACCGACCCGGCTCGACCGGGTAACCGTCGCGCCCGTCGGCGGTGATGCGGGTCGTGATGTAGTTCGTGTCCCGCGTGAAGTCGCCCGCCGGGTTCACGTAACTGCCGGACCGGTCGTTGGCCATGCGAACGTCCTTCCCGTTGTGGGCGCCGGTCAGCCGCTCTTGCGCAGCGCGGCGGACGAACCCGGTGGCCGGGCCCGGGGTGGGGTAGCGGACGGCCATGGCTCGCTCCGCTGTCCTCCTCGATGCCGACGGCACGCTCGTCGACTCGAACTACCACCACGCCTTGGCCTGGAAGCGGGCGTTCGCCGCCCATGGCTTTGACGTGCCCACGGCCTGGATCCACCGCCGCATCGGACAGGGCTCCGGCCAGCTCATGGAGGCGCTGATCGGCGAGGCCCACGATGACGTGAAGAAGGCGTGGCGACGGGAGTTCGATGGGCTGCGGGCGGAGGTGCGGCTGCTGCCCGGCGCCCGGGAGCTCGTGCGTGAACTGGCCGGACGGAGGCTGGCGGTGGTGCTCGCCACGTCGTCGGAGCCCGAGGACGTCCAGGTCACCGTCGCCATGCTCGACGTCGGCGACGCGCTGTCCGCCGTGACCAGCGCCGGCGACGTCGAGGACGCCAAGCCCGAGCCGGAGGTGTTCACCGCCGCCATGGCTGCGGCCGGCGTGGGGCCGGGCGAGTCTCTGGCCGTGGGCGACAGCGTGTGGGACGTGGAGGCCGCCCGGCGGGCGGGCGTCGACTGCGTGTGCGTCACGACCGGAGGCACGAGCGAGGCAGAGCTGCGGGAGGCCGGCGCCGCGGCCATCTACCCGACGCTGGTGGAGCTGGCCGCCGAACTCGACCGGGGCCCGCTCGCCCGGCTGCTGGCCCGGGACGCCTGACGCATCGCCGGCCGGCGGGTCGGCGCCCGTGGGAACGCCCGACTCGTCGCCGCTCGGTCGGCGCCCGTGGGAACGCCCGACTCGTCGCCGCTCGGGTCGGCGCTCGCCCGGCACGCCTGTCGCCACGCCGGCCGGTCGGCGCCCGTGGGGACGCCCGACTCGTCGCCGGGCGGTCGGGGCTCGCCGCTGCGCTCACCGGTCTGTGCGCCTGGCGCCCGAGCCGGCCGGAAGGCGGACGGCCGAGGCGCTCCGCCGGCCCCCCCGCACCGTCCGGCGCCATGCGGACCGGTAGGGCGAGGCGGACCGGCGGCGGGCGGGTCAGGCCAGGGCGGGGCGGCCCAGGAGGGCCGGGTCGACGGACGCGGCCCGCGACGCGATCCCGTCCGGGTCGGCCGTCGCCACGCCGGCGGTGAACGGCAGGGCAGCCCGGGCCGCCCGCCGCAGCCAGCGCACGACCAGCGCCCCGTGGCGCGGCTCACGCTCGGGGTCGACCTCGGACTCGGACACGACCTGCACCGCCGCGCGGCGCACCCGCTCGGGATCGGGCTCGATGCCCTGGGCCCGTGCCCGGGTGGCGAGGTGCGACGCCACGAGGCCCAGCTCGTCGGACCCACGGGCGACGGACGCGATCAGCGCCGGTACGGCGCCGGCCAACAGCCACATCGGCGTGCGGCGGGCCAGGAACCGAAGCGGGCCGAAGCGGGACACCACCCGCGTGGCCATGGCGGCGGCCGTGCCGCTGGCCAGCAGGGGTGACGAGGTCGGCTTCTCGGCCAGGGCGTGGGCGAGATCGTCGCGGCCGGTCACCGACCGGCGCTCGGCGAGGGCGGCATTGACCACGCGGCGGCTCAGCGACCGGCCGGCGCCCTCGACGGCGTCGGCCACGTTGGCGGCCGAGATCGTCCCGGCGCGGCCCACGGCCGACAGCGCGCCCTCCACGATGCCGCGTACGTCGCCGGCGACGCCGCCGTCGTCGGCTCCGGTGCCGGCGTTGGACCCGGTCGCGGGGGTCACCGCGGTGGCGGTGGACGGCGATCGCTCTCCGGCGGTGTCGCTCATGGCCTTCGTGCTCCTCGGTGTGGCGCTCATGGTCCTCTCCAGCCCGGCGGGTCGGGGAGCACCCGGCGGCGGGCGCGGTGACACCCGGTGCGTACCCCGGTCCGCCCGCTCCCACACGGTCGTGGGGAGCCGGCGGCTCGCCGCCGCCCGGCGGAGAACGACCGCTACCGTGCCCGGCATGGGGCCGCGCGACCATTCAGAGACCCCGCCCGGGCGGGCCACGGCGCGGCCCAGCGGCCCGCCCCTCGCCCCGACCGGGCGGCCGGTGCCGGCCCCGCCCACGGCTCCACCCGGGTGGGCCCCGGCCGAGGCCGCCCACGGAGGAGAGGGCGGTCCCCCGTTGTGGCAACAATCGCCCGCCGACCCGCGCCCCCCGTCGTCGCTCGACCGGGCGCCTGACCCGGGCGGCCCCCCGTCGTCGCCCCACCCGGCTCCCGATCCGGGCGGCCCGGCGGGGCCCGGCCGTCCCCGGCGCTGGCTCATCGTGGCCCTGGGCCTGGTGGCCGTCGTGGCGTTGCTCGGCGCGGCCCTGGCCGTCCGGTCGGCCGGCACCGGTGACGACGCCGGCGAGCGGGCGTCGTCGCCGCCCCCGACGGCCGCGACCACCACGTCCCTGCCCGAGGCGACCGACGCGGAGCTGCGCGCCGCGGTCGATGACATCAGCGCGGATGTCGAGGACCTCCGCGGCCTCGACTTCCAGGAGCCGGTCGCCGTCGACCTGGCCTCGGACGACGAGTTCGAGCAGCGCCTGCTCGAGGACTTCGACGAGGACGCCGACGAGCTGGAGACCGCGGGCGTGCTGCTGGCGGCGTTCGGGCTGATCGAGCCCGACGCGGACGTCGTCGGGGCCATGCGCGAGCTGCTCGGCGGCGGCGTCGTCGGCTTCTACGACCCCGAGACACGGGAGCTGGTCGTGCGCGGCACGTCGCTCAGCCCCTACGTGCGGATCACGATCGCCCACGAGCTGACCCACGCCCTCGACGACCAGCACTTCGACCTGGACCGCCCCGAGTACGACGCCGCCGACGACGAGACCTGGTACGGCTTTTCGGCCCTCGTGGAGGGCAGCGCCACCCGCGTCGAGCGGGCCTACCGCCAGGCCTTGTCCGACGACGACCGGGCGGCCGCCCTGGCCGAGGAGACCGAGCTGGCCAGCGGCGTCGACCCCACCGCCGTGCCGTTCGCCCTGGTCGAGGAGATCATCTCGCCCTACGTCGACGGCGAGGCGTTCGTCGAGGCGCTCCTCGACGACGGCGGGCAGGACGCGCTCGACGGCGCGTTCGCCGAGCCGCCCTCCACGAGCGAGCAGGTGCTCGAACCCGACGCGTACCTGGCCGGCGAGGGCGGCGTCGACGTGGCGGCCCCGGCCGTCGACGGCGAGGCCCTCGACGAGGGCGTCGTGGGCATGCGCACCGTGCGTGCCGTACTGGCCGCGGAGCTCGGCGACGAGGCGGCCGGGTCGGTTGCCTCCGGCTGGGGCGGTGACCGGGCCGTGACGTGGCGCGACGGCGGGCGCTCGTGCGCCTCGATGGCCGTGGAGGGCGACACGGCCGAGGACACGAGCTCGCTGCGGGTCGCGTTCGAGACGTGGGCGGAGGCCGCGCCCGACGACCGGGTCGTGAGCGGCGACGGCGGGGCCCCGTTGACCGTGGAGTCCTGCGCCGGCTGAAACCTTCGTCGGATCCGCCGGGGGCGGGACTCCTCGCCTGCCACCGGCCACCGTCCGTCCCCATCGTTCTGGCAGCGCTCGCTTCGCCCGTGACGAACCATCGCTGCCAGAACGGAGGGGTGTCGACGGGCCGCCGGCTCCGACGCTGCGGTGCGCCGTGGGGGACCGGTAGCGTCGCCGACGTGCCCGCCACGCCCGTCCCCGAGCCGGACCGGCCCCCGAGGCGGAACCGGGGAAGCAGCGTCCCGTTCACGGCCGGCATGGGCGCCGTGGCGGGCCTTGCCCTGCGGGCGCACCGGGGCCGGCGCGCGGGCCTGGCCGGCGCCGCCGCCGGCGCCGCGCTCATGGCCTGCGCCGAGGTCGTCGCCCGCCGCCAGCAGCGCCCCGACGAGATCCCGCCGCTGTGGTCCCGCATCCTGTCCAGCGCCGCCCTCGCCGCTCCGGCCGGGTGGCTCGGCCAGCGCGTGACGCCGGCCGGTCCGGTGGCGATCGCGACGGGGGCGGGCGCGCTGGCGGGTGCCGCGGGCCTGCGCCCCCAGAAGGTGCTCCTCGGGCCGGCGTTCGGCGCCGCGCTCGGCCGGGCCCTCGCCGCCGCCGACCCCGCGATGCCGGGGGCCATCGTGGCCGCGGCCACGGTGGCCGCCTACCGGGTGGCCTCGGCCGCGGTCTTCCGCGATGCTCAGGTGAGCCTGCTGGCCGAGCGCACGACCGCCGACCACCTGCCCTTCGTCGTGCCTCTCGAGGCCAGGGCCCGCTACGTCGGCACCGACTACGTGCGCACGCTGGCCGAGGTGCTGGGCGGCACCTACGTCCGCGACGCCGCCGACGTCGGCATCGTCGCCTCGCTCGACGACCTCGCTGGCCCCGACCTCGACCCCGCGGACGTCGACCCCCGCGTCCGCCGCTTCTACGAACGCACGACCGCCCACACCCTCGACATCGTGCCGGAGTGGCGGCCCTGGGTGCGGCCCGGGTACCTGCTCTACCGCACGCTCGTGGCCCGCCCGCTGGGGCAGGCGAACGTGCCGATGAACCAGCGCGAGGCCCAGCGCGGCGTACGCAGCCGCATCGACACGATCGATCTCGACGGCGACGGCGTGCCGGAGGTGCGCGGCTGGATCCGGTCGTTCGCGGCCACCGGCGACCCGATCTACGTCGGCATCTACACGACCTACCGCCACGAGGGCCGGGGCTACGTGAGCGTGGGGTTCCCTCTGCCGCAGGGCAGCTTCACGGCCACCCTCGCGCCCCGGTCCCGGGCCGGGGGAGGCCTGACGCTCACGAGCCGCAGCGCCCTGCCGCACGCCGGCCACTACCTGACCGTGGTCGATGCCGAGAGCCGCGAGCTCACGGCGCTGGCCGTCCACGGCTTCGCCGAGGAGCTCGACGTGCACGTCGACGGCGACGAGCTGCGAGCCGACCACGCGTTCTGGGTCTTCGGCCTGCCGTTCCTCGTGCTGCGCTACCGCATCCGGCCCAAGCCGGTCAGCTGAACCGCCGCAGGACCGACCGCAGCGTCGCGGCGCCTGCGTAGCCGACCTCGGCGGCCACCGCCTCGGTGCCGAGGTCGGTGCTACGCAGCAGGTGGAGCGCCCGCTCGACCCGCAGCCGCCGCACGAGCGCCAGCGGGCTGAGACCGACGGCCTCGGCGGTGCGGCGCTCGAGCGTGCGCCGGCTCGTGCCCAGCTCCGCGGCTACCGCCGCGATGTCGAGCGGCTCGCGCAGGTGGGCGCGGACGTGGGCCTCGAACGCCCGGACCAGCTCGTCGTCGTGGACGAGGTGGTCGAGCGCCACGTAGACCGCCTGCGAGGGTCGTTCGTCGACGACGAGCAGGCGGGCCACGTCGCGCGCCAGGCGGGGGCTGGCGAGGCGGACGAGCGTGAGCGCGAGGTCGATGTGGGCGAACGCCGCGCCGGCCGTGACGGCCCGACCATCGGTGACCACCATGGCGTCGACATCGAGCACCGCGGCCGGGTAGCGACGCCGGAAGGCTGGCCACAACCACCAGCTCGTCGTCGCACGTCGTCGGGCGAGCAGACCGGCCTCGGCCAGCGGGAACACGCCGGTGCAGGCCGCGGCGACGGTCGTGGACGGGGCCAGGCGGTCGAGCGCGGCCACGAGACGCCGCGTGTCGGCGGTGCCGAGCGCCGCGGTCGTGTCGGCCTCGTCCATCGTGCCGAGCGCGGGTACGACCACGACGTCGAGATCGTCCAGCTCGGCGAGGGACCGGTCGGCGGTCACCCCGATCCCACCCCCGGCGGTGACCCGGCGACGGGCGCCCACGACCTCGACGACCAGCGGGGGGATCGTCTCGTCGATGGCGGGCCGCCGCATCTCGGCCACGCGCAGGATGTCGAGCACGCTCACGAGCGCGGAGGCAAAGCACCCGTCGCTGGCCACCACCCCGATCTGCATGGCGCAAACGCTAGCAATGTTGACGCCGCCGTCACGCCATCGGGTGGGTGCCGGCCCGTACGGTCGTCCCGGACTGGGTCCGCTGGACCCGATGCCCAGGAGGAACGCAGTGACGACGGTCGCGCTCGTCGTGGAGATGCACGCCAAGGAGGGCTACGAGGCCGAGGTGGCCGACTTCCTCGCGGGCGCCGTCGAGCTGGCGAACGAGGAGGCCGGCACGCCCGTGTGGTTCGCCCTGCGCACCGATCCGTCGACGTTCTGGATCGTCGACGCGTTCCCGGGCGACACCGAGCGCCAGGCGCACCTCGGTGGCCCGATCGCCGCGGCGCTCACGGCCAACGCCGATCGCCTCCTGGCGGAGCCCCTCCAGATCCGGCCGGCCGACGTGCTGGCCTCGAAGGTCGTGGCCTGAGGCTCGGGCCACGAAGTCCGGCGGGAACCGGGTCGGCCGCCCTGCGGGCGGGGCGGCCGACCAGGTCTTCCGGGGTCACCGGCCGCACGCACGGGCCGGCAGTGCGCGGTCAGCGGCGGATGGCGACCGGGCGGCTGACCTCGTCGAAGAAGTCGTGGCCCTTGTCGTCGACGACCACGAAGGCCGGGAAGTTCTCGACCTCGATGCGCCAAACGGCCTCCATGCCCAGCTCGGGGTACTCGAGCACCTCGACCTTGCGGATGCAGTCCTGCGCCAGGCGGGCGGCCGGCCCCCCGATCGAGCCCAGGTAGAAGCCGCCGTGCGTTTGCACGCGTCGGTCACCTCTTGCGAGCGGTTGCCCTTGGCCAGCATGACCATCGACCCGCCGGCGGCCTGGAACTCCTCGACGTAGGCGTCCATGCGCCCGGCGGTCGTCGGCCCGAACGAGCCCGACGCCATGCCCTCGGGCGTCTTGGCCGGGCCGGCGTAGTACACGCAGTGGTCCCGCAGGTACTGCGGCATCGGCTCACCGGCGTCGAGGCGCTCCTTGATCTTGGCGTGCGCGATGTCTCGCGCCACGACCATCGGCCCCGACAGCGATAGGCGCGTCGTCACCGGGTAGCGCGACAGCTCGGCACGCACCGCGTCCATGGGTTGGGACAGGTCGACCCGCACGACGTCGTCCCCGAGCGACGTGTCGTCGACCTCGGGCAGGAACCGGGCGGGGTCGTGCTCCAGCTCCTAGAGGTAGCCGCCGTCGTGGGTGATCTTGGCGAGGGCCTGGCGGTCGGCCGAGCACGATACGGCGACCGCCACCGGGCAGGAGGCGCCGTGGCGCGGGAGGCGGACCACCCGCACGTCGTGGCAGAAGTACTTGCCGCCGAACTGGGCGCCGATGCCGAAGGACTGCACCAGAGCCAGCACCTCGACCTCGAGCTCGACGTCGCGGAACCCGTGGCCGGCGCCGCTCCCCTGGCGGGGGAGCGAGTCGAGGTAGCGCGCCGACGCCAGCTTGGCCGTCTCCAGCGCCATCTCGGCCGACGTGCCGCCGACGACCACGGCCAGGTGGTACGGCGGGCAGGCGGCGGTACCGAGCGCCCGGAGCTTCGTGTCGAGGAACCGCATGAGGCCGGCCCGGTTCAGCACGGCCTTCGTCTCCTGGAACAGGAAGCTCTTGTTGGCCGAGCCGCCGCCTTTGGCCATGAACAGCAGCTTGTACGCATCACCGTCGACCGCGGCGATCTTGATCTCGGCGGGCAGGTTCGTCTGGGTGTTCGCCTCGTCCCACATCGTGAGCGGGGCCATACGGGCGGGACCGTAGATCTTCGTCCCCGAACGGATCACTTCTGCCGCCCAGGCCGGGCCCGCCCGCGGGACGGCACCGGGGGGGGTTGCTTGCTCCGGGAGACGTGGGGTAGGTCGGTACCGATGACCGACCTTCCGCAGGACCCCGACGACGACGGCGACGGCGACTTCCGCATCGAGCACGACACGATGGGCGAGGTACGGGTGCCCACCACCGCCCGGTGGGGCGCCCAGACCCAGCGCGCCGTCGAGAACTTCCCGGTCTCGGGCATGGGCCTGGAGCGGTCGCTGATCGCCGCCATCGCCCGCATCAAGGGGGCGGCCGCGCTGGTCAACGCCGATCTGGGCGTGCTCGACGCCGAGGTCGGGGCCGCGATCTCGCAAGCGGCGGACGAGGTCGCCGAGGGCGACTGGGACGACCAGTTCCCGGTCGACGTCTTCCAGACCGGGTCCGGCACGAGCTCGAACATGAACGCCAACGAGGTCCTGGCCAACCTGGCATCCGAGCGCCTCGGCCGGCCGGTCCACGCCAACGACCACGTCAACGCCTCGCAGTCGTCGAACGACGTGTTCCCCTCGGCGATCCACCTGGCGGCCGCCGAGCAGGTCCACCGGTCGCTGTTGCCGGCGCTCGACTACCTCGTCCGGGCGCTCGGCGCGAAGGCCCACGAGTTCGCCGAGGTCGTGAAGTCCGGGCGGACCCACCTGATGGACGCCACGCCGGTCACGCTCGGCCAGGAGTTCGGCGGCTACGCGGTCCAGGTCGAGCAGGGCGCCGTGCGCATCCGCTCGTGCCTGGGTCGGGTGGGCGAGCTGCCCCTCGGCGGCACGGCGGTGGGCACCGGCATCAACTGCCCGCCGCAGTTCGCCCGCTCGGTCATCGAGCGCCTGGCGCACCAGCTCGACCTGCCGCTCGCCGAGGCGACGGACCACTTCGCCGTGCACGGCGCCCGCGACGCCCTCGTCGAGCTGTCGGGCCATCTGCGCACGCTCGCGGTGTCGCTGGTCAAGGTCGGCAACGACGTGCGGTGGATGGCGAGCGGGCCGCGCACCGGCCTGGCCGAGATCCGCCTGCCGGACCTGCAGCCGGGCTCGTCGATCATGCCCGGCAAGGTGAACCCGGTGCTGGTCGAGGCGATGACCCAAGTCGCGGCCCAGGTGATCGGCAACGACGTCACCGTGGCCTTCGCCGGCTCGCAGGGAAACTTCGAGCTGAACGTCTACATGCCGGTCATCGCCCGCAACCTGCTCGAGTCGGTCCGCCTGCTGGCCAACGTGGTCCAGCTGTTCGCCGAGCGCTGCGTGGCAGGCATCGAGGCCGACGTCGAGCGCTGCCGGGCCTACGCCGAGTCCAGCCCGTCGCTCGGCACGTCGCTCAACCCCTACATCGGCTACGAGAAGGCGGCCGAGGTGGTCAAGGAGAGCGTCAAGACCGGGCGCAGCGTCCGCGAGATCGCCACCGAGCGGGGCCTGCTCACCGACGCCGAGCTGGACACGGCGCTCGACGTGCTGGGCATGGCGCGCGGGGGGATCCGCCGCTGAGCCGCCCGCCCGCCGGCCGGGCTCGCGTGGAGCGGCTCTCTCAGTCGAATGTTGTGCACGCGCCCCGCTCCGGGCGCCGGATTCTGGACAACGTTCGCCCCCGGGAGGCCGGCGCTACGAGCCCAGGGCGGGCGAGCCCGCGTAGGGGGCGGGGTCGCCGGCGACCGGGAAGGTGGGCCGGGTCCAGCTCATGTCCTTGGCGAGGACCGAGGCGACCTGCCGCCACTCGGGCGGGTCCCAGCCCTCGGCCACGCCGGCGACCGAGCGGTCTTGGCGCAGGTGCACGAACGCGGGCAGCTCGTTGAGGCCCAGCGCCTTCACGAGCTCCAGCCGGTCGTCGGTGAAGGTCAGCACGCGATCGGCCCAGGGACCGAGGAACTCGCGCGCCTGGTCGGGCCCGGCCGTCACCACGAACGCGATGCGGCAGTCGGCCCCGCGGAAGGCCTCCAGGATGCGCCCTGCGGTCTCGAGCAGCCAGGCGCTTTCGTAGGTGTAGGGATCGAGCACGACAGCCGCGAGATGGAACGTGGTCAGCCAGGCGTCGAGCGTCCGCGGCTCGCCGCCGAGCGGCGTCAGGCGCAGGTCACCAGGGGGGTCGGTCGCCACGGCGGCAGACGGTAGCGCGAGCGGTTCTCGCCGGGCAGATTCGACTCACCGGGGGGTGCCCGGTGGGGCGGCGGCGGCGAGCTAGGTTCCGGATCGGACGCCCGTCGCCGGGCCTGAGGGAGGCTTCGTGTCCACCACCTACAAGATCTTCTTCTTCCTTCACATCGCCTCGATCGTGGTCGCGTTCGCGCCGGCTGCCATCGGCGTGCTGCCGGGCGGGGACGAGGGGGCGGCCGCCGTGCTGCGCCGGGCCGGCCGCGTCGTCTACGCGCCCGCTCTGATCCTCGCGGGCCTGTTCGGCATCCTGCTCGTCGTCACGAGCGACGACGTCTGGGAGTTCTCCGATACGTGGATCTCGCTCGCGTTCCTGGTGTGGATCGCCATGAACGGGGTGTTCCACGCCATGGTCCTGCCCACGTACACCAGGGGCCGCACCCGGCGGGCCTGGCGCAGCGGCCGGGGCGGCGCCGCCGTCGACGTCGACACGGGCCTCGCCATCCTCACCGTGCTGTTCCTGGTGATGCTCTACCTCATGATCTGGAAGCCCGGCGCCTGATCCGCCGGCCCCTCCGGTGCCCCACCCCGCTACCGTCGCGCTGGTGCATCCGATCGAACGCCTGCGAGCGGTGGCCCGGGCCCGGGGGCTCGACCAGCGCGTGCTGGCCCGGGAGGCGGCCATGGTGCTGGGCGTGCTGGCCGAGGACCCTCTCGGGCTCGTCATGTCGTGCCGCCGGTTGCTCGACCGCCACCCCGGTGCCGGCACCCTGTGGTGGGCCTGCGCCCGGCTGCTCGATGCCTCCGACGCTCGCAGCGAGGCCTGGGACGTCGCCCGCGAGCTGGGCGACGACGACGTCCGCCGGGCACTGGCGCTCGACGTTCCCGAGCGGGCCAGCGTGATCGTGGTGCCCGATCCCGCGGGCGGCTCCGAGCTGGCCGACCGCCTGGCGGCGGCGCGCGACGACCTGGTCGTGGTCGAGGCCGACGATCCACCCTTCGACGTGCCGGCCATGGTCGAGGCGTCCGCGGCGCTCGGCCCGGCCGAGCCCGACCCGCCCGCCGGGCGCGCTGCCGGCGCGGCGACCGAGACCGCGGCCCGCGGGCGTGACGGCGAGCCGGTCCTCGATCCCTACGGCCGGGACGACGACGAGCCGGGCACCGGCCCGACCGTCGTGGCCGTCGAGGCGGGGGCCGTGGGCCCCGACGCCGCACTGGTCGCTCCCGGCACCGGGGAGGCGGTCGCCGACGCCCGCGCCCGGGACGTGCCCGTGTGGCTCGTGGTGGGCCTCGGCCGCCGGCTGCCGGGACCGCTGTTCGACGCCGCCGTGCGCCTGGCCCCCGACATGGAGGTCCTGCCCGTCGCCGCCGCGGACCGCGCCATCGAGCCGCGCCGGTCGCCGTGCCCGGCGCCACCCGAGCTGCTCCGCCCCTGGACGGCCTGACCCCGCCGGCTGGCGGCCCATCTGACGGAACGTCAGACTCCGGGCCATGAAGCGTCGCGACCTGATCCGCATGACCGACGAGGAGCAGGCCGCGTTCCTCGATGGCCGCCACACGATGAACGTGGCCACGCTCAACCACGACGGCAGCATCCACCTCGTGGCGATGTGGTACGGCTTCGTCGAGGGCAAGCCGGCGTTCTGGACGTTCGGGCGGTCGCAGAAGGTCCTGAACCTCGGGCGTAACCCGCAGATCACGGCGCTCGTCGAGTCCGGCGACGCCTACGAGGAGCTGAAGGGTGTCGAGCTGGTGGGCACGGCGACGCTCGTGCGGGACCACGACGGCGTCATGGCGATCGGGCGGAGCGTGTTCGACCGCTACATCGCGCCCTTGACCGACGAGATGCAGCCCTACCTCGAGACGACCGGTGCCAAGCGGGTGGGCGTGATCATCGACGTGAGCCGCGTCGTCTCGTGGGACCACCGCAAGCTCGGCGGCACCTACTGACCCCCGGAGAGCCCGGCCGGTAGCGTCGTCGCATGGCCGGCACCGGGGTCGTCGAGCGTTACATCGAGCTGGGGCTGCGGCTCGGGCGCCACGTCGACGGGTTCGTCGACGCCTACTACGGCCCGCCCCAGCTGGCGGACCGGGTCGCCGCCGAGCCGATCCGCCCACCGGGCGAGTTGGCCGCCGACGCCGGCCGGCTGATGGCCGACCTCGACGCCGGCGTCGGCTCAGGCGACGTCGACGCCGGACGCCGCCGCTGGATCCGGGCCCAGGCCGCCGGCCTGCGCACCAGCGCCCGCACGCTCGCCGGCGACGCGATCGGGTACCTCGACGAGGTCGAGGCCTCCTACGGCGCCCGCCCGGCCCTCGTCGACGAGGACCGCTTCTCCGCCGCCCACGCCGCCCTCGACGAGGTGCTGCCGGGCACCGGCCCGCTGCGCGAGCGCTACATCGCCTGGCGCGAGGCCCACGCCGTGCCGACCGAGGCGCTGGAGCCGGCGATCCGCTCGCTCGCCGACGACCTGCGCCAGCGCACACGGGACCTCTTCGGCCTGCCCGATGGGGAGCACGTCGAGTGGATGTTCGAGACGGGCAAGCCCTGGTCGGGCTTCAACTACTACGAGGGCGGGCTGCGCAGCCGGGTGGCGATCAACGTCGACCTGCCCGTGCTGTCGCTGTCGCTCGGCCACCTGGTCGCGCACGAGGCCTACCCGGGCCACCACACCGAGCACACCCGCAAGGAGGTCGGCCTGGTGCGGCGCCGACGCTGGCTCGAGGAGACGATCTTCCTCGTCGGCACGCCCCAGTGCACGGTGGCCGAGGGGCTCGCCGACCTGGGCGCCGAGGTCGCCTTCGGCCGCCGACCCGAGCCGATCGTGGCCGAGCACCTGCGCCCGCTGGGCGTGCGCTACGACGCCGAGGTCGCCGGCCGGGTGGCCGAGGCGGCCGAGGCCCTGTCGTGGGTGCGCTCGAACGCCGCGATCCACCTCCACGAGCGCGGCATGCCGGTCGAGGAGGTCGTGGCCTACCTGGAGCGCTGGGCGCTGCTGCCGCACGAGCGGGCGACGAAGGCCGTGTCGTTCCTGACGGACCCGACCTGGCGCTCCTACAGCCACTGCTACACCGAAGGCCTGGCGCTGTGCCGGGCCTGGGTGGGGGGCGACCCGGCCCGATTCGAGCACCTCGTCACCGAGCCGGTCCTTCCCGCCGACCTGGCCGCCTGACGGGTCTTCCGGGCCCGGCCACGCTCTGCCACTTGGGCCGCCACGGGCCCGCCTTCGTAGGGTGTGCGGGTCAGCTGTGGTCTGCGCTGTGGAGGATCGATGCGTTCCCCGAAGGACTTCTTCCGGCCGCTGGCGGTCGGTGCGCCCGCCCCGGTGCACGACATCCCGTTCCGGCCGTCGCGGATGATCCACTTCTTCGATCCGAGCAACGAGAAGATGGCGGCCAAGGTGCCGAGCATCGCCGCCAAGGTCGACATCATTCTCGGCAACCTGGAAGACGCCATCCAGGCCGACCGCAAGGAGGCCGCCCGCGAGGGTTTGGTCACCATCGCCCGGAGCACCGACTTCGGCGACACCCAGCTCTGGACGCGGGTCAACAGCCTCGACTCGCCGTGGGTCCTCGACGACCTCACCCGGCTCGTCACGGCCATCGGCGACAAGCTCGACGTGATCATGGTGCCGAAGGTGGAGGGGCCGGAGGACATCCACTACGTCGACCGGCTCGTCGCCCAGCTGGAGGCGAAGGCCCGGCTCGACCGGCCCATCCTGCTGCACGCCCTGCTGGAGACGGCCCGGGGCGTGGCCAACGTCGAGGAGATCTGCGGCGCCAGCCCCCGCATGCAGGGCCTGTCGCTGGGCCCGGCCGACCTGGCCGCCAGCCGCCGTATGAAGACGACACGGGTCGGGGGCGGCCACCCCGGCTACCTCGTGCGCCAGGACCCGCCCGGCGGCGACGTCGAGGCGGACCGCCCGGCGTACCAGCAGGACCTGTGGCACTACACGATCGCCCGCATGGTCGACGCCTGCGCCGCCAACGGCATCCTGCCGTTCTACGGGCCCTTCGGCGACATCAAGGACGTCGTGGCCTGCGAGGACCAGTTCCGCAACGCGTTCCTGCTCGGCTGCGTCGGTGCCTGGAGCCTGCATCCCGTGCAGATCGACATCGCCCGGCGCGTGTTCTCGCCGCCGCGCGAAGAGGTCCGCCACGCCCGCCGGGTCATCGCCGCCATGGGTGACGGTACGGGCGCGATCATGCTCGACGGCAAGATGGAGGACGACGCCTCGGTGAAGCAGTGCCGGGTCATCGTCGAGCTGGCCGACGCGCTCGCCGCCAAGGACCCCGAGCTGGCCAAGGCCTATGCCGACGACGCGGGGGAGGGCTGAGCGATGGCCGGCACCGGTGACCTCGCGCTCCGTCCCCGCCGGTCGGTGCTCTACATGCCGGGCGCCAACGAGCGGGCGCTCGAGAAGGCGGCGGGCCTGCCCGCCGACGCCCTGATCCTCGACCTCGAGGACGCTGTCGCCCCCGACGCCAAGGCCAGCGCCCGCGACCGGGTCTGCGAGGCCGCCACGTCGGGCCGCTACGGCCGCCGCGAGGTCGCCATCAGGGTCAACGGCATCGGCACGCCGTGGCACGACGACGACGTCCGCGCCGTGGCCGCCGCCGGGCCTGCCGCCGTGGTCGTGCCCAAGGTGGACTCGGCCGAGGCCGTGCACGCCATCGAGAAGGCGCTCGAGGCCGGCGGGGCGCCCGAGCGTACGGTCATCTGGGCGATGCTCGAGACGCCGGTCGCCACGCTGCACGCCGAGGAGGTGTGCGCGGCCAGCGAGCGGGTCGCCGTGCTGGTCATGGGCACCAACGACCTGGCCAAGGAGCTGCAGGCCGAACACGTGCCCGGCCGTCAGCCCCTGCTCGCGGGCCTCGGGCTCTCGCTGCTGGCCGCGCGGGCCACCGGCAAGGTGATCCTCGACGGCGTCTACAACGACATCAAGAACGCCGCCGGCTTCGAGGCCGAGTGCCTCCAGGGCCGCCAGATGGGCTTCGACGGCAAGACGCTCATCCACCCCAGCCAGCTGGAGCCGTGCAACCGCGTGTTCGCCCCCACCGAGGCCGAGATCGACCGGTCGCAGCGCATCATCGAGGCGTTCGAGCAGGCCGAGGCCGAGGGCCGCGGGGTGGTCACCGTGGACGGGCGCATGATCGAGAACCTGCACGTCGAGCAGGCCCGGCGAACGCTCGCCGTTACTGCGGCGATCGCCGCACTCGAGGCGGGTTGACCGGCCTCAGGCGCCCTCGACGGTGACGTCCCAGAACGTGGGGTGACCGCCGGAGGCCATGGCGTCCCAGCGCTTCCGGGCCAGTGGCAGCGTCGTCTCATGGGTGAGGATCCAGAACCGGCCGTTGCGGATCGCATCGGCCACCTGGTCGGCGACCTCGGCGGGCTCGATGCCGCGCTCGATGAGTGCCTGGATGATGGTGCGGGGATCGAGGACCTCGCCGCCGCCGTCGCCGGGGCCGCCCAGGGCGCCGGCATCGACCGGGTCGCCGCCCCCGGCATCGGCCGGGTCGCCGGCCCCGGCCCCCTCGCCGCCCACGGGTACCCCGACCGGCTCAACCACCGGGGCGACCTCGTCCGGCGCCGACTCGGGCAGCACCATGGCCGACACGTCCTCAGGCCGGTTCCGCTCTGAGTCAGCGATGCGGGTCCGCACCCACTCCGGGCAGAGCACCGACACGCCCACGCCGTCGCCGCCGTCGACGTACTGCAGGTCAAAGTACAGCGACTCGGACAGCGCGACGACGGCGTGCTTGGTGGCGAAGTAGGGCGACATCCCGGGGCCGGTGAGGATGCCGGCGGACGACGCCGTGTTGACGACGTGGCCCTCGCCCTGCTCGATCAGCCGGGGGACGAACGACCGGATGCCGTTGGCGACGCCGAGCAGGTTGACCTCGACGATCCAGCGCCAGCGGTCGGCGGGGATCGTCCACGTCAGGCCGCCGACCCCCACGCCGGCGTTGTTGCAGACGACGTGGGCCGTGCCGAACCGCTCGAACGTGGCCTCGGCCAGCGCCTCGACGGCCTCGGGGTCGCGCACGTCGGTGCGGACGGCCAGAACCCGGTCGCCGCCGTGCTCGTCGCTCAGCGCCGCGGCCGCCTCGCCGAGCGCCGCGTCCTCCACGTCCGCGATCGTCACCAGGGCGCCGTCGGCCAGGAACCGCCGTGCCAGCCCCAGGCCGATCCCCGACGCGCCCCCGGTGACCACGGCCACCTTCCCCTCCAGGCTCTCCATGCCCGGAACCTAGGCGCCCGGCGGCCACCATGGGGGTTCAGATGGCGAGTAGCTCGAACGCGACGGCGAGCCTGCCGCCGAAGCGTGCGGCGGTGCCCTCGGCGGCGCGGCGCAGGAACGCCGCGGGATCTGGGCCCCCGAGGCCCTCGAGGTAGGCGGCATGCAGGCGCAGCGACTCGACGCCGACGTCGAAGGTGCCGGTGACGTCGACGGCGTGGGTGGGCGCCGGCGAGGCGATGACGGCCAGGTGGCGGACGCCAGACCAGGGCTCGTGCCCCTCCTCCCGCAACTCGGGGAACACCCATCGGTTGGCGGCGTCGCGCACGGCGTCGATCGTCGCCTGGCCCACCGCCCGGTGGTCGGCCATGTTGAGGAACCCGCCCTCGTAGGTGTCGCGGTGGTTCACGGCCACGACCACCTCGGGTCGGTGCCGGCGGATGGCCGCGGCGAGGTCGCGCCGAAGGGGAAGGCCGTACTCGATCATCCCGTCCGGGTGGTCGAGGAACTCGACCTCGTCGACGCCCACGACTGCGGCGGAGGCCCGTTGCTCGGCGATGCGGACCTCGGCGGCCTCGGCCGGGTCCATGGCGTCGATCCCCGCCTCGCCCTTCGTGACCAGCAGGTATGTGACCTGCTTGCCGGCCCGGGCCCAGCTCGCCACCGCCGCCGCGCCCCCGTACTCCATGTCGTCGGGGTGGGCGGCGACGGCGAGGGCCCGGTCCCAGCCCTCGGGGAACGGCTCGAGGTCCGCGGCGTCGCTCATCGGGCCATCTTGGCGCCGGCGATCCGGCGATCCGGCGATCCGGCGACTCCGCGACCCCGGCGACCGCCACCGGCGACGGGTCCGGCGACCCGGGTGGTTCAGGCCCGGGCCGGCTCCACGAGGCGCCGGGCGATCACCTTGAGGCACAGCGTCTCGTCCGCACCCTCGAAGATCGACAGCACCCGGGCGTCGACGAAGTACCGGCTCACCGCATACTCCTCGGCGTAGCCGTAGCCGCCGTGGATCTGCATGGCCTCGCGGGTGACCCACTCGGCGGCCTTGCAGACGTAGGCCTTGACCATCGCCGCCTCCATCGAGCCCTCGCCCTTGGCCATCATGCGGCCCACGGCGTAGGAGAACTGGCGGGTGGCCTGGATCGTCACGGCCATCCGGGCCAACTTCACCTTCGTGAGCTGGTAGTCGGCGATGGGGTGCCCGAACACGGCCCGGTCGAGCGCGTACTGACGGGCGTCCTCGTACGCGGCCTGCATCACGCCGATCGCCCGGGCCGCGGTCTGCAGCCGGCCGTTCTCGAAGCCGGCCATCTGCAGGTAGAAGCCCTTGCCGAGGCCGTCGTCGCCGCCGACGAGCTTGTCGTCGGCCACGAACCACGAGTCGAGGGCGATCTCGTAGGAGTGCATGCCGCGGTAGCCGATCGTGTCGATCGGCGACCCCTCCATGCGGCCGCCGCCGGGCGCGCCGCCGTCGGCGCCGGCTTCCTGCATCTGGGTGAAGCCGTGGCCCTCGGCCCGGGCCTTCGGCACGATGAACAGCGACAGGCCCCGGTGGGCCTTCGAGCGGTCGGGGTCGGTGCGGGCCAGCAGCATGAGCACGTCGGCCCGGGCGCCGAACGTGCACCAGGTCTTCACGCCGTTGATCAGCCAGCCGCCGTCGACCTTCGTGGCCGTCGTCTTGATGCCGGCCACGTCCGAGCCGAAGTCCGGCTCGGTGACCGCCACGGCCGCCATGACCTCGGCGGTGGCCAGCTTCCGCAGCCACTCCTGCTTCTGGGCCTCGGTGCCGCCCTTGACCAACGCGCGGGTGAGGATCTCGGGCCGGGTGATGAGCGAGCCACCCACGCCGAGCGAGCCCCGCGACAGCTCCTCGGTGGCGATGACCATGCCCAGGTAGTCGCTCTCGCCCCCGGCGGCGAAGCCGCCGTACTCCTCGGGCACCGACAGGCCGAACGCTCCGAGCTCGGCGAGCCCGCCGATCACGTCCTCGGGGATGTCGGCGTTCTCGCGATGGATGTGCTCGGCGACCGGGCGGATCTTGTCCTCGGCGAAGCGGCGGAACGTGTCCTGCACGAGCTCGAAGTCGTCGTCGAGGTGGCGGGGACCGGTCCCCTCGATCGAGGCCAGGAACGCCGGATCGCGGTAGGCGGCCACGAACCCGCGAGCGTCATCGAGGGCGGTGACGTCGACGCCCCAAGCCGCCTCGCACCCGTAGACCTTGCCCGCCACGTCCGCCACGGCCTCGGCGGCGAACGCCATCGTGATCCTCGCTTCGTCGTCGCCCTTGGCGCCGTAGTCGAGCAGCGTGCGGGCGGTCTCGACGGCGGCGGCCGCGTGGGCGAGGTCGTAGGCGACGGCCTGGTCCGCGTCGACCGATCCGGTGGCGGCGAGGTGGGCGAGGCCCTGCCCGACGACGTCACGGGCGAGCTCGACGGCGGAAGCGGCGGCGTTCAGGTCGGGCGCGGTCATGCCCCTGACGGTAGTGCCACCTACCGGCCGTAACGGGTGTTCGTGACCGACCGTCAGGGACCGGCGGCGGTCGGCCCTACCCGGCGAGCAGGACGGCGAAGGCGCCGGTGACGTCGCTCCACTCCGTCGGCACCTGGACGGCGATGTCGTCGGCGCCGTAGTCAAGAGGTCCACCCGTCGCGTCGCGTCGCCCGCAGTGTGGCCCACGGCGCCCGCTGGCCCGCCGCGGGCGGCGCTCCGTACCGTGTCGGCCATGGCAACCCTCGACCGCCCGTTCGGCCGTCACCTCGAGGACTTCGAGGTGGGCGACGTCTACCGGCACTGGCCCGGCAAGACGATCACCGAATACGACGACCACCTCTTTTGCATGATCACGATGAACCACCACCCGCTGCACACCAACGAGTGGTACGCGGAGAACGAGACCGTCCAGAAGCGCAACGTGGTGGTGGGCAATCTCGTGTACTCGCTGGTGCTCGGCATGAGCGTGCCGGACGTGAGCGGTTCGGCCGTGGCGAACCTCGAGGTCGAGACGCTCAAGCACGCCAAGCCCACGTTCCACGGCGACACGATCTACGCGGCGACGAGGGTGCTCGAGAAGAAGGAGACGTCCGACGGCAAGCGCGGCATCGTCACCGTGGAGACGAAGGGCATCAACCAGCGGGAGGAGGAGGTCTGCTACTTCAAGCGCCGGCTGATGGTCTGGAAGGCCGAGTTCGCCCCCGCACGTGGGTTCCCCTACGGCGACGACGTGTTCACGGGCGACGGCACGTGAAGAGCGGCACGTGAAGAGCGAGGTGCGGGGCTTCGACGTCAACGCCGCCGCCTACGAGCGGGCCCGGCCGTCGTACCCCCCCGAGGCCGTGGCCCACATCGTGGGCCACGGCGGCATCGGCCCCGGCCGGCGGGTGCTCGATCTGGCGGCTGGCACCGGCAAGCTGACCCGCGTCCTCGTGCCCTCCGGCGCCCAGGTGGTGGCGGTCGAGCCGGTGGCCGGGATGCGGGCCCGGCTGGAGGCCGCCGGCCTCGGCGTCGAGGTGCTGGAGGGCACGGCCGAGAGCCTGCCGCTGCCGGACGCGTCGGTCGACGCCGTGACCGTCGCCCAGGCGTTCCATTGGTTCGACCCGCCCGCGGCGCTGGCGGAGATGCGCCGGGTGCTGCGCCCGGGTGGCCACCTGTTCCTCGTCTGGAACATGCGCGACCGCGACGTCGACTGGGTGCGCCGCTTCGGCGACCTGCTGGTGGACGGCCCCGCAGCGCGCCCCTACGACTCGTACTACCAGGTCGACTACGCGGCCCTCGTGGCCTCCGCCGGAGACGGGGCCTTCGCCCCGGTCGAGACCTGGCGCCACGCCTGGGCGCAACCCTGCGACCCCGACCTGCTCGTCGACCGGGCGGCGTCGGTCAGCGTGGTGGGGGCGCTCGCGCCCGGGGCCCGGGAGGTCGTGCTCGACCGGGTCCGGGAGCTGGCCCGCACCCACCCGGACCTGGCCGGGCGGGTCACGTTCCCGTTCCCGTACATCACCGGCGTGTGGCGCACCCACGCCGTCTGAGCCGTGAGCGTCGCCGCCGGGGACCAGCCGCCCACCGTCGATCCCTCGGCCGTCCTGGCCTGGGGCGACGCCGCGCTGCGGGACCTGCCGTGGCGCGCCACCCGCGACCCGTGGGCCGTGCTCGTGTCCGAGGTGATGGCCCAGCAGACCGGCGTCGAGCGCGTGGTCGGCTACTACACGGCGTTCCTCGACCGGTTCCCGGCCCCCGCCGCGTGCGCCGCCGCCCCGGCGGGCGAGGTCGTCCGCCTGTGGACGGGGCTGGGCTACAACCGGAGGGCCGTCAACCTCCACCGCTGCGCCGTTGCCGTGGCCGAGCGCCACGGCGGGCGGCTGCCGGCCGACCTGGCGGCGCTGCTCGCCCTGCCGGGCATCGGGCCCTACACGGCTCGGGCGGTGCTGGCCTTCGCGTTCGAACGGCAGGTGGGTGTCGTCGACACGAACGTGGGCAGGGTGCTCGCCCGTTTGTCGGGACGGCCGTTGACCGTCACCGAGGCCCAGGCCGCGGCGGACGCGCTCGTGCCCGCCGGCTGGGCGTGGCTGTGGAACCAGGCGGTGATGGAACTGGGCGCCACCGTGTGCCGGCGTCGCGGTCCCCGCTGCCCGGCGTGCCCCGTCCGCTCGGGTTGCGCGTGGGCGCGTGCCGGACTGGCCGGGCCGGACCCGGCCGACGGCTCTGCGGGCGTGAGCCTCGGCCAGAGCCGCTTCGCGGGGTCGGACCGGCAGGGGAGGGGACGCCTGGTCGACGCCATGTGCCGCGCCCCGGTGGTCCACGCCGACCTGCCGGTCGTCATGGGCTGGCCCGGCGACCCCGCCCGGGCCACCCGCGTGGCCGCCGGGCTGGTCGCCGACGGCCTGGCCGTCGACGACGGCACGGCCCTCGCCCTCCCCTGACGCCGACCGGCCCGCCACCGCCCCACCCGATGCCTTCACGTCTACGGGAGGTCGGCAAGGTCGACTGCGGTTCTGCCCGATTCCTATCGGGAGGATGAGCGGGCGCGTGGTCCCGCGCCGGTCCCCGCGTGGTGGTCGACGACCTGGGTGAGCAGGTCGACCAGCTGCTTCCGCTCCTCGCCGGACAGCGGGGCGAGCAGCTCACCCTGCGCCTTGCCCAGCAGCCGATCCAGCGTGCGGAGCTGCCGCCGGCCGGCCGGCGTGATGGTCACGACGTTGCGGCGCCGGTCGGTCGGATCCTGCGTGCGCTCGACCAGGCCCTGCTCGACCAGCTCGTTGACCGCGGCCACCATGTCGCTGCCATCGATGGTGGTCCCGCGGCTGAGATCGGCCTGGCTGGCCGGTCCCATTTCATCGAGCGCGGCCAGCAGCGAGAAGTGGTAGCGGCGCATCCCCGCGCCGGCCAGTCCTTCGGTCACCAGCCGGTTGGCAGGAAGCGCCGCCTGGTTGATCAACCAGCTGGGCATGGCCCGCAGCCGTGCCGGTGCGC
The DNA here is from genome assembly GCA_035296625.1 of Acidimicrobiales bacterium. GTDB lineage: Bacteria > Actinomycetota > Acidimicrobiia > Acidimicrobiales > VFJN01 > DATCLS01. The sequence continues at coordinate 42,765 of DATHAO010000034.1, read as the reverse complement.
TGCGGCCAGCGATCTCCATGCGCGCACCCTAACAAGTTCATTGGTTGCACCCATGAGTCTGGGAATATCGCTGGTCGAACCAATGTTGGACCGGCCAACGTAACTGGCGCAGGAGGAACCCCATGACCACCACCGTCGATGCCGAGCAGCAGCAACAGCAGGTCCAACAGCTCGTGGACCACAGCGAGATCACCAACCTCGTCTACCGCCTCGGACTGTTCCTGGACGACCGCCGCTTCGACGAGATGCGATCGCTCCTCATCGAGGAGGCGACGGTACGGACACCGGGCGGCACTGCCGAGGGACGAGAGGCGCTCATCGCCCAAGCCAGCCGCAACCACCACCCCGACGAGCCCACCCAGCACATCATCACCAACGTGCTCGTCGAGCTGGACGGCGACCGGGCCGAGGTTCGCGCCAACCTGGTCGTGAACTTCGCTGCGCCGGCCAGCGACGAGGCGTTGCCGGCTCCGCCGAGGAAGTACGCGCTGGGCGAGACCTACCACTTCGATGTCGTGCGCACGTCCGAGGGGTGGCGCTTCTCCGGTGTCGACGCGAGGCCCGTGTGGATATCTCCGCTCTCCGCTGCCTTCCTGGCCGCTGCCTTGCGTCGAGCTGGCTCCCCGGATCGCAGCCCCCAGCCGACCTGACGCGGCGCGCAGCTTCCCCCGAGGATGGCTAGCGCTGGGGCTCGCCCACGAAGTCGAGCACCAGGCGGCCCACCTCGTCGGGTCGCTCGACGTGGAGGAAGTGGCCGGCGCCCGGGACGACCTCGGCGTGCGACCCCTCGGTCGGCAGGAATTCGGCGACAGCGGCGGCCAGGTCGGCCCCGATGCACCCGTCGTCGGCGCCGTGCAGGTACAGCGTGGGTATCGGCGGGGATCCGCCGTCGGCGGCCGCCTGCAGCGCCACCACCTCGGGATCGTCGCTCAGCCCGGTGGCGCCGATCGCCGCCCGGTAGTAGCCGAGCGCTGCGGCCAGGTTCTCCGGCGCCCGCAGCGCGTCCTTGACCGCGGGCAGGTCCTCGGCGGCGTCGTAGCCGGGCGACCAGTCGGCCCACAGGCGCTCGATGAAGGCCAGGTCGTCGGCCGGCACCGCCACTTCGGCCAGCGGGTGCTGGAAGAAGAACATGTACCAGGAGCGGCGCAACTGGTCGTAGGACAGAAACCCCTGGGCCAGGGCCGCCATGGGAGGCAGCGCCATCGTGACGAGACGGCGCCACGGCGCCTCGGCGTGCTGCACGGCGGCGTAGCCGGCGAACGCGCCCCAGTCGTGGCCGACGAGCACGGCGTCGCGCCCGTCGCCACCGGTCAGCGCCTGGTAGAGGCGCACGGCATCGAGGCCGATCACGGCCGATTGGTAGCAGGGCTCGCTGGGTACCGTCGACGGGGCGTAGCCCCGTAACCAGGGGGCGACGGCGCGGTAACCGGCACCGGCGAGGAGGGGCAAGAGATGGCGCCAGGTGTGGGCCGAGTCGGGGAACCCGTGGAGCAGCAGCGCCAGTGGAGCGGCCTCGTCACCGGCCGCTCTGTAGGCGAACGTCACCCCGTTTGCCTGGATGGTCCCCTCCGTGACGGCCGTCATGTGGCGGACGCTAACGCAGGGCGGTGATTGTGGTCACAGTCAGTGCTGCGGTCGGACACGCTTGGGTAACGTCCCGGACACGTGGAGGGCGGTGATGGGGGAACCGTTGCTGAACGTGACGTTCTACGGGACCCGGGGCTCGACCCCTTGTCCCAGTGACTGCAACCGCCGCTACGGCGGTAACACGTCGTGTGTGGCCCTCGAATCGCCCGGCCACGAGCCGATCATCCTCGACCTCGGCACCGGGCTGCGGTTCTTCGGCGAGACCCAGGCCAACGACGGCACCTTCAAGGGCTCAGCGCTCGTCACCCACCTCCACTGGGACCACGTGCAGGGTCTGCCGTTCTTCACGCCCATCCTCAAGGAGGGTGCCCGCCTCGACATCTACGGCCCGCGCCAGGAGAACGGCAGCGTGGCCGAGGCGTTCCACCGGTTCATCTGCCCCCCGTTCTTTCCTGTCACCGTCGAGCAGCTCTACGGCCAGATGGAGTTCCACGACGCCTCCAGCGAGGACCTCGAGGTCGACGGCGCGAAGATCCGGGTGCGCTCGGTGCCCCACGTCGGGTCGAACAACGGCTACCGCGTCGAGTTGGGCGGCTACTCGGTCGCCTACCTGTCCGACCACCAGATGCCCCACGACGGCAGCCACGTCGTCTCCGACGACGTGCTCGAGCTGTGCGACGGAGTCGACGTGCTCATCCACGACGCCCAATACACGGAGGCCGAGTTCGCCGAGAAGTACTACTGGGGCCACTGCACGGCGGACTACGCGCTGTTCGTGGCTCAGGAGGCCGCCGCCAAGCGCCTCGTGATGTTCCACCACGATCCGGGCCGCAGCGACGACCAGCTCGACGCCCTGCTCGCCGACGTGCAGACGAAGGCCACCGGCACCTCGGTGTCCGAGGTGCTCGCCGCCGCCGAGGGCCTCACGATCTCGCTCGGCGGCTGACGGCGTCACGACCCGACTGACGGCCGGGCCTCTAGGGTCACGGGCGTGAGTTCCGAACGACCCGTCAGATCAGCCGTCGACGGCGCCCGGTTCCGGCAGGTCCTCGGGCATTTCCCCACAGGGGTCACGGTCATCACCGCCGCCGGGCCCGACGGGCCGGCCGGCCTCGCCGTCGGCTCGTTCTTCTCGGTCTCGCTCGACCCGCCGCTGGTGGCGTTCTGCGCGGCGAAGACGTCGTCGAGCTACCCCAAGGTCGAGGCGGCAGGGCACTTCGTCGTGAACGTGCTGGGCGATGACCAGGAGGACGTCTGCCGCGTCTTCGCCGGCAAGGGCGACAAGTTCGCGGGCCTCGGCTACCGGCCGTCCCCGGGCAGCGGAGCGCCGGTCATCAACGACGTCCTGGCCTGGATCGACTGCGACATCGACACCGTCCACGAGGCCGGCGACCACTGGATCGTCGTCGGCCACGTGCGCGAGCTGGAGGTCGGCGACGAGTCCGGCGGGCCGCTCGTCTTCTATCGGGGCGGCTACGGCCGCTTCGCCCCGTAGCGGCATGGCCACCTACGCCCTGGGCGACCGGGAACCGCAAATAGACCCGACCGCCTACGTGCACCCCGACGCCACCGTGATCGGCGACGTGCGCATCGGCCCCGAGGCCTCGGTGTGGCCCGGCGCCGTGCTGAGGGGCGACGGCGCGCCGATCACGATCGGCCCCCGCAGCTCGGTGCAGGACGGCTCGGTGCTGCACTGCACGCCGTTCCACCCCACCACGGTGGGGGCCGACTGCGTGGTCGGGCACCTCGTGCACCTCGAGGGTTGCACGATCGAGGACGGAGCGCTCGTCGGCTCGGGCTCGATCGTGCTCCACGACGCCGTCGTGGGGGCCGGCGCCCTCGTGGGGGCCGGCGCGGTCGTGTCGCCCCGGACCCGCATCCCGGCCCGGGCCAAGGCGCTCGGGATCCCGGTGCGCATCACGCCCGACGCCGTCGACCCCGAGGTAGAGATCGCACCGGCCGCCCAGTCCTACGTCGAGCGGGGCCGCTGGTACCGCAAGGACCTGCGCCCGCTCGACTGAGCGCGCCCCGGGCCCCTACGAGGCCGCCGCCTACGAGACCCGCCGGGCCTCGGCGAGGCAGTCGTGGAACTCGTCGGCCCGGGCCGAGGAGCTGGCCGCGGCGCTGAGGGATCGCTTCCCGGCAGAGCGCCGGCGCTCGTGCCCCGCTGGTCGACCGGCCGCTCGCCCGAGGGCCTCGACCGTGCGGGCCATCCACGACGCCGCGTTCCCGATCCCGGCGTAGCCGGCGCCACGAGCCACCGGCGGGTCCGACGGACCGGCCGCGGGGCAGCGGGCGTGCGTGTGCCCCGGGGCGGTCGCTCCGAACCCCTCAGGCGCCGGAGGCCAGCCAGTCGAGCCCGGCCACCGGCAGGTTCCGGGCGACCGTGAACGCCGCGACCACGCCGAGGGCGGCGACGGCGGCCCAGGCGGGTGGGTGCACCGGCCCCGGCCGGCGGCCGACGAGCGGCGCCAGCCACAGGGCGAGCGCCACGGCCGCCACCACGAGCGCCGGCACCAGCAGCACGTTGTGGTCGAGCGCAGCCCCGAGGTGGCCGTGGAGGAGGTCGTGGGTGCCGCGCAGGCCGCCACACGCCGGGCAGTCCATTCCGAGCAGCGTGCGGCTCGGGCAGGGCGGGTAGGCGCCGCCGCGCTCGGGGTCGACCAGGCCCACGTACGCCGTCGCGCCCACGGCCAGGGCGAGCACCCCTATGCGCTCGCGCCGCCCCTCGGCGCTCGGGTCCGCGTGGTCGGTCCCCCGGGCGACAGCCATCCGGGCTCACGGTACCGTCGGGCGCCATGGACGTCGGTTCCGTGGGCCTGTGGACCTTCCAGCTCGACCTGAGGAGGGCCCAGGAGGCCCGGGAGATCGCCGCCCAGGTCGACGACCAGGGCTGGGGCACCCTCTGGATACCCGAGGCGATCGGGCGCGAGGCGATGTCGCACGCCGGGCTGCTGCTCGACGCCACGAACCGGCTCGTGGTGGCCACCGGCGTCGCCAACGTGTGGAGCCGGGCGGCGACGGCGGCGGCGGCCGCCCAGCGCCTGCTGGCCGACGACTCGGGCGGGCGGTTCCTGCTGGGGCTCGGCGTCAGCCACGAGCCGATGGTCGAGGGCATGCTCCACCAGTCCTACGAGAAGCCGCTGGCCAAGATGGCGAGCTATCTCGACGAGATCGACGACGCCTTCAGCACGGCGCCGGCGCCGCCCGAGGACCCGCCCCGCGTGCTGGCGGCCCTCGGTCCCCGGATGCTGCGCCTGGCCGCCAAGCGGGCGTGGGGCGCGCTCACGTACTTCGTGCCGGTCGACCACACGCCCGTGGCCCGCGACGTGCTGGGCGAGGGACCGATGCTGATGGTGTCGCAGGCCGCCGTCGTCACGACGGACCCCTCGGTCGCCCGCGAGACCGGCCGCCGGTGGATGCAGATCTACCTGGGCCTGCCGAACTACACGAACAACCTGCGGCGCCTCGGGTGGGGCGACGAGGACCTGTCCGGCGGGGGCAGCGACCGGCTCGTCGACGCGCTGGTGGCCTGGGGGGACGTCGACGCCGTGGCCGCCCGCGTGGCCGAGCACCGCGACGCCGGGGCGGACCACGTGTGCCTGCAGGTGCTCGACCCCGACGCCACGGCCGTGCCCATGGACGCTTGGCGCGACCTGGCGGCGGCGCTCGTGCCGCCGCCCGCCCCGGCCGTGGCTCCCGCCGCCCCGGCTCCGGCGACTGCGCCCGCCAGGAAGGCGGCGAGGGCGAAGGCTGCGCCGGCCAAGGCCCGCGTCCAGAAGGCGGGCGCACCCCGGAAGATCGCGAAGAAGCAGGGCGGCCAGGCGGCGAGGAAGGCGCCTCCCCGCGGGTGATCTCGCCGGGAAACCGGCTTGCCTGGACGAGCACGGCGTTCGGTAAACTTGACCGACGGGTCAAGAGGGGGGGCCGATGCCGGCATGACGAGCGAACACCGCGGCGGCTGGAAGCTGATGCGCGAAGCGGTCGGTCGGCGGAAGGCCGGCATCGCTCTCGGCGTCGGCACCGGCCTGGCGTGGACGGCCGCCAAGGTCAGCACCGGGGTGATCGTCGGCAAAGCGGTCGACGAGGGCATCGAAGCGGACGACAGCAGCGCTCTGCTGCGCTGGTCGCTGCTGCTCGGGTTCGTGGCGCTCTGCTCGGCCGCGTTCACCGGCATGCGCCGATACTTCGCGTTCCGTGAGGCGCGTTGGATCGAGCTCGACCTGCGCGATCGGCTCTTCGCCCACCTGCAGCGGCTGCACTTCTCGTTCCACGACCGGGTGCAGACCGGCCAGCTCATGAGCCGGGCCAACGCCGATCTGCAGCAGGTGCAGTCGTTCCTCGTCATGATCCCGCTGACGATTTCCAACGGTGTCACCGTGACCGCCGTCACCGTCATCCTGGCCACGATCGACCCGATGCTCACGCTCCTGGCGCTGGGATCGCTGCCGTTCCTCAACGTGATGGCCACCCGCTTCTCCCGGCGGCTCTCGCCCCACGTCATGGGCATCCAGCGCGAGACCGCAGAGCTGGCCGCCGTGGTCGAGGAGACCGTGGCCGGCGTCCGCGTCATCAAGGGCCTCGGCGCCGAGACCGTCCAGGCCCAGCGCCTGAAGGCCGAGGCGGACGACGTCTACCGCGAGTCCATCGCCGCCGCCCGCACCCGGGCCCGGTTCCTGCCGGGCCTCGAGCTCCTGCCCAACATCGGCCTCATCGCCGTGCTCGGCTACGGCGGCCACCAGGTGATCAACGGCGCCCTCAGCCTCGGCGACCTGATCGCGTTCAACGTCTACATCGGCATGCTCATCTGGCCGCTGCGCATGCTCGGCATGATCGTGGCCCAGGGCCAGCGGGCCGTGGTGTCGGCGGAGCGGGTCGACGAGGTGCTTGTCACCGCGCCCGATATCGCCGATGCTCCGCGGCCGAGGGCCCTCCCGCCGGGCGGCGGCGAGGTGCGCTTCGAGTCCGTGCGGTTCGGCTACGGGCGGCCGACGCCCGTGCTCGACGGGTTCGACCTGCGGGTGGCGCCCGGCGAGTCCGTCGCCCTGGTGGGCGCCACCGGGTCGGGCAAGTCGACCGTGGCCCGCCTCGTGCCGCGCTTCTACGACGTCGAGGACGGCGTCGTGCGAGTCGACGGCGTCGACGTGCGCCAGCTGGCCCTGCGCGACCTGCGCCGGGCCGTGGGCATCGTGTTCGAGGACACGTTCCTCTTCAGCGACACCATCGCCGCGAACATCGCGTTCGCCGATCCCGACGCCCCCCACGCGGCAATCGAGCGAGCGGCCCGCCTGGCGGGGGCGCACGAGTTCATCTCCGAGCTGGCGGAGGGCTACGGCGCGATGATCGGCGAGCGTGGCTACTCGCTCTCGGGCGGGCAGCGCCAGCGCATCGCCATCGCCCGGGCGATCCTCGCCGACCCGCGCATCCTCATCCTCGACGACGCCACCTCGGCGGTCGACCCCACGAAGGAGCACGAGATCCGCGACGCGCTCACCACGGTGATGCGCGGGCGCACGACGATCGTGATCGCCCACCGCCCGGCCACGATCGCCCTGGCGGACCGGGTCGTCCTGCTCGACGGCGGGCGGGTCGTCGCCGAGGGGACCCGCGACGGGCTCCTCGCGAGCGAGCCCCGCTACCGGACCGTGCTGGCGTCCGCGGCGGCCGACCAGTCGCTCTTCCCCGAGGGTGCCGGTGGCGACGGCGACGGCTCCGGGGCGGGCGAGCGCGCGGATGTCGGGGGCATGGCCTGATGTGGCGTGACGCAGGCGTGAGCGCCGACGACAAGCTCGACGCCGAGCAGCGCCGCCGGCTCGCGCGCCGCACGGCCGCCATGCTGCGTCCGCAGCTGCGCCACGTGGTGGTGGCTCTCGCCATGGTCGTGCTGTGGACGATCACGGTCCTGGCCGGCCCGTGGCTCGTGCGCTTCGGCATCGACGAGGGCATCAAGGGTGGGGAACCGTCCCGACTGAACCTGGCGGTGGGCGCCTACGTCGTCGTGGCGGTCCTGGCCTATGTCACGAACCGCCTGCAGATTCGCTTCATCTCGGCGGTCGGCGAGCAGTTCCTCCGCCAGATGCGCACCCGGGTGTTCGACCACCTGCAGCGGCTCTCGATGCCGTTCTACGACCGGTCGAAGGCCGGCGTGCTCGTGTCCCGCATGACGAGCGACGTCGACTCCCTGGCCGAGCTGATCCAGAACGGCCTGGCCATGTTCGTGTCGAACGCCCTGCTTCTCGTCGTCTCGATCGGCGTGCTGTTCAGCGTGTCCTGGCAGCTCCTGGCCGTGTGCATCGTGGCGCTGCCCCCGGTGGTCCTCGCCAGCATCAAGTTCCAGCGCGACTCCAACGAGGCCTACCTCGACGTGCGGGACCGCATCGGCTCAACGCTCACCCAGCTGCAGGAGGGCATCGCCGGTGTGCGCGTCGTCCAGGCCTTCGGGCGCGAGGACGCGTCGATCGGCCGGTTCCGGTCCGACAACCGTGACCTCTACGACAGCCACATGCGCTCGGTGAAGATATCGGCCTGGTACCTGCCGGTGATCGAGCTGGCCGGCTGGGGCACGACCGCGCTGGCGCTCGGCTTCGGCGGCCACTGGGTGCACGACGGCACGATCTCGGTGGGCACGGTGGCGTTCTTCGTACTGGCGCTGTCCAACCTGTTCGAGCCCGTCCAGCAGCTCAGCCAGCTGTTCAACCAGGTGCAGTCCGCGGGCGCCGGACTCCACAAGCTCTACGAGCTGCTCGACGAGCCGGTCGACGTGGCCGAGCGGCCCGGCGCGGTCGACCTGCCCGAACGGGGTGACCTGCGGGTCGACGACGTGGCCTTCGCCTACGGCGACGGGCCGCGGGTGCTGCGCGACGTGTCGCTGCGCATCCCCGCGGGCAGCCGCCTGGCGCTCGTCGGCCCCACGGGCGCCGGCAAGTCCACGCTGGCGAAGCTGGCCGCCCGCCTCTACGACCCCACCGAGGGCGCCGTGACCTTCGGCGGGGTGGACCTGCGCGACGCCACGCTGGCGTCGCTGCGCCAGCGTGTCGTGGTCATCCCCCAGGAGGGCTTCCTGTTCAACGGGTCGATCCGCGACAACGTGCGCATCGCCCGCGAGGGCGCCGGCAACGGGGAGGTCGACGCCGCCCTGCGCGCCGTCGGCGCTCACGACCGGTTCGCCGGCCTGCCTGAGGGCCTCGACACCGAGGTGCGCGAGCGGGGCAGCCGGCTGTCGGCCGGCGAGAAGCAGCTCGTGTCCCTTGCCCGCGCTGCGCTCGCGGATCCGGCCGTGCTCGTGCTCGACGAGGCCACCTCGAGCCTGGACCCCGGAACCGAGGCGCTGGTCGAGGAGGCCGTCGACCGCCTGCTCGAGGGTCGCACGGTCGTGGTGATCGCCCACCGGCTCTCGACCGCCGAGCGCTCCGACCTGGTCGGCGTCGTCGACGGGGGCCGCCTGTCCGAGCTGGGCACCCACGACGAGCTCGTCGCCGCCGGCGGCCGCTACACCTCGCTCTACCAGACCTGGACCTCCGGCCTCTCCACCGCCAGCTAGCCATCGGCTCCGGTGGCACCGGCACGCGTCCACCGTCGGCCGTCAGAGGCCCCCGCGTTTCCTGAACGTAAGGAGGTGGTTCCACTACGCTGGGTATCCATGATTCGCTGGAACGCCAAGCGACGAGGCTGGAAGCGGCTCGAGAGTCGGCGGGCGCCCCGCCGCAGCGGCGACCTCACCCGTTCCCGCCGCCGAGGTGGGGGCCGGTCGGCCGGACGCCGCCGCCGGTCCATCAGCTGGTGGTAGGCGTCGCTGGACCCCGCATCGTTTCTCCCGCGCTCGGGGTCCGAGGCGCTGGCAGAGCGGATCCGGCCGACAGGGCCTCGTCGGGCCGTCGGTAGTGCCTCTGATCCTGTTTCCCGTCGCGCCGCCCGGGCAGCGGCGCACATGGCCCACGAACCGGTCCGGGAGGGGGACGAACCATGACGGCCAAGACAGGAGAACGGGCACAGGAGACCGGTGACTTCCACTGCGCGAGCTGCAACGCCAAGGTCCACGTGACCAAGGGCGACAAGATTCCGCCGTGCCCCTGCGGCAAGAACGAGTTCAACACCCGCACGGGCGAGCCCGGCAACAAGAGCTGACCCCGACGCCGGCGCGCGTGGGCATGGGGACGGGCAACGTCGACACCGAGGCGGTCTCGCCGTCCGGGCGCGTCCAGCTCCGCCTACGCCGAGCTTGGGGCTCACGGCCACCGTCGTCCAGGACCGCCTGTGACCTGCGGGTGTGGCGTCCTCGAAGGGGATTGCTACTATCGGCGTAGGAGAAATTGCGCCCGGCCGGGATCCTGCTCCCCCCACCCGCCGGGCACCGTCGCCGACACACCACGAAGAGGACACAGATGGCTGTCGCCGATCTCGATCTCGGCCGCTACAAGCTCGGATGGTCCGACGAGGAGAACTACGTCTTCAAGCCCAAGAAGGGCCTGAACGAGGACATCGTCCGCGAGATGTCGTGGATGAAGGGCGAGCCCGACTGGATGCTCCGCCAGCGGATGTCTGCGCTGCGGCACTTCGAGAGGCGGCCCATGCCGTCGTGGGGCGGCGACATGTCCGAGATCTACCTCGACGACATCTACTACTACATCAAGCCCACGAGCTCGCAGGTCGACGAGTGGGACGAGTTGCCCGACTCGATCAAGAACACCTACGAGAAGTTGGGCATCCCCGAGGCCGAGCGCAAGTACCTCGCCGGGGTCACCGCCCAGTACGAGTCCGAGGTCGTCTTCCACCGCAACCGCGAGGACCTCGAGCGCCAGGGCGTCATCTTCTGTGACATGGACACGGCGCTGCGCGAGTACCCCGAGGTGGTCAAGCCGTACTTCGGCAAGATCATCCCGAAGAACGACAACAAGTTCGCCGCGCTGAACTCGGCCGTGTGGTCGGGCGGGTCGTTCATCTACGTGCCGCCGGGCGTCGAGGTCGACATGCCGCTCCAGGCCTACTTCCGCATCAACGCGGAGAACATGGGCCAGTTCGAGCGCACGTTGATCATCGCGGACGAGGGCTCGAAGGTGCACTACATCGAGGGCTGCTCGGCCCCGGTGTACACGACCGATTCGCTGCACTCGGCCGTCGTCGAGATCGTCGTCAAGCCGAGCGCCCGGGTCACATACACGACCATCCAGAACTGGTCGAACAACGTGTTCAACCTGGTCACGAAGCGGGCCCGGGTCGAGGCCGAGGGCCACATGGAGTGGATCGACGGCAACATCGGCTCGCGTCTCACCATGAAGTACCCCGCCGTGTACATGGTCGGGCCCAAGGCCACCGGTGAGGTCCTGTCGGTGGCCTACGCCGGTCCCGGCCAGCACCAGGACGCCGGCGCCAAGATGGTGCACGCCGCCCCCGAGACCACCTCGAAGATCGTGTCGAAGTCGATCTCGAAGGACGGTGGCCGCACGTCGTATCGCGGCCTCGTCCGGGTCGAGGACGACGCGTACGGTTGCAAGAGCCACGTGCAGTGCGACGCCCTCATCCTCGACGAGGACTCGACGAGCGACACGTTCCCGTACATGGAGGTCGGCGCCCGCGACGCCCAGATCGGCCACGAGGCGACGGTCTCGAAGGTGGCCGACGAGCAGCTCTTCTATCTGATGAGTCGCGGGCTCTCCGAGGAGCAGGCCATGAGCATGGTGGTGAGCGGCTTCATCGAGCCGGTCACCCGCACGCTGCCCATGGAGTACGCCGTCGAGTGGAGCCGGCTCATCGAGTTGCAGATGGAGGGTTCCGTCGGCTGAGGCCGGCGGCACCGACACCGCGATCGACCAGCTCAGCCGTAGGATCAACACGTGCCCATGCGTGAGGAGTGCAAGCACTTCGAGTCCCGCACCTACCGCAACGGCGAGACCGTGCGGAAGTGCGACCTCGACCTGGCTCCGGAGGCGCCGTGGCGCTGCCCAGCGAACTGCAGCCGCTACGAGCGCCGCATGGCCGACGTGAACTGGTCCCACGGCACGCTGGTGACCCCGCGCACCCCTGACGAGCCGCTCGACGCCCTCAACCGGGGCGACGACTCGGTGGCCCGCCTCCTCGACGAGGCGGAGGACATCGTGAACCTCGCCGGGCCCGAGATCCGGGCCGAGGTCGAGCTCGAGCGCAACGCCGACAGCCGGTGGCGGCGCTGGCGGAACCGTCGCCGTCAGTGACGCCGTGACGCGGTCCGCCTCGCCGCGGCACCCCCGAAAGGACAGACCCTGACCAGCTTCACCCCCGATGTCGCCACCGCGCTCGTCGGTCCGGCCTGGCTGCGCGAGCGCCGGGGGCCGGCCGCCGAGGCGTTCGCCACCGCCGAGATGCCCTCGACCGAGGCCGAGGTGTGGCGCTACAGCCGCATCGACGAGCTGGACCTCGACGCCTACGCCCCGGTCAGCGCCGTGCCCTCGGGCGCCGACACCGGTGCCGCCCCGGCCCTGGGCGTCGTGGCGGACGCCGCCGGCGTGCCGGCTGCCACCGTGCTGGTCCGCAACGGGCACGTGGTCCACGCCGCGGTGCGCGACGACCTCGCCGCCAAGGGCCTGCGGGTCGGCGTCGCCACCGACGCGGACGTCGACGTCGTCGGCCAGGTGGTCGGCGAGGCCGCCGACGCCTTCACGCTGCTCAACGACGCGTTCGTCGCCGAGCCCGTCGTCGTGCGCGTGCCCGCCGGCATGGCCGTCGACGCCCCCGTCGTGGTGTCGCACCTCACCGAGGGCGGCGACGGCGACGGGCCCCGCGTGGCCACGTTCCCCCGCCTCGTCGTGGCCGCCGACGACGACGCCGAGGTGTCCGTTTTGGAGATCCAGGCCTCCGACCGGGCACCGTCGCTCGTCGTGCCGGTCACCGAGATCCTCGCCGGCCGTGCCGCCCGCGTGGGCCACGTCACCGTCCAGCAGCTGGGCATGGCCACCTGGCAGGTGGGCCTGCAGGCGTCGGCGCTCGGCGTCGAGTCGACGCTGCGCTCGACCAGCATCGCGTTCGGCGGCGACTACGCCCGCCTGCGCACCGACTGCCGCATGCTCGGCCGGGGCGCCACCGGCGAGCTCGACGCGGTCTACTTCGGCGAGGCGGACCAGACGCTCGACTTCCGCACGTTCCAGACCCACGTGGCGCCCGACTGCACCTCGAATCTGCTGTTCAAGGGCGCCGTCGGCGGACGGTCCCGGTCGGTCTACACGGGCCTCATCCGGGTCGGGAAGGATGCACGGGGCACGAACGCCTTCCAGACGAACCGCAACATCAAGCTCTCCGAGGGGGCGTGGGCCGAGTCGGTCCCGAACCTCGTGATCGAGAACAACGACGTGCACTGCAGCCATGCCTCGGCCGTCGGGCCGGTCGACGAGGAGCAGCGCTTCTACCTCGAGAGCCGGGGCGTGCCGGCCGAGGTGGCCGAGCGGCTCATCGTCACGGGTTTTTTCGACGAGGTGCTGACCCGCCTGCCCGTGCCCGCCATCCTGCCGGTGGTGCGCGCCACGGTGGCCGCCAAGTTCCGCCGGGCGGCCCAGATCGCGAGCGCCGGCTGATGGCCGCCAAGGAGACCATCGGCCGCCTGTCCGACCTCGAGCCCGGCACGGCCCGGCGCTTCGAGGTGGCCGGGAGGCCCGTGGCCGTCGTCCGCATCGACGACGACGTCTACGCCATCGGCGACGTCTGCTCGCACCAGAACATCTCCCTGGCCGAGGGCGAGGTCGACGCCGAGGAGCGCACGATCGAGTGCTGGAAGCACGGCAGCGAGTTCGCGCTCGAGAGCGGCGAGGCCCTGACCCTGCCGGCCACCCGGCCCGTACCCGTCTACGACATCCGCGTCGAGGGCGACGACATCGTGGTGATCATCGATGAGTGACCAGACCGATCACGTGCTCGAGATCCGCGGCCTGCGCGCCGGCGTCTCGGGCAAGGAGATCCTCCGCGGCATCGACCTGACGATCCACTCGGGAGAGGTGCACGCCGTCATGGGCCCGAACGGATCGGGCAAGTCGACGCTGGCCCACGTCCTGACGGGGCGACCGGGCTACGAGGTGCTGGGCGGCTCCGCCACGCTCGACGGCGTCGACCTGCTGGCGCTGTCGCCGTTCGAGCGGGCGCATGCCGGGCTGTTCCTCGCCATGCAGTACCCGACCGAGGTGCCCGGCGTGTCGCTGACCGACCTGCTCGAGACGGCGGCCCAGGCCGGCGGGCGTGAGGTGGCCGCCGTGGGCGCGTCGATCGTGGCGGAGGCCGAGCGCCTCGCGCTCGACCCCCGGCTGCTGACGCGGCCGGTCAACGTCGACCTGTCGGGTGGCGAGAAGAAGAAGAACGAGACGCTGCAGTTGGGCGTGCTCCGCCCGGCGATCGCCCTGCTCGACGAGCTGGACTCGGGTCTCGACGTCGACGCCCTGCGGGCCTGCGCCCGCCGGGTGGAGGCCGCGACCGAGGAGTTCGGGCTCGGAGTGCTGGCCATCACCCACTACGCCCGGCTGCTCCACGAGCTGCGGGCGGACCACGTGCACGTGCTCGCCCGGGGCACGATCGTGCGCTCGGGCGGACCCGATCTGGCCCACGAGCTCGACGAGAAGGGCTACGTGGGCCTGCTGGGCGCCGAGCTGGCGGGCGAGCCCGAGGTGGCCGCGGCGTCCCGCCCGGCGATCGACGACCCGTTCGGCGGACCCGGCGGCGGACCGGCCGGCGACCCGTTCGCCGACCCGCTCGCCGGCCTGTAGCACCCGCGGCCAGCGGCGACCCGTACGGCCGGCCTGGTGGTCGAGGGGTCGACGCCGAGGACGGCATCGACCTGGAATGATCGGGCCGCGGCGGGGGGCGAGTAGCCACGCAGCCCGGGCGGCAACGATGCCGCGACCGCTCCGCCGTCCCGCTCTGGTGACGGAATCGGTTGGGAAACAACCAATCCCGTCACCAGAGTGGTGCCGGCGCCTCCGGGTCGGGTGGGACGGCGGCGGGCGGGGCCGGGGACTGGGTTCGGACGACGTTCCGGCGTCCGTCAGGCCGCGATGGCGGTCTCAGGGACGCCGGAACGCCGAGGGTCCGGTTCCGCCCTGGCGCCCGTCACCCGCCGAAGGCGGGGTCGGAGGCCCCGGAGCGGGAGCGGCGGGCCACGATCGTGCCCACCGCCCCGCGCAGGCGGGTGCGGAGTGCCGGTCGCCCGTCCGGCGCGGTGACGATGAGGGTGGCGCCGGAGGAGGTCATGAAGACCACCTCGGAGGGGGCGAGGCGCCGTCTCTGCTCCGGTCGTCGTGACATGTCCCCAGCTTGCGCAGGATCGGCGCCGTTCGTCGTCAGGTTTACGGGGGGTTCCCGCGTACCCCGCGCGGGGGACGCTGCGCCCCGCGCGTACGACTCCCGGGGGACGCGCCCCGGCCTCAGATCACCGAGGGGACCATGGCCTCGATGAGCGACGGCCCCGGCGTGGCCAGCGATCGGCGCAGCTGGTCGACCAGCTCGTCGGCCGTCGTGGCCCGGGTGGCGGGCACGCCCATGCCGGTGGACAGGGCCACGAAGTCCAGGTCGGGGCGGGTCAGGTCGAGCAGGTCGCGAGCCTTGGGGCCCGCCTCGGCCCCCACGCGTGACAGCTCCATGTTCAGCACCGCGTAGGAACGGTTGTTGTAGACGATCGTTGTCACGTCGAGCCCCTCGCGGGCCTGTGTCCACAACGCCTGGATCGTGTAGAGGGCACTGCCGTCCGCCTGCAGGTTGACGGCCCGCCGGTCCGGGCAGGCGATCGCCGCCCCGGTCGCCATCGGTAGCCCGTCGCCGATTGCCCCACCGGTCAGCGACAGCCAGTCGTGGCGGGGCGAGCCGGCCGTGTATCCGGGCGTGAACAGGCCGGAGGTGTTGGCCTCGTCCGACACGATGGCGCCCTCGGGCAGCAGTGCTCCCACCGCACGGCCCACGGCCTCGGCCGTGAGGTCACCGGTGGGCAGATCGGGGCGGGCGGCGTCGTGGAGATCGGCGGCGCCGGGCGGGGCACCGAGCACCTCCGCCAGTGCCTCGAGCGCCCCGGGGGCGTCGTGGCGGTCGTTGGCGAGCACGTGCACCTCGCAGCCGTCCGGTACCAGGTAGCTTGCCTTGCCCGGGTAGGCGAAGAAGCTCACGGGCGGCTTCGAGTCCACGACCACCAGGTGGCGCAGGCCGTCGAGCTGCACGGCGGCGAATTCGGCGAGGTACGCGAGCCGGTCGACGTTGGGCAGGCCGGCGCCCCGCTCGTGGCGCGTGGGGAACGTCTCGGCGAGCAGCCGGGCGCCGGTGACGGCGGCCACCCGCCCGGCGGCGAGCAGGCCCGGCGCCCGCAGGGCCGTGCCGCCGAGGAACAACGCCGCGGGCTCGTCCGAGCGCAGCGCCTTGGCCACGGCCTCGACCACGTCGGCGTCGGGGGCGAGCGGCCCCGCCGGCGGGACCGGCGCGGCGACCACCCCGCCGTCGGACCAGCTCACGTCGGCCGGCAGCACGAGCGTGGCCACGGACCCGGGCGGACCGGCGGCGGCGGCCACGGCCTCGGCGGCATCGCGCCCGACGTCCGCGGGTGAGGCCGACACGCGGATGAACGACGACACGTTGCGCGCCACGGTCTCGATGTCGGACTCGAGCTGGGCGTCGTACTGCTTGTGGTAGGTGGCGTGGTCGCCCACGACGTTGACCACCGGGCTCTTCCCCTTGCGGGCGTTGTGCAGGTTGGCGAGGCCGTTGCCGAGCCCCGGGCCGAGGTGCAGCAGCGTCGCGGCGGGGCGTCCCGCCATGCGGGCGTAGCCGTCGGCGGCGCCGGTGACGACGCCCTCGAACAGGCCCAGCACGCCGCGCATCTCCGGCACGGTGTCGAGGGCCGCCACGAAGTGCATCTCGGACGTGCCGGGGTTCGTGAAGCACACGTCGACACCGCTCGCCACCAGCGTGCGGATCAGCGCTTGGGCCCCGTTCGTCCCGGTCGGGTGCTCGCTCGTCGCCATGGCGGCGACCCTAGTGGGACGCGACGTCCTGACGGCCCGTCAGATACTGTCCGGTCCATGGCCATCGTCCTCGCCGAGCTCGTGGCCCCCGGCGGCCACGCCGCCCGGGCCGCCGTGGTCACCAGCGAGATCCAGAACGGTGTGGTGGGCGAGGACTCCGCGCTGCCGGCCCTGGCCGAGGCCGCCCGAGCGTCGATGGTGCCGGCCGTGGCCCGCCTCGTGGCCGCCGCCCGCGCCGCCGGGGCCCACGTCGTGCACTGCACGTTCGCCCGCCGCCCCGACGGGCTGGGCGCCAACGCCAACGCCCGCCTGTTCGCCGCCACGGCCCGGGCGCCCGTGCAGCAGCTGGCGGGCACCCCGGCTGTCGAGGTCGTCGAGGCGGTGGGCGTGGCGCCGGGCGACCTCGTGCTCACCCGCAGCCACGGGGTCGGGCCCATGGGCGGGACCGACCTCGACCCGGTCCTGCGCAACCTGGGCGTCACGACTCTCGTGGTGGCGGGCGTGTCGGTCAACGTGGCGATCACGAACCTGGTGATGGACGCCGTGAACCACGGCTACCAGGTGGTGCTGCCCCGCGACGCGGTCTGCGGCGTGCCGGCCGATTACGCGGACGCCGTCATCGACAACACGCTCGCCCTGCTGGCCACGGTGACCACGACCGACGAGATCGCCGCCGCATGGGCGGTACCGGGTAATGGGACACGAGGGGGAGGAGAGCCGTGAGGTTCTGCCAGTCGCTGATGTTCGCCGCCGCCGAGGACTGGGTCGAGCTGACCCGCACGGCCGAGGCCGTCGGCTTCGACCAGGTGTCGCTGTCCGACCACGTGATCTACCCCGACAAGCTCGAGTCGACCTATCCCTACCGCGCCGACGGCAAGCCCACGTTCAAGCCGTTCCAGCCGTGGCCCGACGTGTGGGTCATGACGGGAGCGCTCGCGGCGGTGACCGAGCGCATCCGCTTCTCGACCCACGTCTACGTGCTGCCGGCCCGCAACCCCCTGCTCGTCGCGAAGGCCGTGGGCACGGCGGCCTGGGCGTCGGGCGGTCGCGTGCTCCTCGGGGTGGGCGCGGGCTGGATGCGCGAGGAGTTCGAGGTCCTCGAGCAGCCCTTCGCCCGCCGGGGCGCCCGCATGGAGGAGCAGATCGAGGTGCTCCGCACCGTCTGGCAGGGCGGCATGCAGGAGCACCACGGCGAGTTCTACGACTTCGATCGCCTGGATATGTCGCCGCCACCCCCCGAGCCGGTCCCGATCCTGATCGGCGGCCACTCCGAGGTGGCGCTGCGACGCGCCGCCCGCGTCGGCGACGGCTGGATGGGCACGTACTACGGCATCGACGAGCTGCGCGCCTACGTCGAGCGCCTGCACGGCTACCGGCGCGAGTACGGCTCCCAGGACCGACCCTTCGAGATCCAGGCCTCGGTCGTCGACCGGCTCCCGTCGGCCGAGGTGTGCGCCGAGCTCGACGAGATGGGCGTCACGACGCTGATCACCTCGGCGTGGCTCATGGAGGGCGTGCAGTTCGGGACGCTCGAGGAGAACAAGCGGCTCCTGGAGCGGTTCGCCGCCACCTACATCCGACGTTCCTGAGTGACCGTCAGGGATCGCTACCCTGGTGCGGTGGTCGATCCCGCTCCCGCCCCGGTCGGCGTCGCAGCCGACGAGGACGCCGACCTGCGTGCCTCCGACGGGCGCGTGCCCGGCCGCCGTGGCCGTGCCACGCGCCAGCGCCTGCTCGAGCGCACGGCCGAGATGCTGCACACCACGACCTACCGCGACCTGAAGGTGATCGACATCGCCCGCGAGGCCGGCACGTCGCCGGCGACCTTCTACCAGTACTTCGCGGACGTCGAGGCGGCCATCCTCGTGCTGGCGGAGGAGATGGCGATCGATGGCGAGGCGCTGGTCCGCATCGTGGCCGAGGGCAGCTGGAAGGGGAAGACCGGCTACCAGACGGCCCTCGAGCTGGGCGACGCGTTCGTCGCCTTCTGGGACGCGCACCGCCCCGTGCTGCGCGTCGTCGAGCTGACGACGACCGAGGGCGACCGGCGCTTCCGCGAGATCCGGGTCCGCCTGTTGAACGCCGTGACCGTCGAGCTGGCCAAGGTCACCGAGGCGTTCCAGGCCGAGGGCAAGCACCACGGGGTCGACGCCATGGCGAACGCCGGCGTGGTCGTGACGCTGCTGGCGAACGTGGCGGCGCACCACGCCGGCTTCGAGGCGTGGGGAATGCCCATCAGCGAGGTCCGCACGGCGATGGCTCGCCACGTGTACTGGGGCGTGACCGGTCAAAAGCCGCCGTCCGCCGACTGAGCCCTTCTCACCCGCAGCGCGACTGCGTTCGCATACTGTCGTTCGCGACAGGCCTGCTCACAGGCAATGCCACTGGTGCCGTTTGTGAAGGTCTTTGACGGTATGCCAGATTGCATGTCGTTCCAGGCCATTGGGGTAAGGCCGAGGAGGCAACGTGGTTCGGGTCGTGCCAGAAGGGCAGGTCGCTTTCGGCATCCAGTTGCCGGTGCAGGCGCAGTCGCACCGGTTCGCCGAGCCATGGGAGGCCTCGGCCGGCCCGGTCGAGATCGTCGACGTGGCCCGCGTCGCCGAGCACGCCGGCTTCTGCTACGTCGCCGCCTGCGACCACACGGCCATTCCCAGGCAGCAGGCCACGACCATGACCACGACCTGGTACGACACGATCGCGACGCTGTCCTACGTGGCCGCGCGGACCAGCCGCATCCGCCTCCTCAGCCACGTCTTCGTCCTGCCGTACCTGCACCCGCTACGGGCGGCGAAGCAGTGGTCGACGCTCGACACGCTCTCCGGCGGCCGGGCGATCCTGGGCGTCGGGGCAGGCCACGTCGCCGGTGAGTTCGATGCGCTCGGCGTCGACTTCGACGCGCGGGGCACCCTCCTCGACGAGGCGATCGACGCCGTGCGTGCCGCGCTCGACAGCGAGTACTCCTCACACGAGGGCAAGCAGTGGTCCTACCGGGAGATGGGCATGACGCCCCGGCCCGTGCAGGACCGGCTTCCGCTGTGGGTGGGTGGGTCGTCGAAGGCCGCGATCCGCCGGGCGGCCGAGCGGGGCGACGGCTGGCTGCCCCAGGGCGCTCCCGAGGAGGGCATGTCGGCCGCCATCGCCCGCATCCGTCGCCTGAGGGATGAGGCGGGCCGGTCCGACGAGCCGTTCACGATCGGCGCGCTGTCGGGCCCGCTGTACGTGGGTGAGCCCTCGTGGGACATCGGCCGGGCCGTGACCGGCTCGCCCGAGCAGGTCGCAGGTTTCCTGCGCGTGCTCGCCGGGCTGGGGGTCAACCAAATCCAGGTCGCCTTCCGCAGCCGCGACGCCCACGAGCTGTGCGACCAGGTGCGGACGTTCGGCGCCGAGGTCGCCCCGCTGGTCCAGGACTGAGGGGCCGCCGCCGGGCCGGCGGCCGGCCGGCTCGCGCCGTGTGCCGTCGGCCCCGCGGTCAGATCAGGCTGAGGCCGCCGTCGACGACGATCGTCTGGCCGGTCACGTAGCCGGCCTCGTCCGACAGGAGGAACACCGCCACGGCGGCGACCTCCTCGGCCCGCCCCTCGCGCCCGAGCGGCACCGGTGTGCGGCCCCGTGACTCGCGGCCCCGGGTGGCGTCGCGGCCGAGCGGCGTGTCGATGAGGCCGGGGGCCAGCACGTTGGCCCGCACACCCTGGCGAGCGCCCTCGAGCGCCACGTGCCGGTTGAGGCCGATCAGCCCGGCCTTCGAGGCGTCGTAGGCGGGCAGCCGGCTGCCCGGCTGCAGGCCGGCCACCGACCCGACGAACACGAGGGCCGCCCCCGGCGCCAGGCGGGGCACGGCGGCCTGGGCCACGAGGAAGTGGGCCCGAAGGTTCACGGCCATGACGGCGTCCCAGTCCTCGACCGTCGTGTGGCGCAGGCCGCCGCCGCGGCCGATGCCCACGTTGACGACCACGCCGCCGAGCGTGCGGCCCTCCTCGACTCCCCCCGGGCCGCCGGTGCCGGCCGTCCCGGCCGCGCCGACCGGGACGGCTGCGCCGACGCGGGCGGCCTCCTCGACCATCGCCGCGCACGCCTCGGGGTCCCTTACGTCGGCCAGGACGACGACGGACCGGCCACCGCCCGCCGTCACCTGGTCGGCCGTGTCACGGGCCGCCTCCTCGTCCCGGTCGGCGCAGACCACGACGGCGCCCTCGGCGGCCACGGCCAGCGCGATGGCCCGCCCGTTGCCGAGCGGCGCGTCGGGCTCCGGCGAGGGGCGGGTGCCGGCGCCGACCACCAGCACGGTGCGGCCGGACAGGCGCCCCGCGGCGCCGGGGCTGCCGGTGCTCATCGGGCGAACCCCACCGCGCCGTCCTCGAGCGGGACGCCGAGGCTGTTCAGCGTGAAGGCGACCATGTGGTAGTGCCCGACGAGCATCGGCACCTCGATGAGCTGGCGCTCGTCGTACCGGCCGGCCAGCGCCGCCCAGGTCGCGTCTCCGATGCGGTGGTCGGCGTGCAGCTCGTCGGCCGCCCGCAGCAGGGTGGCGTCCGCCTCGGACCAACCCGGGGCGTCGGGCCCGGCGGGGACCCGGTCGATCTCGGCATCGCCGAGGCCGGCCCGACGGGCGATCGGGACGTGCTGGGCCCACTCGTACTCGGAGCCGCACAGCCAGCCCGTCCGCAGGATCATCAGCTCGCGGTCGCGGGCCGGCAGCTTGCCGGAGAGCAGCTTGCCGCCGAACGGGAGCCAGCGCCGGAACAGCCCCGGGTGGCGGACCAGCGTGGCGAAGATGTTCACGGTGGCGCCGCCGGCACCTGTCGCCTGCGCGAGCAGCTCGCGGGCGACCTCGTCCTGCTCGCCGGGTGGCAGGGGGGCGAGGCGCGGCGGCGCCGCCAACCGCGCTGAACGTCGTTCGGTTGCCATGGCCCGAGACCCTAGGCCAGCGGACCGGCATCCGCCCCGGGGGCTAGCTTGCCCGCGGGACGTGGCGAGGCGAGGTCCCGTCGCCGGTCACGGTGCTGCGCCCGCGAGGGGAGAACCATGATCCGACTCACCGCCGTGCTGCGCCGCCACGCGTCGCTGTCCCCCGAGGCGTTCCGCGCCCACTGGGCCGAGGCGCACGCCGAGGTCATCCGGGCGACGCCCGGCGTCGCGGACCGGGTCGTGCGCTACGAGCAGCACCCCCGCGCCGAGGCGCCCGGCCGGTGGACCGGGAGCGACGGTTTCGACGGCGTGACCGTGCAGTGGTTCCGGTCGATGGACGACTTCGGCGCGATGCTGCGCGACCCTGGCTACCAGGCGAACGTGGCGCCCGACGAGGGCCGCCTGCTCGACCTCGACGGCAGCGTCTACCTACTGACCGACGAGCCCCGCGTGATCATCGGCGACAGGGGCTGACCCGGCGCAGGCCGGTCATCCGCCCTTGACCGCCGGGAGGACCCGCTCGGCCGCGAGCTCGAGCGTGTCGGTCGCGGATGCCCGCCAGCTCGGTCTTCCAGCCCTGCGGGATGAACGCCCCGAAGGCGATCGGCCAGGTCGCGCTCATGGTCTCGTGCCTCCCGGATGCCGGCGGCGGGGTGCGGCCGGGCGGGCGGACCCTACGCCGGCCGCCGCCCTCCGTCGCCGCTACCGTCCCGGGGGATGCTCGATCTCGCCACGGTGGCCGTGGAGGCCGCCCTCGCCGCCGGGGCCCGCTACGCGGACGCCCGGGTCATGGTCGTCCGGCACGAGTCCATGTCGGCCCGCAACCGCGTGGTCGAGGAGCTGACCCAGGGCGAGCAGGCGGGCATCGGCGTCCGGGCCCTGATCGGCTCGTCGTGGGGCTTTCAGGCCACGCCGACGCTCACCGACGCCGCCGCCCGCCTCGCCGGGGCGGCCGCGGCCGCGGTGGCGAAGGCCTCGGCGCTCGTGCCGGGTCCGCCGCTCGAGCTGGCCCCGGCCCCCGTGGTCACCGACTCGTGGACGTCCAGCTGGTCCGAGCACCCGCTCGACGACGTGAGCCTCGCCGAGAAGGGCGACCTTCTCCTGGCCGCCACGGGGGCCGCCAACGACGCCGGCGTCCCTCTGTCGCAGGCCTCCTACCGGGTGTGGGACACGGAGAAGTGGTTCGCCTCCAGCGAGGGCAGCCGCATCGAGCAGCGGATCGTCGAGACCGGCGCCCTCGTCGACGCCACGGCCATCGGCGACGGGGAGACGCAGCGCCGGTCCTACCCCGGCGTGCGCGGCCAGTACGGCACCCGGGGATGGGAGCTGGTCCGGGGCCTCGACCTGGTCGCGAACGCGGCGCGGGCCGGCGCGGAGGCCGCGGCCCTGCTGTCGGCCCCGCGATGCCCGCCCGGGACGACCACGATCGTGCTCGGGTCCGACCAGGTGGCGCTCCAGATCCACGAGTCGGTCGGCCACGCCGTCGAGCTCGACCGCATCCTCGGCTGGGAGGCGGCGTTCGCCGGCACGTCGTGGCTCGACCCCGCCCGGCTCGGCGACATGCGCTTCGGCAGCGAGCTCATGCGCATCACGGCCGACGCCACCCTGCCGGGGGCCATGGGCAGCTTTGGCTACGACGACGAGGGCGTTTCCGCCCAGGCCGTCGACATCGTCCGCGACGGCACGTGGGTGGGCGTGCTCTCGGGCCGCGACTCGGCGCCGCTGGTCGGGCAGGCCTCGGGTGGCATGGTGCGGGCCGACGGGCCGGCGCGGCTGCCGATGGTCCGCATGACGAACGTGGGCCTGCTGCCTGGCGATTCGTCGCTCGAGGAGATGATCGCCGGCACCGAGCGCGGCATCTACATGACCACCAACCGGTCGTGGTCGATCGACGACAAGCGCCTGAACTTCCAGTTCGGCTGCGAGATCGGCTGGGAGATCGTCGCCGGCGAGCTGGGCCGCATGGTGAAGGACCCCACCTACACCGGCATCGGGCCGAGGTTCTGGGCGTCGCTCGACGCCGTGGGCGGTGAGGACGAGTGGGAGGTCTGGGGCCTGCCGAACTGCGGCAAGGGCCAACCCCTGCAGGTCGGCCACACCGGGCACCACGCCGCGCCGTGCCGGTTCCGCGACGTCCGGGTGGGGGTGCGGTGAGCGGCTGGGTGGTGATGCGGGTGGGATGCGGTGAGTCAGTGGGTGGCCAGCTCGTCGAGCAGCGGGGGCAGCTCGCGGATCGAGCGCAGCTCGTGGTAGCCGCCGTTGGTGGCGTCCATGCCGAACACCTGCTCGTGGGCCCAGGTGTAGGTGTAGGGCAGGTGCACGGCGTGGCCGCCCAGCTGGACGACCGGCAGGACGTCGGAGCGCACCGAATTGCCGATCATCACGAAACGGCCCGGGTCGACGCCCTGCTCGGTGATGATGCGGCGGTAGGTGGGCACGTCCTTCTCCGAGACGATCTCGACGGCGGCGAACCGGTCCGCCAGGCCCGAGCCGGCGACCTTCGCCTCCTGGTGGAACAGGTCACCCTTCGTGATAACGATCAGGCGTCGGTCGGGGGCGGCCACGTCCTCGATGGTCTCGGCCACCCCCTCGAGCAGCTCGACCGGGTGGTTCAGCAGGCCCTTGCCCAGCTCGAGGATCGCCGTGATCTCCTTGCTGGTGACCCGGCCGCCGGTCACGTCGATGGCCGTCTCGATGAGCGACAGGGTGAACGCCTTGACGCCGTAGCCATAGAGCGCCAGGTTGGCGCTCTCGGTGGCCACGACCTTCTCGTCGAGCAGCGCGGCGTTGCCGTCGACGTACGGCGCGAGCAGGGCGCAGTAGCGCTCGTGGGCATCGACGAAGTGGCTCTCGCTGTGCCAGAGGGTGTCGTCGCCATCGAAGGCGACGACCTCGATGCCGCGGTTCGTCTCTTCCACCCCTCCACCTTGGCGCGCGATCTCGCGTTCGGTGCGCCGCCTTTTGCTTTGCCCCGCCGTCCCAGGAGATCACCATGAGCGGTGAGAACCCCACCGAACGCGACGAGACGACCGCCGCCGAGCGGGTCCTGTCCCTGGTCGGGAGCCGGGCCGAGGCGATCGTGCATGTGGCCACCGGCACCTCGTCGCTCACACGCTTCGCCAACAGCCGCATCCACCAGAACGTCACCGAGGACCTGCACGCCGTGCACCTCACCGTGATCAGCGACGGCCGGATGGCCCGGGCGGGGACGACCCGCGACGAGCCCGACGCCCTCGCGGGGCTCGTCGAGCGGGCCCTGGCAGCCGCCGCGCTGCGGCCGGCCGATCCCGACGTCGCCGGCTTCGCGCCGCCCGCACCGGTCCCGGCTGTCGACCACTGGGACGAGGGCACGGCGGCGGCCACCCCCGAGGACCGCGCTCGCGTGGTGGCGGCCTTCGTGGACGCCGCCGGCGAGCTGGAGGCGGCGGGCTACTGCTCCACCCGATCGGTGCACCACGTGCTCGTCTCGTCGACCGGCCAGCGGGCGACCAGCCGGGCGGCCGTCGCCCAGGTCGACGGCGTCGTGCGGGCCGCCACCTCGGGCGCTCCTGCGGACGGGGCGGCGCAGGTCACCTCGGCACGCCTGGCGGACCTGGACGGCGCTGCATGCGGGGACCGGGCGGCGACCAAGGCCCGGGCGGGAGCGATGGCCGTCGACCTGGCGCCGGGCACCTACGAGGTCGTGCTCGAACCCAAGGCCGTGGCGGCCGCCCTGCTCTTCCCCGCGTACCTCGGCTTCAACGGCAAGGCGCACGCCGACGGCACGTCGTTCGTGCACCTGGGCGAGCAACAGTGGGACGCGTCGGTCGACGTGTGGGACGACGCCACCGATCCGCGGGCGCTCGGCGACCCGGTCGACGCGGAGGGAACCCCCAAGCGGCGGACCGACATGGTTCGAGCCGGCGTCTCGGTCGGCCTCGCCCACGACCGCCGGTCGGCCCGGCTGGCCGGCGTCGAGCCGACCGGCCACTCGATCGGCTCGGATGCGTTCGGCGGCTACCCGTCCGACCTGTTCCTCGGCGGCGGCGACCCGTCGCCGGGCGAGCTCGTGGCGCAGGTCGAGCGGGGGCTCGTCGTGACCGACCTCTGGTACAACCGGGTGCTCGACCCCAAGTCGCAGGTCGTGACCGGCCTGACGCGCAACGGGGTCTTCCTGGTCGAGAACGGCGAGATCACCACGGCGGTGCGCAACCTGCGCTACACGCAGTCGATCGTCGCGGCGTTCGGTCCGGGACGGGTGCTCGGGCTGGCCGACGACGGCCGGCTCGTCGGCGGTGAGGGTCCCGGCGCCATGCACGTCCCCACGGTTCGGCTGGCGGGATGGGCGTTCACCGGCAATGCCCAGGGTTGAGCCCTCCCGCACCTGAGCTCGCTGTCCACCTCGACGCCCGCGCAGCGGCTCCGCGTCCGGGGCTCGTGTTGGCACGCCCCGGTTCCTCATGGCACGCTCGTCGAGCGCTCGCGTGGCTGTCACACCCCCCGGTTACGGTGCGGTCATGGTTCAGGCTTCGAGCGCAGAGGAGTCGACGGCCGGGTCGACCGCCGGGTCGACGGCCGGTTCGACCGCCGGGTCGACCGCCGGTTCGACGGTGGGGTTTACGGCCGAGTCGACGGCCGGTTCGACGGCAGGGCCCGTGCTGCCCGTCACCCGCCCCGACCTCGTCGTGGGGGACGACGGGCGGGCACGCTGCGCCTGGGCGGGCACCGACCCGCTCTACGGCGCCTACCACGACGACGAGTGGGGCCGCCCCCTGCGCGACGAGCGCGCGCTCTTCGAGCTGCTCACGCTCGAGGCGTTCCAGTCCGGGCTCTCGTGGCTCACGATCCTCCGCAAGCGCGACGGGTTCCGGGCCGCGTTCGACGCGTTCGACGCCGAGCGGGTGGCCGCGTACGGCGAGGCCGACATGGTGCGGTTGCTGGCCGACGCCCGCATCATCCGCAACCGCGCCAAGGTCGACGCCACGATCGCCAACGCCCGCGCCGTCGCCGCCCTCCACGCCGCGGGTGAGACGTTGACCGACGTGCTCTGGGCCCACGCCCCACCGGAGGGGGCGCCCGAACGGCCGGCGGCCGGGGCCCGCTTCTCCGCCATGGCCGAGATCCCGAGCGCCACGGCCGCCTCGAAGGCCATGGCAAAGGACCTGCGCTCGCGCGGCTTCCGCTTCGTCGGCCCGGTCGTGGCCTATGCGCTCATGCAATCCGCCGGCCTCGTCGACGACCACCTGGCCGGCTGCCACGTCGCCATCGACGGGTGACCCGTCCGCACCAGGCCGGCGGGCCACCCGGGCGGGCCGGCGACCCGCTACCAGAGCTCGTCGGTGTAGCGGTCGGTGCCCGGCACCGTGGGGACGAAGGGCGACGCCCAGCGGACGACCCCCTCGCCGCTGGCCGCCAGCGACGCCGCGTAGGCGTCGACGGCGGGCCACCAGGCGGTGGGCTCGTCGCCCGCGAACCACAGCTGCAGCTCACGGTGCTCGACGCCGTCGGTGCCCGGCTGGGTCACCGGCGCGCCCGGCGGCATGGGCACGGCCCGGAAGGCGAGCGAGAGCGCCACGGGGCTTCCCGGGTCGAGCACCGGCCGGGGCGGCGCCTCCTCGTCCGGCCGCTCGACCACGACGGCCGCCAGGCCCCGGAACGGGTGGTCGAGGGCCAGCTCGGGCGGCACGCCGTCGGCGTCGCGGGCCACCGTCGACGTGCCCCGGTACCGGTAGAGCATCGTGTGCACGTGGTCGCGTTCGGGGAACATGCGGCCGTGGCGGTGCAGCCAGTGCACCTGCCGGGTCGACCAGTCGGTGTTCTCGCGGAAGCGGCCCTTCAGCACCCAGTACAGCGCGAGGTACGAGCCGGCCCGGTCGTCACCGAAGAGCGGGCCGTGGGCGCCGTCGGCCCCGATCCGCACGTCCTTGAGGTCGCGGGTCGCCACCCACCGCCGGCCGGCGAAGAACCACGGCCCGACCATGCAGCCGGCGTAGAAGTGGTCCCGCTCGTACCAGCGGTTGTAGGCGACCTCGTGGCCCTTGTGCGGCTCGACGAGCGTGAACAGGGCGCTGCCCAGCGCCACCTCGCCGCCCAGGTCGGGGTCGTCGGTGCCCCGGCCCACCCCCGTGTCCGCGCTCACGAGGTGATGCCGAAGCGCTCGAGGCCGAACGCGACGATGGCGTTCCCCCGCAGCAGCTTGTACGTCTCGGACTCGTCGAGGCCGGCCTGCGAACAGATGTCGGCGGCGACCTTCTTCGAGTGGGGGAACGTCGAGTCGGCGTGCGGGTAGTCGGTCTCGAAGCAGATCTGGTCGATTCCGACGGCGTCGCGGTTCCGCAGCCCCGTCTCGTCGTCGAAGATGCAGCCGTACACCCGGCCCGCCATGTAGCTGGAGGGCGGGTGGGGCAGCGACGTGCCGAAGCTGTTGTCGCTGCGCTCCGCCCACAGCTTGTCGGCCCGCTCGAGCACGTAGGGCATCCATCCCACCTGGCCCTCGGAGTAGGCGATCTTCAGGGCCGGGAACCGCTCGAGCGTGCCCGAGAACAGGAAGTCGAGCAGCGACCCCATGGCGTTCTGGAACGTGAGCGTCGACGACACGATGAACGGGGCGTCGGGCGAGGTGGCCGGCATGCGCGACGAGGAGCCGATGTGCATGCAGACCACGGTCTCGGTCTCCTGGCAGGCGGCGAAGAACGGGTCCCACCGCCCGGAGTGGATCGAGGGCAGGCCGAGAGGATGTGGGTTCTCGGAGAACGCGACGGCGTGCGAGCCGGCGTCCGCGCACCGGCGGACCTCGGCAGCCGCGAGCTCGACGTCCCACAGCGGGATCATGGTGAGCGGGACGAGCCGGCCCCGGCCCTCGCCGCCGCACCACTCCTCGATCATCCAGTCGTTGTAGGCCTCGACGCACAAGCGGGCGAGCTCGGCGTCACCGCCCTCGCGCTTGACCCCCTGTTCGTAGAACGTCTGGCCGCAGAAGCGGGGCAGCGTGTTCGGGAAGCAGATGGACGCGTCGACGTGGTTCGCCGTCATGTCGGCGAGCCGGTCGGCCTGGATCCAGCACCCCCGCCGGATCTGGTCGTAGGTGGTCGGCGTGACGTCGAGCTCGTCGAACCCGACCGCGGCCGACAGCTTGGGGAACGGGTAGACGAGCCCGTCGTAGAGCCACCAGTCGCAGTCCTCGCCGCCCGCGACGCCCTTCTCGAAGCTGAACTTCCCGCCCACGAAGCTGAACCGGGCGGTGTCGCGCTCCACCCGGGGGCCCCGGTCGCGGTAGCGGGCGGGCAGGCGCGACGACCAGAGGTCCGGAGGTTCGACCACGTGGTCGTCGACCGAGATGATCCGCGGGATCTCGAGGTCGCTCATGTGTCTGACTGTAGAACACGTTCTAATTTGAGGGAAGGCGCACCCGCTTGCCGGAAACTAGAACACGTTCTAGTCTGACGGATCGTGAGCGACGAACCGACCATGCTGATCGGGCGCGACCGCCCGGCGGGTGAGCGGGGCGGCTACGACGTCGTCAACCCCGCCACCGAGGAGTTGGTGGGCCGCGCCCCCGAGGCCTCCGCCGCGCAGGTCGAGGCCGCCGCCCGGGCGGCCGCCGAGGCGTTCCCCGCCTGGAGCCGCACCACCCCCAAGCACCGGGCCACGCTGCTCGACCACCTGGCCGACCTGCTCGCCGCCCAGGCCGACGACGGGCCCGGCGGCGGCCTCGTGCGCCTCGTGCAGGCCGAGACCGGCGCCACGATGCGGGTGGCGAGAACGATGCAGGTCCCCCAGACCATCGACCGCTTCCGCCGCTACGCCCGCGGGTCGACCGAGCCGATCGCCACCCCGCTGCCGCCGGTCGAGATGCCGGCCACGGCGCTGGCCCCCGGCGGGTTGCTCGGCACGGTCGTCGAGCGGCGCCCGGTGGGCGTGGTCGCCACCATCACGCCGTACAACTTCCCGCTCGTCAACATGGCCGGCAAGGTCGGCCCGGCCCTCGCCATGGGGAACACCGTGGTGATCAAGCCGGCCCCGCAGGACCCGCTCGCCGTGCTGCGCGTGGCCGACGCCGTCGTCGCCGCCGGCTTCCCGCCCGGCGTCGTCAACGTGGTCACCGGCAGCGGTGCCGAGGCCGGCGAGGCCCTCGTCGCCTCCCGCGACGTCGACATGGTCAGCTTCACCGGCTCGACCGGCGTGGGCCGGCGCATCGGCGAGGTGGCCGGCCGGGACATGAAGCGCCTGCTGCTCGAGCTGGGCGGCAAGGGCGCCGGCATCGTGTTCGACGACGCGGACCTCCGCACGGCGGTCGGGGCGATCACCAGCGTGTGGGCGTTCCACTCGGGTCAGATCTGCACGGCGCCGACCCGGGTCATCGCCCAGCGGGGCATCTACGACCAACTCGTGTCGGGCCTCGCCGCGGCGGCCGGGCGCCTGAAGGTGGGGGACCCGCTGGCGCCCGACACCGTCGTGGGCCCCGTCATCTCGGCGCCGCACCGCGACCGCATCGAGGCCTACGTCGCCTCGGGGCACGCCGAGGGCGGCACGCTGCTCGCCGGGGGTCAGCGACCCGACCTGGGCCGCGGCTTCTACGTGGCCCCGACGCTGATCGTCGACGCCAAGCCCGGCATGCGCGTCGTGCAGGAGGAGATCTTCGGCCCGGTCGTCGTCGTCCTGCCATTCGACGACGAGGACGAGGGCATCGCGCTGGCGAACGGCACGGACTTCGGACTGAACGACTACGTGTTCACCGGGGACTCATCCCGTGGCCTGCGGGTGGCCCGGCAGCTGCGCTCGGGCAGCGTCGCCATCAACACCGCCCAGCAGAGCCCCGAGGCGCCCTTCGGCGGCTTCAAGCTCTCGGGCGTCGGGCGCGACCGGGGAAGCTTCGCCCTGCACGCGTACAGCGAGGTCCAGTCCATCGTGTGGCCGGGCTAGGGGAGGGCGTCTCGGATGCAGGGCATCGTGTGGACCGGCGCGATCGAGGTCCGCGACGACGTGGCGGTGCGGGACCCGCGACCCCACGAGGTGCGGGTGCGGATCGTCAACGCCGGGCTGTGCCACAGCGACGTCTCGGTGATCGACGGCACGATCCCGTTCCCGACGCCGGTCGTGCTGGGGCACGAGGGCGCCGGCGTGGTCGAGCAGGTGGGCGGCGCCGTCACGAAGGTGGCGGTCGGTGACCACGTCGTGCTCACCACGCTCGGTAACTGCGGGCGCTGCGCCGCCTGCGACCGGGGTCAGCCCACCCACTGCCGCGACACCATGGGCAAGCTGGGCCGCCCGTTCACCGTCGGGGGCGAGAAGGCGTTCAGCTTCGCCAACACCGGCGTGTTCACCGAGCACGTCGTGGTCCACGAGACCCAGGCCGTGGTCATCGACCCGGACGTGCCGCTCAGCGCCGCCTGCCTCATCGGTTGCGCCGTCGTCACCGGGGCCGGGGCCGTGCTCAACCGGGCCAAGGTCCGCCCGGGCCAGACGGTCGTCATCATCGGCGCCGGGGGGATCGGCCAATCGGCGATCCAGGCCGCCCGCATCGCGGCGGCCGGGCGCATCGTCGTGGTCGACGCCAACCCCGCCAAGGCCGACGTGGCCCGGCGCTTCGGCGCCACGCACTTCGTCGACGCCTCGGCGGTGGCGCCCGACGATCTGGTCGAGGCCGTGAAGGCCGCCGGCCTCCCCACCGGCGCCGACCACGTCATCGAGTGCGTGGGCCACCCGGGCCTCATCCGCCAGGGGATCGCCATGCTCGACTGGGGCGGCACGCTCACGCTGCTCGGCGTGCCCAAGCTCGGTACCGAGGCCAGCTTCGTGGTGAACGACCTCTACAACGACAAGTCGATCCTCGGGTGCCGCTACGGGTCGACCCGGCCGCACCACGACATCCCCCTGCTCGTCTCGTTCTACAAGGACGGGCGCCTGCTGCTCGACGAGATGGTCAGCCAGGTCTACCCGCTCGGCGAGATCACCCGGGCTCTCGACGACCTTCACCACGGGAAGCTCAACCGGGGCGTCCTGGCGGTCACGGACCTCTAAGGAGAAACACACCATGGAGTTCGGCGTCTTCGCCCAGCTGTTCGTGCCCCAGTTCGAGCGCGACAACGATCCCGCAGCCGAGCACAAGCGCATCTTCCGCAATGTGGAGATCGCCAAGACGGCCGACCGCAACGCCTTCAAGTACGTGTGGTGCCCGCAGCACCACTTCCTCCACGAGTACAGCCACATGCCCGGGCCCGAGGCGTTCCTGGCGTTCTGCGCCGCCCAGACCGAGCGGGTCCACCTCGGCTCGGCGATCTTCAACATCACGCCGCCGGTCAACAAGCCCCAACGCGTGGCCGAGAACGTGGCGCTTCTCGACCACCTGACCGGCAACCGCTTCGAGTTCGGTACCGGGCGTGGCTCGTCGTCGACCGAGGTGCTCGGCTTCGACATCGCCAGCGTCGAGGAGACGAAGGGCATGTGGCGGGAGGCGATCCGCGAGATCCCGAAGATGTGGAAGGAGGGCACCTACAGCTACGAGGGCGAGCACTTCCGCATGCCCGGGCGCCAGGTGTTCCCCAAGCCGCACGGCCCGCTGCACCCGGCCATGTGGGTGGCCGCCGGCAGCCCCGGGACCTTCACCGAGGCCGGCGAGCTGGGCCTCGGGGCGTTCTGCTTCTCGCTGGGCCGTCCCCAGCAGATGGAGCCGCTGGTCAGGAACTACAAGACGGCGATCGTGGACGCCACGCCCGTCGGCGACTACGTCAACGACAACATCATGGGCGTGACCAACATGCTGTGCATGGAGGACCGCAAGAAGGCCTTCGAGGTCGCGTCCACCATGGGCATGAACTACTACTCCACGCTCGCCTACCACTGGCTCGACAACGTGCCCCGGCCCAGGCACCTGCCCGAGTGGCCGGAGCGCATCCCGGAGCCCACGCCTGACCAGGTCGAGCAGCTCTCCGCCGAGGGCTACGCCGTGATCGGCGATCCCGACGACTGCGCCAAGTCGGTCCGCAACTGGGTGGAGATGGGCTTCGACCAGATCACGTTCAGCCCCACGACGAACACGCTGCCCACCGAGGTGGTCGTCGGGTCGATGGAGCTGTTCGGGCGCGAGGTCATCCCCCAGTTCGACCGCGACCCCGAGCACTCGACCACCCGCTACCGCCGCGAGGCCGCCTCCTCCCTGACGGTGTGACGGCGTGATGGTCGCCGCCCCGCGCAGCTACAACCTGGCCGACGTGTGGGAGATGGCGGCCGACGCCGTGCCCGAGCGCGAGGCGCTCGTGGTCGGCGACCGGCGTTCGTCCTACGCGCAGATCGAGGAGCGGGCCAACCGCCTGGCCCACCACCTCGCCGACGACGTCGGGGTGGGGGTCGGCGACCACGTCGCGCTCTACCTCGAGAACTGCCCCGAGTACCTCGAGGCCATGCTGGCGGCGTTCAAGCTGCGGGCCGTGCCGATCAACGTCAACCACCGCTACGTGGCCGACGAGCTGGCCCACCTGCTCGACGACAGCGGGGCGGTGGCCCTGATCACCCAGCCGTCGCTCGTCGCGGCCGTCGAGGCGGTCGTCGCGGAGGGCGGCACGGCCGTACGCCACGTGCTCGTGACCGGCGAGGCCTACGAGAAGGCGCTGGCGGCGGCGTCCCCGAACCGACCCGACCCCGGTGACCGCGGCGACGCCGACCACTACGTCATCTACACGGGCGGCACCACGGGCCTGCCCAAGGGCGTCGTGTGGCGCCACGACGACGCGTTCTTCGCCTGCATCGGCGGCGGCGACCCCATGCGGCTGCACGGTCCCGTGACCAGCCCCGACCAGCTGCCCGGCCGCATCAACGACAACCCGCT
This sequence comes from Acidimicrobiales bacterium, assembly GCA_035296625.1. GTDB lineage: Bacteria > Actinomycetota > Acidimicrobiia > Acidimicrobiales > VFJN01 > DATCLS01. Next base: position 9,516 of record DATHAO010000034.1, on the reverse strand, counting down.
GACCTACTTGCCGCTCGCCCCGATGATGCATGCGGCGGCCCAGTGGACCTCGCTGTCGCGCCTCTACGCGGGCGACCGGGTCGTGCTCATGGCCGGCTCCCTCGACCCGGCGGCGGTGTGGCGGGCGGTGGCGGACGAGGCGGTCAACATCATCACCGTGGTGGGCGACGCCGTGGCCCGGCCGCTGCTCGACGAGTGGGACCAGGCCGGCGGCTACGACGCGTCATCGCTGTTCGTGTTCTCCAACGGTGGGGCGCCGCTGTCGTCGGCCACGAAGGAGCGGGTGCTCGCCAGGCTGCCCCAGGTGGTGCTCGCCGACGGCTTCGGCTCGTCGGAGGCCGGTACCCAGGGCGCCTCGCGCATCACGGCCGGCGACGTGACCCACGGGGCCGGCATCGGGACGTTCGACCAGCCGGCCAAGGCCACGATCGTGATCGGGGCCGACGGCGCCCGGGTGACGCCCGGGTCGGGCGAGGTCGGCATGGTTCTGGCCGGCGGCCGGCTGCCGCTCGGCTACCACAACGACCCCGTGAAGACCGCCGCCGCGTTCGTCGAGCGTGACGGCGAGCGGTGGCTCGTCACCGGCGACATGGCGGCCGTGGCGTCGGACGGGTCGATCGAGCTGCGGGGACGAGGGTCCCAGGCGATCAACACCGGTGGCGAGAAGGTCTTCCCCGAGGAGGTCGAGGGCGTCCTCATGGCGCACCCGGCCGTCTACGACTGCCTGGTGGTGGGCGTGCCGGACCAGCGTTGGGGCAGCGCAGTGTGCGCGGTGGTGGCGCCGGTCACGTCGGTCGCACCGGGCGCGCCGGGGTCGGGTGCGTCGGCGCCGGGATCCGATCCGTCGGCGCCGGGGTCGTCGGCGTCGCGGGAGGGCGGGGGTCCGTCGGCGCCGGGCGGGGGTCCGACCCTCGACGAGCTGGTCGCCCACTGCAAGGCCCGCATGGCCGGCTACAAGGCGCCGAAGCGCCTGGTCCTCGTCGATCGTGTGGTCCGCTCGCCCTCGGGCAAGGCCGACTACCGGTGGGCGGCCGCCGTCGCGCGGGAGCGCCTCGGCAGATAGGCCCGGCGGCGTCGGCCCGGCCCGGCCGGGTCCCCAGGCCTGCGTGGCCGGCGTCTGGGGCCGTGGGCGGGGCCGGTGGACCGGGCCTACGGCTTGCCGACGCCGTAGGCCAGCGCCCGCCACTCGCCCGTGCGTGGCCAGGCGCACAGGGCGCCGGTGGCATGGAGCAGCCAGGCGAGCACCCCGTCGAGCACCGGCGCCGTCGTGGCGTCGGCCATCGCTACGACCAGACCTCGCTTGGGGTGGTCCTGCAGCACGCGCCATCCGACGGGAACGGGCACGCCGAGGTCGGCGAGCCGGGCGGCCGCCTTCGGACCCTCGCCGTGCTCGATGCCGGCCGTGGCCGACTGGCGGCCGTGGGCGGGCGTCCACGTGCCGAGCGGGACCGTGGGGCCGCGGCTGCCGAGCAGCTGGGCGAGCGCCGAGCGGGCGGGCGGCGGCTCCGCGGTGGCGAGGCCGGGGGTGAGGTTGATCCAGCCCTCGCCCGTGCCGGCCATGGCGACCATGTGCTCGACCACCGGACGCCGGGAGTCGGGGGCGTCGTCGCGAAGCTCGACGACGAGCGGTTCGGCGGCCATCGGCCGGTCACGCTATCCGTGCGCGGGCCCCCGGGCCCCGCCGGCTTCGCGGCCGGGGTGGCCGGATGCGAAGCTGACCAGATGTCGAGGGGGCGAGGCTGGGCGATCACACGGGGCCGCGCGCCGGCGGCGACACCGTCGGGGCCAGCGGCTCGGGAGTCGGTGGCGCCGGGCGACGTCGCCGATCCTGCGCTCGGCGGTGGGGCCGGCCAGGTTGACCCCTCGGCAGGCGGTCGGGCCGGCGGGGCCGTGCCGGTCGAGGGGCCCGGTCCTGCGCTCGTGGGCGGGGGCGACGGGTCGGCGAGCCCGGGCGGCCACGGCGTTCGGAGATCCGCCGACCGGCGCACGCCCCCCGGCGCCGCGGCCGACGCGGTGGACGCTGGTGTCGACGTGCCGGGCGCCGAGGTGACGGACGTCCGGGCCGACGTGCCGGGCGCGACCGGCGCTGGCCTGACTGTCGCGCCCGGCGTCGACGTGCCCCCCGCGCCCGGCGCCGACCGGGCCGACCTGACCGACGCGCCCGGCGTCGACGCGCCCGGTGCCGACGCGGGCGGCGTCGCGGGCGCCGACGGCCGGGGCGGGGGAAGCATCGGGCGGTGGGCGAGCCTGGTCCTTCCGGCCATGATCGCCCTGGCACCGTTCGTCGCCGCCGTCGTGGCCTCGCTGGTCGGGGTGGGAGGCGACTACCGCCCACTTGCCGACGTGGCCCTCACCGAGCTGGCCACCCGCGACATCGGCCACCACGCCGTGACGCTGGGTCCGTTCTCACGCGACGGCTGGTACCACCCGGGCCCCGCGCTGTTCTACGTGCTCGCCGTGCCCTACCGGCTGCTCGGCGGTTCGTCGGGGGCGCTCCCGGCCAGCGCCGCCGTGGTGGCCGCCGGCTCGGTCGCCGGGATGGCGGCGATCGCCCGGCGGCGGGGCGGGACCGCGCTCATGCTCTGCGTGCTGATCGCGCTGCTGGTCTACGTGCGGGCCGGGTACTCCGAGGATTTCGTCACCCTGGCGTGGAACCCGTTCATCACCGTGCTGCCCTACGGCCTCTTCATCATGCTGACCTGGGCGATGGTGGCGGGCGACCGCTGGGCGCTGCCGGTGGGCGCGCTCGTCGCGACGTTCCTCGTCCAGACACACATCGGCTACGCGGCGCTGGCGCTGCCCCTGCTCGCCGTGGGCATCATCGGCCTGGTGGCCACCACGGTCGCCGACGCCCGACGGGCCCGGTCCGCCACCTCGCCACCCGACGGGACCTCAGCCCGCGACGGCTCCGTCCCCCACGAGGGCGACGGCTCCGTCCCCGACGAGCCTGGAGGTGCACCCGCCGGCGGGTCCGGGCCACCAACCCGGCGAGACCGTCTGTGGCCCTGGCGTGGCCCGATCGGGCGCCTCGTCGGCGCCGGGCTGCTCACGGTGGTGGCGGTCGCCGTGACCTGGTACCCCCCGGTGGCGCAGCAGCTGACGCACGAGCCCGGCAACCTCGGGGTGATCCTCCAGTGGTTCCGCGAGCGCGGCGACGAGACGCACACGCTCGCCGAGGGATGGCGGGTCGTGTCCGCGGCGTTCGGTGTCGCGCCGGAGTGGGTGGCCGGCAAGGGCGCGGTGACGATCGTCCAGGAGCCGGAGGCCATGTACGAGCAGGTCCTTCCCGTGCTGCTGGTGCCGTTCGTGCTGGCGATCGTGGCCGGCTGGCGCCACCCCGGCCGCGACGCCCGGCGGCTGGCGGCCGTGCTCGTGGCCGCCGGCCTGTTCGGCGTCGTTGCGGTGTCCCGAACCGTGGGACTCGTCTACGCCTACCGCCTCGTCTGGACCTGGGTCCTCGGGGCCCTGGCGGCTGCGTTCGCGGTGTGGACGGCCTGGACCTGGCTGGCCCGCCGGTTCCCGTCCGCCGAACGGCGCGTGCTCGTGCCCGGGGCCGTCGTGGTGCTCGCGGCCGTGAGCTCGGTGGACGTGACGATCGCCTTGCGGGACAGCCCGCCGGACCCCCGCGACTCGGCCGTCATGTCCGAGCTCGTGCCCGAGGTGACGAGCGCCCTGCCGCCGGGCGACGGCCCGGTCGTGGTGCAACCGATGTCGTACACCGCCATCGGATGGAGCAGCGGGCTCGTGGTCGGGCTCGAGCACGAGGGCGTCGACGCCCGCCTCCCCGCGGACTCCGAGGCCATGGGCCCGCACCGGACCGCCCCGGCGAGCGGGCCGCGCACCGGGCTCGACGTGGTCACCGACGCCGACATCCTGACGGCGCTGTCCCGGCCCGGCGTCGAACTCGTCGCCTACGCCGGCGACATCGACCGGGACGAGCTCGCCGCCGCGGTGGGGCGCCAGGAAGACCTCGAGGAGCAGTACGCCGCCGGCGAGATCGACGCGGAGGAGCTGCTCGCCCGGGCCGAGGACCCGCTCCCGCCGGGCTCCGCGGTCGCGGTGCTCGTCGAGCGGCCTTAACCTGGGGCGTCATGGATGTCGGCCAAGCCGTTCGGGACGCCCTCGAGAACCAGGTGTTCGAGCACGAGCCGGGCCGGGCCGCCCTGGTGCTGCGCGACGCGGTCGCGTCCTTCGGCCCCGAGGCCGTGGCCGGGTCCCTGCTCGACGCCGCGGCGGTGGCGCTCCGGCGGATGGTGGCCGAGACCGACGAGGCCTTCGACCTCGACGAGCTGATCGAGCGCCTGGCCCTCGATGGGGCGGTGCCCGCCGACAACGTCGACGTGCTGCGCCTCATGCTCACGCTCGCCGCCGCTACGGCCGGGGGCGTGCGCCCGTCGGTCGACCCCTCGATCGCCGAGCTCGGCGCCGAGCGGGGCCTGTTCGGGGCGTGGCTGACGACCCTCGCGGTGATCCGCATCGTGGCCATCAGCCTGGAGCGCACCGAGGCCGACGTCACCGAGGACGTCCTCGTCGTGCTCGTCGGCCTCTGAAGCAGGCCCGCGCCTGCTGGCGCCTGTTCGCGCCCGCCTCCGCCATCCCGTAACCTGACACATCGTCAGATACGGGTGATCCGGAGGAGACGCATGGGGCTGCTCGACGGCAAGGTGGCGATCGTGACGGGTGCGGGGCACGGCATCGGGCGCGGCCACGCGCTCGAGCTGGCCAAGCAGGGCGCGCGGGTGGTCGTGAACGACCTGGGTGGCTCGGTGCGGGGAGAGGGGACATCGCGCGACGCCGACCTCACCGTCAAGCTGATCGAGTCCCGGGGCGGCGAGGCCGTCGCCAACTACGAGGACGTTGCCGATTACGAGGGCGCCGGGCGCCTCCTCGCCCAGGCCGTCGACACGTGGGGTCGGCTGGACGTGCTCGTGAACAACGCGGGCATCGCCCGCGACGCCGCCGTCTGGAACATGGCCGAGGCGGACTTCGACGCCGTCATGCGGGTCCACGTCAAGGGCACGTGGGGGCCGAGCCACTGGGCGGCTCGCCACTGGCGGGAGCGGGCCAAGGCCGGCGAGACGTTCACCGGGCGCATCGTCAACACGACCTCGGGCGCCGGCCTGGTCGGAAACTTCGGCCAGACGAACTACGCCACCGCCAAGGCCGCGATCGCCGGGCTCACGCAGACGCTCAGCCTCGAGCTCTACCGGCTCGGCGTCACGGTCAACGCCATCGGCCCGGCCGGCGCCACCCGCATCACCGCCACGATGCCCGGGGCGCCGCCGGTGCGCGAGCCGGACGAGGTCCCGGACGACGAGTTCGACCCGATGGACCCGAGCGTGTCGTCGCCGGTCGTGGCCTGGCTGGCATCGGACGAGGCGCAGCACGTGACGGGTCAGGTCATCCGGGCCGTGGGCGAGAAGCTCGTCTGGATGACCGGGTGGACCGACGGCCCCACGATCACGAACGGCGGCAGGCGCTGGGACGCCGCGACGCTGGGCAGGCTGCTCGCCACCGACGTCTTCCGCACCCGCGCCCCGGGCCTGCGCTACTGAGGGCCGGACGCGACGAGGGCGACGCCCCGGTGGGCGTCGCCCTCTCGACGTCGTCGTCGATCGCCGCGTCTGTGGTGTGTCGTTCGCTGCGGCCGGCTCGGGCTACCCGAAGCCCAGCTCGGCGGTGCAGGCCGGCCAGGCGCCCCAGCCCTGGGACGCCTGGAGGCGCTGGCCCATGGTGATCTGGGTCTCGCGGCTGGCCTCGTGCGGGTACCCGGTGCCACCGACGGACTGCCAGGAGCTCAGCGAGAACTGCAGCCCGCCGTAGTAGCCATTGCCGCTGTTGATCGACCAGTTGCCACCCGACTCGCACTCCGCGAGCGCATCCCAGGTGGCGTAGTCGCCGGGATCGCCCAACCCGCCGCCCGTGGAGGGGGGAGGGGGCGCTTCGGTGGGAGGGGGCGGCGGCTCCGTGGTCGTGGTCGGGGGAGCCGTCGTGGTCGTCGTGGGCGGGACGGTGGTCGTCGTCGGTGGGACCGTCGTGGTCGTGGTGGGCGGGGCCGTCGTGGTCGTCGTGCGGATCGACTGCAGCGCGCTGATGCGGGCGGTGTCCGCCTCGAACGACTCTTGGCGGAGGGCGATCTGGGAGGTCGCGGATCGATCCGCTGAGGCCTCGACGCGGTTGGAACCACTTGCGTCGTCGTCGGGCACGATGGCGTTGGCGAGAGCCACGGGGCCGACGAGCAGAGCGACGCCGGCCGCGCCACCGATTACCGCTCGACGCGCAACCGTGCTCGGCGTCGAGGCCTGGGGACTGGGGGGGTGGTCTGTCCGCTCTGACATTGGCCAGAAGACTCCTTCCGTCAGATAGCGCGCAGGGTCGCCGTCGTGGCGGAAGTGCATGCCCGGCCGCCCCAGCGCGTGCTGTCCTGTGCGATAGCGAAAGGAGTCTGACACGATTGCAATCGATTCGCAATGTAGGGCACCAACGCGCGGTGCCCAGGCCTTCACTGATGCGTTCTGTTGCCGATCACAAACGGTGATCTCGACGTCGGTTCGATGGGGCGACCCCAGGGCCCCCCCGACGGCGGCTCGTTGGTGTGGCGAACAACTTAGATCGTTCGCGGACCCGTGTGTGCAACCCTGGCCCCGGAGGCCATATCTGACGGTGTGTCAGAACCTATGCCATCATCGTCGGGTGAGCCGATCACCGCTGGCGGGCGTGCGCATCGTCGAGTGCTCGATGCTCGGCCCCGCCGCCATCACGACCCACCTGGCGGACCTCGGTGCCGAGGTCATCAAGGTCGAGCCGCCCAGCGGTGACTACGTGCGTCGCATGACCTGGCCGATCGTCGAGGGCGTGTCGCTCATGCACCTGCACCTCAACCGGGGCAAGCGATCTGTCACCCTCGACCTGCGCACGGATCAGGGGCGCGAGGTGTTCCTCGACCTGGTCCGGCGCGCGGACGCCGTGGTCGAAGCCATGCGGCCGGGCGGCCTCGAGCGGCGGGGGCTCGGCTTCGACGTGCTGCGGGCGGCCAAGCCCGACATCGTCATGATCACGATCTCGGGCTACGGCATGACGGGTCCCTACAAGGACATGCCGAGCCACGGCCTGGCCTACGACACATGGGCGGGGCTGGTCGTGCCCGAGATCGACGACGAGGGCTTCGCATGCATACCCGAGCACGCGTCGATGGGCATCCACGCCGGGCCGCTATTCGGGGCGCTCGGGATCCTCGCCGGGATCGTGTCGGCCCGGGCCACCGGAGAGGGGTGCCGCATGGAGATCGCCCAGTCGGATGCGGCGGCCGCGATGGACTGGCTGCGCAGCGAGACGTGGAAGGCCTACGAGCGCCCCGACAGTGAGGTGACGGGCAATGCCTCGGATGGCCACGCGCGGCGGGCGCCCGGCACGGCGGGCATGAGGCACGGCGTGCGCTACCAGATCTACGAGTCGAAGGACGGCTTCGTGCTGTTCCAGGCCTCCGAACGCCAGTTCTGGCAGAACTTCTGCCGGGCCGTGGGCCGGCACGACCTGTTCGAGCGCTGGCCCGGCGAGCGGGTCGCCGACCACGCGCCGGGCAACCGCGAGCTGCAGGCCGAGCTGCGGGACATCTTCCGCGAGCGGACGAGCGCGGAGTGGGTGGCCTTCGGCGACGAGCACGAAACGCCGATCGCCCCGGTGAACACGCCCCGCACGCTGGCCGACGATCCGCAGTTCGCCGCCCGGCTGGGGTTCCTGCCGCGTGAGGACCTGGGGGCGGAGCAGCTGCCGTTCCCGCTGAAGTTCGTCGGCGACGAGTTGCCGGTGCCCACGCACGCCCCGACGGTGGGCGAGCACACCGACGAGGTGCTGCGGCGGACGCTGGGCTACGACGACGAGCACATCGCCGCGCTGCGGGCGGCAGGTGCCCTGGGCTGACGTTCCCGCCGCCGCCGGCGGCCCGGTGCGCGCGCGGTCCGAGCGCTCGGCGGCCGCCCACGGCCCTCGCCCTTTCCTTGCACCGTTCCTGTCGCCATGCGACGGAAAGTGTGCAAAGACGCGTCGGCGACTCGCCGGTGCTCTGCGCTCGACGCCGCGACGGACCGGGGCGCGGCGAGTCGGGGGCGTCGTCCGTCACGGGATCGGCGGCATGGCGTCGAGGGTGGCGGTGACGGTCGCGAGGAGGCGGTCGACGATCGGGCGGGGGAGGAGGTCGTCGCACGTGGCCAGCAGATCGGGCAGCGGTGGGAAGGCGCCGAGGAGCCAGCGGGCGAACATGCCGTCGTCCATCCATGCGGCGATGTGGCTCGCCACCGGCGATGGGCCCACATCGAGCTGGTGCCGCTCGACCCGCAAGCGGTTCCACGGCCACATGTCGGCCAGCGCAACGGCGTCGGCTGCCAGGGCCGCGGGTTCGCGGCGGGCAGCATCCCCCGCTGGATCCGGCGTCGCCCGAGGGGGCTGACTTGGGCCGAAGCGGTCGATTCCACAGGTTGTTCCCGCAGGCCCGCCGTCCGGGCCGGCCGACGGCACAGCGGGGGGATCCGGTGGTCCGGCCGGGTCGTCGGGTGGCCGCGGATCGGCGGGCGAGGGCGCGGCGGTAGGAGACGGCGTGGCGGCCGGCGGGGGCGCGGCCGTGGAGGGCGGCGGGGCGAAGGGTGAGGCGGCACCGGCGGCGGGGTGGAGGGCGGCGACCTCGGACCAGGAGCGCAGGCGGGCGGGGTCGGCCGCTACGGCCGCTTCGACGATGCGGTCGAGCCACACGGTCGTCCACAGCTCGGCGGACGTGCCGGGTGGCGGGGCCGTCGGCAGGCCGAAGGCTCGGCGCAGGCCGTCGGCCACCCGGCCCTGGACGGCCTCCGTCGTGTCGAAGACGCGGGCACCGACGCGCACACGGCTGAGCGACATGCCGGAGCGGGCGATGGCGAGGACCACCCGGGCCGGTTCGGGGGCCCTCGGTGCCCGCCGGGAAGGGCGCAGCACGCTCCTCGGGAGGCCGTCGTCGTCGAGGGGGCGGGCCCGGCCGGTCGAGACGATGCCGATGGCGTGCCACCCCGCGGGGGCGACGAAGCCGAGCAGGGCATCGATCGGGTCGTCCGCGTCGATCGGATGCCAGCCCACCTCGACGACGCTGCGCTCGGCGGCCGGGCCACTCACGCTGAACAGCACGGGGTCACCGGGCGGCCCACCCACGAGTGCCTCGTCGATGCTGCGTACCAGGCTCCACAGCGTGTCGGTGGCCGATGGGAGCGCCTGGCGCCGCCCGGATGGGGCCGGGGGGCCGCCGGGGGTGGAGGGCCCAGCCCCGGCGGTGGAGGCCGGTGGAGCCGGCGCTGGCGGCCGCTCGGCGGCGGAGGGCGGCGGGCCGGCGGCGTAGGGCGCTGGAACAGCCGATCGCGGCCGCTCGGCGGTGGAGGGCGCAGGCCCGGCGGAGGGCGGTGGAGCCGGAGACGGCGAGTGGTCGGCGGTGGAGGGCGCCGGCGCGGTGGACGCGGGCGGTGGGACGGGGCGGGGGCGGAACGCAGGAGAGGGGCC
>DATHAO010000033.1:0-55759 GCA_035296625.1 Acidimicrobiales bacterium | reverse complement strand
GGGCTGGTCCGGGCGCACGACGACAGGTGGGGCGGCTTCGGCGGGGCGCCGAAGTTCCCCCAGGCCATGAGCCTCGACGTGCTGGTCCGCATGCTGGCCCGCACCGGCGACGACGCCGTGGCCCGCGTGGTCGAGACGTCGCTCGACGCCATGGCCGCCGGTGGCATCTACGACCACGTCGGCGGTGGATTCGCCCGCTACTCGGTCGACGACCGGTGGCTCGTGCCCCACTTCGAGAAGATGCTCTACGACCAGGCGCTGCTCGCGCGGCTGTACCTGCACGCCTGGCAGGCGACCGGGCACGAGCGCTACCGGCAGGTGCTGGAGGAGACCGTCGGGTACGTGCTCCGGGACCTGCGCCACGCGAGTGGGGGCCTGTTCTCCTCCGAGGACGCCGACAGCGACGGCGAGGAGGGTCTCTTCTACGTGTGGACACCCGACCAGGTGCTCGCCGCCCTCGACGGCGACGAGGACCTGGCGGCCGAGGTCGGGGCGTTCTACGGGGTGACGGAGGCCGGCAACTTCGAGGGCCGCACGATCCTCAACCGCATGGCCGCCGCCCGGGGCGACCTGGCCCGCCCGCCCCGGATCGAGGACGCCCGCCGGCGCCTGTTCGCCGCCCGCGGGCAACGGGTGCGGCCGGGCCTCGACGACAAGGTGCTCACGGAGTGGAACGCGCTGATGCTCTCGGCGCTCGCCGAGGCGGCGGCCGCCACGGGCCGGGCGGACTGGCTGGAGGCCGCCGTGGCCAACGCCGGGTTCCTCGTGCGTGAGCTACGCCGGGCCGACGGCCGGTGGCTGCGCTCGTGGCAGGCCGGCGGCGGTGCCCGCCACCTGGCCTACGCCGCCGACCACGCCGCCCTGGTGGACGCGTTCACCCGGCTGGCCGAGGCCACGGGCGAGGCCCGCTGGATCGCCGAGGCGCGCCAGGCGGCCGACGCCCTCGTCGAGCTGTTCTGGGACCACGAGCGCGGCGGCGCGTTCACGACCGGCCACGACGGCGAGCGGCTCGTGACCCGCGACAAGGACCTGATGGACAACGCCACGCCGAGCGCCAACAGCCTCGCGGCGGTCGCCCTGCTGCGCCTCGCCGCGCTTACCGGCGACGACGGCTACCGGAACCGGGCCGAGGAGATCCTGCGGCTCATCGGCCCGCTGGCGGCGAAGCACCCGACGGCGTTCGGCCACCTCCTGACCGCCGTCGACCTGCACGTGGACGGGCCCACCGAGGTGGTCGTGGCCGGTGAGCGGCCGGACCTCGTGCGCGCCGTTCAGTCACGGTTCCTCCCCGCCGCCGTCGTGGCCTGGGGCGAGCGCTACGAGTCGCCGCTGTGGGAGGGACGCGAGGACGGCCGGGCCTACGTGTGCCGGGGCTACGCCTGCCAGCTGCCGGCCGCCGACGAGGCCACGCTCGTCGCGCAGCTCGCATCGGCCTGACGGCGGGCCGAGCCGCGCCCGCCCACGGTGCGGGCACCGGCCCGCCGGCTCAGGCCGGCAGGGCGCGGGCGCCGGCAGGGCCCGGGGCACCGGCCCGCCGGCTCAGGCCGGCAGGGCGGCGAACAGGGCGCCGGCGACCGGGGCGGCGTCGCGCCCGCCCACGCCCCCGCCCTCGATGAACACCGAGACGGCCAGGTTGCCCGAGAACCCCACGAACCAGGCGTGGGTCGGCAACGGATCCCCCTCGCCGAACTCGGCGGTACCGGTCTTGCCGGCCACGGCCCGCCCGGGAACCGCGGCCCGCGTGCCGCTGCCCTCGGTCACGACGCGGGCCATCAGCTGGGCCAGCGTCTGGCGATTGCCGTCGGAGATGGTGGTGGGCTCGGCCGGCCGGGTGGCCTCGCCGTCGGTCGCCGCCGTCGAGCCCGTCGTCCCCCCGGCGGCGGCCTTCGTGCCGGTCGCGTCGGCCGTGCCACCCGCGGCCGTCGTGGCCGTGGCATCGCCGTCCGCCCCGTCGTCTGCGGCCGCGGACGCCTCGGCCGCCGTGGGCTCGGTGAGCAGCGTCGGCTGCTCCCACGTGCCGCTCGCCACCGTGCCGGCCACGGTGGCCATGTGCAGCGGGCTGGCGGTGATGCGGCCCTGGCCGATCGCCTGGGCCGCCTTCTCGGTGGCGTCGACCGGCGTCGGGTAGCTGCCCCCCAGTGTGGTGAGGCCGACCGAGTAGTCCTGGTTGAAGCCGAACCGCTCGGCGGCGGCCACGAGCTGGTCGTCGGGGACGTCCGCGACCGACGTGACGAACGCCGTATTGCACGATTCGGCGAACGCCTGGCCGAACGGCACGGTGCCGAGGCTGGAGCTCTCGAAGTTCTTGAAGGAGCGGCCCCCGGCGTTCGTGGTGGGCGCGCACTCGACCGGCGAGTCGGGCGTCAGGCCGTTCGTGAGCAGCCCGTCGGTCGTGACGATCTTGAACGTCGACCCCGGCGGGTAGGCGCCGGCGAGGGCCCGGTTGAGGTCCTCCGTGAGCGGCCGCGACGCGATGCCCCGGATGTTGCCGTCGGCGTCGACGACCACGATGGCGGCCGGCTTGGCCACCCCTCCGATGACGGTCTCGACCGCCGCCTGAACGGCCGGATCGATCGTGGTGGCGACCGGCTCGGGCGCCGTCCCCTCGATGGTGGCGAGCGTGGCGACCACGGCGTCGTCACCGTCGACGATCTGCACCTCGCCCGACGGCGTGCCAGCCAGGCGCCGCTCGAAGCGGGCCTCGAGCCCGGTGACGCCCACCGTGTCGCCGGCCTGGTACGGCCCCCCGAGCTCGTCGAGCCGCTCGGCGGTGGCCTCGGCCGTGCGCCCGAGCACGTGCTGGGCGAAGCCCTCGCTGGCCGCCGACCGGCCCGTCGTCTGGCGGAACTGCAGGCCGGGGATCGGGTAGATCACGTCCTCGGCGGCGTCGTAGCGCTCCTGCGTGACGGTGGCGAGGGGCACGAAGAAGTTGGGTTTGACGCCGGGGGCCGAGAGGGCGGCGTCGACCTCGGTGGGATCGATGCCCAGCTCGGCCTGGAGCGCCGCCTTGGCGGCCGCCGGGTCGCTCAGCCGCTCGGGAACGGCGCCGATCGTGACGGCCGGACGGGCCTCGACGAGGGGCCGGGCGTCGCTGCCGGTGATCGGCGCCCGGGTCGGCCACTCGCGGGCGCGGACCAGGCGCTGGCCCTCGGCGAGGTCGGGGTGCACGGCGGCCGGCGACCAGCGGACCAGCCAGTCCGGCGCACCGTCGCCGCCACCCTCGGAGCGCCGCAGCCCGAGGGCACCCTCGTAGCGCCACTCGCCGAGGCCGCCGAGGGCCAGCGTGGCGTCGAACGTGGCGGTGGCCTCGTCGCCGTCGACCTCGACGTCGCCCAGCTCGTAGGCGGCGGATTCGACGGCGAGCCCGTCGGTCAACGCGGCGAGGTCGTCGGCGAACGTGGCCGGCGGCTCGTCGACCAGAGCCTCCATGGCGGCGACGTCGCCCTCGCCCCAGGCGGCCAGGAACGCCCGGGCGTCGTCGGCGGGTTCGGGGGCGTCGTCGCCCAGCAGGCGGGGCACGGCCAGCACCGCGGCCGCCGCGAGGACGACCAGCGCCACGGCGCCGGCGAGGATGCGACGGTCGGCGAGCACGGGCCGCACGCTACCGGCCCCCTGTGACAGGCAGGGGTGCGGACCACCCCCCGACGGCGGCTGGGTTCCGCCCTCCCCAGAGTGCGCCCCCCGGTCAGCGGGCTGCCCACATCACCAGCCGCCGCGGTGGACGATCTCGGCGAGCGGTGGGCGCCGACGACCGGCCGAGCCGCCCGGGGCGTCGCCCTCCGGCGCCGGCCACCCGAGGGCCACGGCGCCGATCGCCCGGTGGCCGGTGGGCACGCCCAGCGCGTCGAGCACCGGGCGCTCGTGCGCGAACAGGCCGTAGAACAGGGCGCCGAGCCCCACATCGACGGCGGCGAGCAGGAGGCCGTGCACGGCCATGCCGCCGTCCACCCACCAGTAGGGCACGGGCCAGGCGTCGAGGTCGGCGCCGAGGCCGGTGGCGGCCTTGTCGGCCTCGCCGTAGCGCGCCACGTAGGCGGCGGGATCGACGACCGGCACGACCACCACCGGGGCGTCGAGCAGGCGCTGCCAGCGGAACGAGGCCCGACGCTCGGCCGGCAGCGTCACGTCCCACAGGCGGGCGGTCGCGGCCCCCTCGAGGACCACGAAAGCGCACGCCTGGGTATTGCCAGCGGAGGGTGCCCGGCGCGCCAGGTCGATGAGCCGGTCGACCTCCGTCGGCGGCACCGGGCGCCCGTCGAAGGAGCGCACCATGTGCCGGCGGCGGATGGCGGCTGTCAGCTCCACCGGTGCTCCGGGACCCGGATCGGGCGACCCGCCCGCCGGCTCAGGCCAGGGCGCGCAGGTCCTCCTCCATGGCCCAGCCGAAGGCGACCAGGCTGTCGCCCTTGTGGGCGTGGATCGTGGAGAACAGTTCGACGAGCTCGGGATGGTGATCGTCGGGGCGCAGCGACTCGTGGTCGAAGACCTCGGCCGGGCCGCTGCCGTCACCCCGGACGGCGAACGCCCGCTTGTCGTAAGCGCCGGCGTCGACGCCGTAGCGCTTGGCCAGGCGGCCGCCCCAGGCGCGCTCCTCGCCGTTCGCCTTGTGGGCCGGCCCCGGTACGACGCCCTGCAGGGTGGCGAAGGCCTCGTACCCGCCCGGATCACCGAAGCGGCAGCTGACGAGCACGTCCTCGTCGGGGAAGGCCAGCACCGCACGCCGCAGCTGGCCCAGGATCAGGTGGCGCAGGACCTCGTCACGATCGGGGCCCCGGCGAACGGAGGCAAGTCCGATCAGCACGCAGGGCGTGCCCCCGATGCGCTCGAGCGTGGCGAAGGCGAAGCCCTCGAGGTCACCGTCGTTGCGCACCTGGGTGATGAGCACCCACGCCTCGGCCTGCTTCGACAGCGTGCCGATCTCGTACGGGAGGGTGCCCTCGGCACAGAGGTCGGCCATCTCAACGAGCTCGGCATCGCTGAGCGACGTGCAGTCCTTGGTGTCTACAGCGATCGACATCTCCGGCGTAGCCCCCGTTTCTGCTTGCGGCAACGAACGACCAGTCCAGTCAAATCGCACGTCACGTGCAACTCGCGATTTCAAACACGTGCGCGAAAGCGCAGTTCATCGGTTTCCTCGACAGTGTAAGGCGCCCTCAACAGTGGCGTGACGGACGCTGGCCGCGGCGGCGGGGCGGTCACGCCTGGACAAGGATCGAGCTGGGGCCGAGCAGCACCCGGAGGTGGCTGATGAGCCCGTTGTCGGTGTTGGCGTTCCACTGGCTCGGCAGCCGCACCACCTGGTGGTCGCCGAGGTGCAGGTACACCGGCGAGTCGCCCGGGTGGTCGACGAGCAGCTGCTTCAGCTGGCCGACGGTGTGCTCGGAGAGGAGCTGCGGCGGCACCCGCACCCGTAGCGGCTCGGCGTCGCCGGCGCTCACCTCGATGATGTCGATGCCCTGGGCGATCAACTTGGGCGTGTCGTCGCGCTTGTCGACCCGGGCCCTGAGGACCACGACCGAGTCGTCGGCCAGCTTGTGGCCGTGTTCGGTCATCGACCGGGGGAACACCATGACCTCGATCGCGGTGCGCATGTCCTCGAGCGTGAAGACGGCCATGAGGTCGCCCTTCTTGGTCCACTTCCGCTGGAGGCCGGTGATGACGCCCCCGACCGACCGCAGGGCGCCGTCCTCGCAGTCGGCGAGCTCGTCGAGGCCGCAATCGGTGCGCCGGGCGAGCGCCTGCTCGGCCCCGAGCAGCGGGTGGTCGCTGACGTAGAGGCCGAGCATTTCCTTCTCGAAGGCGAGGCGGTCACGCTTGTCGAACTCGAGAGCCGGGACGGGCGTGCGCTCGAAGTCGTCGCCACCGTCGTCGTGGCCCCCGCCGAAGAGGGTCATGATGCCCATGTCGCGCTCACGGCGGCGGGCGATGGTGTGGTCGACGATCTGCTCGAACACGGCGAGCAGGCCCTTGCGCGGGTGACCGAGCTCGTCGAAGCCGCCGGCCTTGATGAGCGACTCGATCGTCCTCTTGTTGAGGACCGATATGTCGACCCGCTCGCAGAAGTCGTAGAAGTCGGCGTACGGCCCGTTGGCCTCGCGCTCGGCGACGATGTGGGCGACGAGGCCCTCGCCCACGTTGCGCACGGCCGAGAGGCCGAAGACGATGCTGCGCTGCTCGGTCCCGGTCTCGTCGGTGGCGACGACGGGCGTGAAGTCGCCCGCCGAGCGGTTGACGTTGGGCACCTCGACTGTGATGCCCATGGCCCGGCACTCGGCCAGGTAGACCGCCGCCTTCTCGAGGTTCGTCTTGACGCTCGTGAGGAGGGCGGCGAGGTACTCGGCAGGGTAGTTCGCCTTGAGGTAGGCGGTCTGGTAGGAGACGAACCCGTAGCCGTAGGCGTGGCTCTTGTTGAACGCGTAGTCGGCGAACGGCTGGATGATGTCGAACCACGCGGTGCCCAGGTCGGCGCCGTAGCCCGTGGTCGCGCACCCCTTGATGAACTTCGCCCGCTCCTTGGCGATCAGCTCGCGGACCTTCTTGCCGCACGCCTTGCGCAGGCTGTCGGCCTCGGCCAGGGAGTAGCCGGCGAACCGCTGGGCGATCCGCATCATGGATTCCTGGTAGATCATGAGCCCATAGGTGTCGCCCAGCACCTCCTCTGCGTCGGGGTGGAGGTACTCGACCGGCCTGCGACCGTTCTTCCGGTCGGCGTAGTCGTTGTGCATGTTCGCCGCCATCGGCCCGGGCCTATAGAGGGCGACGAGGGCCGCGACGTCCTCGAACTCGGTGGGGGCGAGCGAGCGCATCAGGGCCCGCATGGGCCCGCCCTCCAATTGGAACACACCGATGGAGTCTCCTCGGCGCAGGAGCTCGTAGGTCGGCTCGTCGTCGAGGGGCAGGTCGTCGATGTCGACCTCGATGCCGCGCGTGGCCTTGATGACGTCGACCGTGTCGCTGATGACGTCGAGGTTGCGCAGGCCGAGGA
Source organism: Acidimicrobiales bacterium (assembly GCA_035296625.1). GTDB lineage: Bacteria > Actinomycetota > Acidimicrobiia > Acidimicrobiales > VFJN01 > DATCLS01. The sequence continues at coordinate 48,774 of DATHAO010000033.1, read as the reverse complement.
AGTCCATCTTGAGGAGGCCGAGGTCCTCGACGCCGTGCATCTCGTACTGCGTGACGACCGGCGCCTCCTCGATGGGCTGGCCGTTCTCGGGCTTGCGCTGGATCGGGAGGTACTCGGTGAGCGGGTCCTTCGTGATCACCACGGCCGCGGCGTGGATACCGTCCTGCCGGCGCAGGCCCTCCAGGCCCTTGGCGACGTCGATCACCTGCTGGGTATCGGGGTCTGCGGCGTACATCTCGCGCAGCTCGCCGGCCATCTTGTAGCCGTCCTCGTACTTCGGGTGGGGCTCGAGGCAGGCGTAGAGCGGGGTGTCGCGGCCCATGATCAGCGGCGGCATGGCCTTGGCCACCTTGTCGCCGACGATGTAGGGGTGGCCGAGCACCCGGGCGGCGTCGCGCACGGCGGCCCGGGCCTTGATGGTCGAGAACGTGACGATCTGCGCGACGTGGTCGCGGCCGTAGCGCTCGGCCGCGTAGCGGATCATCTCGTCGCGGTAGCGGGAGTCGAAATCCATGTCGATGTCGGGCATCGACACGCGCGACGGGTTCAGGAAGCGCTCGAACAGCAGGTCGTACTCGATCGGGTCGAGGTCGGTGATGCGCAGGGTGTAGGCCACGGCGCAGCCTGCGGCGCTACCGCGGCCGGGGCCCACGCGGATGCCGGCGTGCCGGGCGTGGTCGATGAGGTCCCACACGATGAGGAAGTACGAGCTGAAGCCCATGTCCTCGATGACCTTGAGCTCGTAGGCAAGCCGCTCGACCACGGTGTCGGGTAGCGGGTCGCCCCAGCGCTGGCGCGCTCCCGCGAAGGTGAGATGGCGCAGGTAGTCGCCGTCGGTGGCGAACCCCTCGGGCAGCGGGAAGTTCGGCAGCTGGGGGCTGCCGAAGTCGATCTCGACGTCGCAGCGCTCGGCGATCCAGAGGGTGTTGTCGCACGACTCGGGGATCTCGGCGAACAGCGACCGCATCTCCGCCGCCGATTTCAGGTAGTGCTCCTCGCCGTGGAACTTGAAGCGGTTCGGGTCGCTCATCAGCGACCCCGTCTGCACGCAGAGCAGGGCGTCGTGGGCGACGGCGTCCTCGCGGTCGACGTAGTGGCTGTCGTTCGTGGCGAGCAGCGGCGCCTGTATGCGCCGGGCGATCTCGAGCAGTTGGGGGTTCGTCTTGTGCTGCTCGGCGATGCCGTGGTCCTGGAGCTCGACGAACAGGTTGTCGCGGCCGAAGATGTCCTGCAGGCGGGCGGCCTTGGCGACCGCCCCCTCCATGTCGCCCTGCAGCAGCGACTGCAGCACCTGGCCGCCGAGGCAGCCAGTCGTGGCGATCAGGCCCTGGCTGTGTTGGGCCAGCGTCTCCCAGTCGACTCGGGGCTTGTAGTAGTAGCCCTCCATGAAGGCCCGGCTGGCCAGCTGGATGAGGTTCTTGTAGCCGACGTTGTCCTCGGCGAGCAGGGTGAGGTGGTAGTAGAGCTTCTTGCCGCCGTCCGCGTCGCCGCCCGAGTCGTCGATCCGGCCTCGGCGGGCCGGCCGCTCGTGGCGCGAGTCGTGCGCCATGTAGGCCTCGGTGCCCAGGATCGGCTTGACGCCCTGCCTGCGGCACCCCTTGTAGAAGTCGAGGATGCCGTACATGTTCCCGTGGTCGGTGATGCCGATCGCAGGTTGACCGTCGGCCACCGCCGAGCCGACGACCTCGCCGATGCGGGCCGCACCGTCGAGCATCGAGTACTCGGTGTGGACGTGGAGGTGCGTGAAGCTGCCTCGACCCGACACCCGGGACTCCTTCCGGTATCGACCGTCGCCACCCACCGACGCGCTGTCCACAGCCCTGTGGAGAATGACACCGGTGTGATTCCTACGGTAGCGCGGTCACAGGCGTCATCCGGCCGCTCTCTCATCGACGAACACGGCGACCGCGTAGGCGGTCCCTGCGCTGCGCTGGTGGATCCCCTGGTCGACGAGCGTGGCGGCGAACTCGTGCCGGTCGGCGTCGATCTCGCCGTCGTCCAGCTGCTCGTCGAAGGCGGCCATCCGGCGATCGGCGTCCTCCAGCATCGCGTCGGACACGCCCTGCCAGGACGCGATCCGGCGCATGCCCCGGTGGGCGTCGAGCACGGCAATGCCCTGGTCCATGGCGACGACGAGGTTGAGGTCGCCCCGCTCGTCGGTGGCCCGGTGGGCCCCGAAGAGGTCGTCGTAGGCAACCGGCACGGTGACGTCGAACCCGTGCCGCTCGAGCTGGAGCACGACGCCCCGGGCGTACCACGACCCGTTCGTGAACACGTCGGAGACGACGATCCTGCCGTCGGCGTCCGCCGCCTCGCCGAGGACGGCCGGCATGACGGCCGCGAGCGCCGCCGTGTCGCCGGCGGCGGGCGCCCCGGCGGTCGCCGCCGTCGCCACGTTGACCCCGCTCACGGCGACGAGCGCCGCCAGCGCGCCACCCTGCAGCCACCGGGCGGCCGCCGGCCGCCGGCGCACGACCCCCCGCCAGAGGGCCCAGGCGGCGGCGACGGTGGCCAGCATGGGCGCCAGCCGCGTCCAGCGGGGCCGGTAGTCGTACGCGGGACCCACCGTGCGGGCGACGGCGGCGATGCCGAGCAGGAGCGTGGCGCACAGCACGGCCACGAGCCGTCGCCCGTCGGCCCGCCCTCGCCACAGCCCCACACCGGCGGCGGCCACGGGGAGGAGCAGCCACGGCAGCGGGGCCCGGTAGAGGAACGGGGACTCGCCGCCCAGCGAGGGCGTCAGCTTCGTGACGAGCCATTCGGGACGGCCGCCGAACTGGCCGGTGACCGTGCGCCAGCCCTCGCCGACGGTGTGCACGCCCTCGTCCGCGTCGCCGAACCACTCGGCGATCTCGCGCAGGTTGCTCGGGGCGTGGAGCACGACGTCGACGAACGGTGGCAGCCACATGACGGCGAGCACGCCGGCCGTGACGGCCGCCGGCCGGGCCAGCCCGGCCCGGCCGAGTGCCCCGGCCGCCCAGCGCGGGCCAGCTGCGGTCCGGCGCAGCAAGCCCAGGGCCCTCGCGGGCGCGGGATCGGCCGCCGGCACGGGATGGGCGCCCGGCGTCGTGACGGCCGGCACGGCCTCGCCCGCCGGTCCGCGGCCAGCGGGCGGCGGCGCGAGGTCGTCCGCCGGTGAGGCGGCCCATGAGGCGGCGGGCGAGCGGAGGGCGCTGGCGGCAAGGGTGACCGCTCCGCCGGCCAGCAGCGGCAGGGCGAGCGGAACGAAGCCGACGTGCGTCTGCGCCAGGTAGGTGGCAACGCCGGCGCCGACGGGCAGGGCCCACCGGTCGCCGCACGCCATGGCCCAGGTGAGCATGACCATGAGCCCGAAGGGCAGCACGGTGACGAAGCAGTTCCACGGGTCGTGGACGAACTCGGCGCCCAGCGTGCGCACCACGAGCCCACCGCCCAGCGCGGTGAGCAGCGATGAGCGGCAGGCCGCCGTGGCGGCGGGCGATCAACGCCATGCCGGACAGCGCCCCGCCGTTGATGGCGAGGGCCCCGACGTTCATGCCGATCGAAGCACCGCCGGTGAGCCAGTAGAACGGCGCCAGCAGGTAGAAGAGCGCCGGACCCGGGTGGCTCCACTCGTCGCGTGAGTACAGCCCGACGAGCACCTCGTGACGACCGACGTCCCGCACCTGCAGCTCGGTGAGGGCGTGGTCGGAGGTGGGCTGGTAGTCGCCGCCGACGCCTACCAGCAGGGCGACGGCGGACACCACGATCGGCGCCAGCACGAGCGCCAACGCCAGCCGCGCCGCCAGCCGCTCCCGGGCGTCACCGGCACCGATGACCTCGCCGGTACCAGCGGCGTCGCCGGGAGCGCCGGCTGCGGACACCCCGGTGGCCGCGGTGCCCTCATCGGGCCCGTGGCCATCGCCGCGCCGACCCGCCGCGGTGGCCTCATCGGGCCCGTCTCCCTCGCCGCGCCGACCCGCCGCGGTGGCCTCATCGGGCCCGTCCCCCTCGTCGGGCCGACCCGGCGCGGCCGGCGCGGCGACCGCGTCGGCCGTGGGACCACCTGCGTCTGCGGGGGTCCGCGCCTCGACGTCGCCGGTCGTCTCCTGCGCGTCCCCCGCTTCGGGCGGCGCCACGTGACCAGCGTCGCGTCGGGCAGCCCCCAGTGCGGCACCGTCCATCGCAGCCGCACGCTATTACTGCGCGTAAGCCTCGTGCGGCCCGGATACCGATCGCTAGTAGTCGAACGCCGGCTCGGGGCTCGACGACGGGTCGCCGCGGGCGATGAGCGCCTCCCAGATTGCGCCCATGGCGGCGTCGTCGTCGGGGGAGGTCAGGGTGGCGCTGTCGAGCTCGCCGAGCAGCAGGCCCCGGCTGCGCAGGTAGCCGCCGATGCCGTTGCGCAGGCGGCTCTCGAAAGCCTCGGCGCCCCTCTTGTCGGTGTCGGGCAGCACGGCGGCGAACCAGTGCTGGGCCTGGTCGGGGACGTGCACGAGGTGGTCGACGATGCCGCCGGCGACGAACTGGTGGCCCAGCTCGCGCAGGAGGGTGACCTGGCGCCGGTACGACAGCGCGGCCAGCGGTCCGTCTGGCACCTGGACGAGCACGAGAGAGAAGGGACGGCCACCGGCGGCCTGACGCTGCTCGGCGGCGAGCCGGTCGCACAGGAAGCGGGCCGACCACAGACGGGTCTCGGGGTCGACGGCCGGCATGGCAGCCGCTTCCCCACCGTTCCCGGCCGCTGCGGGGGCACCGCCCACGGCGGCCGTACGGCCGGACACGGGGTCGCCTCGGCCACGGCCGTTCGCGGACCCTGCGGCGGCACCGCCCACGGCAGCCTTGCGACCGGACACGCTGGCGCCACGGCCTCGGGGCGCGCCGGGCGGCGGGAGGTGGGGGTCGAGCCGGGGCGGCGGGTCCTCCCAGCGCTCGGGCGGGCGGATCTGCTCCCAGGGACCCGGCGTGGTCGTGGGCTCGTGCGCGCCCTGCCCGGCGGGGTCGCCGGTGGGCGGGTCCCACTCGCGGGCGGGCTGCGGGCCAGCCGGAGCCCCGGGCAGGCCGGGGCCGCCGGGCGGACCGGGCACGGCGGGGGCGCCGGTGCTGTGGCGACCGCCGGACCACCGCTCGTCCGGCACGGCCGGCGCCTCGCCGGACCACCGCTCGTCCGGCACGGCCGGCGCCTCGCCGGACCACCGCTCGTCCGGCACGACCGGCGCCTCGCCGGACCACCGCTCGTCCGGCACGACCGGCGCCTCGCCGGACCACCGCTCGTCCGGCACGGCCGGCGCCTCGCCGCTGTGGGCGTAGAACTGCGGCGGGCCACCGGGCGCTCCGGGCGCGGCCCCCCGGTTGTCGGTGACGGCGGGGCGCTCGCCGCTATGGGCGGAGAACGGCGGACCGCTCGTGCCCACGGCCGGCTCGGTGGCCGAGGGTGGGCCGGTGGGCGGGCCCCACGGGTCGTCACCGCCTGGACCGGCGGCCGGGCCCCAGGCTCCGTCGTCGGCGCCGTGGCCGCCCTGACCGGCGGGCGCACCCGGCGGACCGGGCCCGGGCCCGGTGGCGGCCGGCACGCGGCCGGAGCTCGGGGCCCCCCACGGGTCGCGGCCGCCGGTCGTCGGCGCCCCGCCCCAACCCTCGTCGTCGCCGGGGCGGGTCCCCCAGAAGTCGTCGTGGGAGGCCTGGCGGCGGTCGGCCTCGCTGGACCCCGGTGCCTCGTGGGTCGCGCCCGCCGTCGGCAGCGCCCATCGGTCGTCGTGGGGCGGGCCGGCGTGCGTCCGCCGGGCGGCGCCGAGCGGCTCGTCCCACACGTCCGCGCCCAGATCGCCCGCGTCGAGCCCGGTACCGGTGCGGGGGCCGTCGTCGGGACCGCCGAACGACCCGTAGGCCGGCCGGCCGTCGGGCCCGAGGCCGGGCTCGTCGAACGCTGTCGGGGCCGTCCACGGGCGGGCCTCGGGGTCGTCGGGCGGCAGGGCCGACGGCCCGACGCGCCACTCGGACGGGTGGGGCTCGTCGTCGTCCCAGCCACCCGGGCCGCCTGCGTGGTCGTCGGGACCCCCGGCGCCGGGCCCGGCGCCGGAGGACGCGCCGTGGACGGCGGTGCCGGCGACGCCGACCGGCACACGCCGGGCCGCCCCGGCCTGGTCGAACACGAACACGGGGCTGCGTGCCGCGGTCGGCTCGGCCCGCAGGCCGCGGTCGTCGGCTGCGCCGATCGGTCCCAGCTGCCCCCGCTCGTCGCCGCCCGCGCCCGCCGCCACGGCCTGGCGGACCCACGTGCCGGCGTAGACCACTACGCCGTAGGCGAGCGCACGGGCGAGCACGAGCACGGCGAAGCTGGGCACGCCGGTCGAATCGAGGTCGGGGCGGCGCAGCACGATGTAGACGGCGCAGGCCACGGCGGCGGCCGCGAGGCCCGGCGCCTGGCCGAGGTAGAGGGCGACGCCGAAGACCGGCACGACGAGGAGGGTGGCGACGACCTCGACCGTGTCGACGCCGGCCACCGCCAGCAGGGCGGACACGACCGCCACCACGGCGAGCACACCACCGAGCGCAAGCGCCCGTACGGTCTGTGGGCCCAGCCGGGTGATCCTGTCGGTCAACTCCGCCATCGTGGCCAGCCTAGGGCTCGGGTGCGACGACGAGGGCTTCAGCAACGCCGGGCGCGTCCCAGCTCACGGGCGGAGGGTGCCGTCGCCTGTCGGCACCCCGCCAGACCTCAGAGGTAGGTCCCGGGCCGGGTGTCGCTCTCGCCCGGCGGCACCGTGCCCGGGGGCAGCCGGCGGCGCATCTCGTCGAGCTGCTGGCGGGCGGCCATCTGCTGGGCGAACAGCGTGGCCTGGATGCCGTGGAACAGGCCCTCGAGCCAGCCGACGAGCTGGGCCTTGGCCACCCGGAGCTCCGCCTCGCTTGGGGTGTCGCTGCCGGCGAAGGGGTGCGCCAGGCGGCCGAGCTCGTCGCGCAGGTCCGGCGACAGCGCCCCGGACAGCTCGGTGACCGAGGTCTCGTAGATCTCGCGCAGGCGATCGCGGCTCGCCTCGTCGAGCTCGGACTGGCGGACCTCCTCCAGGAGCAGCTTGATCATCGAGCCGATGCGCATGACCTTGGCCGGCTGCTCGACCGCCTCACCCTGCGGGTCCTCAGGGCCGGTCACCACCTCGGCGTGTTCGACCGGCACCGAGCCCTCGGCGCCGTCGGCGGGGGCCGGGGTGTCGGTGGTGGTCGCCCCGGCGTGCTGGTCGTTGGAAGACGACATGGCGGTCATCCTGCCACGCCTCCCGGCACCCCAAACACGAGCTGCCGGGGTCTCACCGCCCGGCCACCAGCAGGGGCACGAGCATCTCGGCCCGGGTGACGGAGCCGTGGCGGCCGACCAGGTGGTACGGACCGGTGTCGCGTGGATCGTGGAAGGCCACGTCGGTGCGCGCCACCACCGCCACGTCGCCCAGGCGGACCCGGGAGGCCTCGGTGACGACCGGGCCGAGCCAGCCGCCGGCGATCATCTCGTCGCGCGTCACCACCCAGGCGTCGGCGCCGTGGTGGGCGATGGCTGCGTCGCGTAGGGCGGTGGCCCGGCCGGGACGGGCGTGGAGCCACCGGAAGCGGCCCTCGCCCGACTGCATCGAGGTGTTGGCCAGTACGTCGGAGGCGAGCGTCACCACGTTCTCGCCCACGTCGACCTGGCCGTGGTCCGCGGTGACGACCAGCGCGGCGTGGCGGGGCAGTCGGGCCACGATGCGGTCGACGAGGATGTCGATCCACGTCAGCTCGGCGTCGTAGTGCTCGCCGAGCCCGTACTCGTGGGCGACCTTGTCGAGGCCCTCGTAGTACGCGTAGACGAACGGCTCGGAGCGCTGCAGGCACAGGTCGACCTCGGTGGCGAGCGTCGACATCGTGCGGTACCCCGCGAAGCGTGCGGGGTCGAGGTGCACGGCCGTGAACCCCGACGCGCGGAACTCCGCCCGGGTCACGACCGGCGGCCGCTCGCCGAGGAACGGCGGCACGGTGGCGACCTTGGCGGGCGGCACGCTCTGGCGGGCGTCGCCCGAAGGCGTGGCCCAGCGCAGCACGTTGAGCACCTCGCCGTGCACGGCCATGCGGTAGCCGACGATGCCGTGCTCGCCGGGCGCCGTGCCGGTGGTGATCGAGGTCAGTGCGGTCGAGGTGGTCGAGGGCACGACCGTGGAGACCGGGCCGCCGGCCATGGCGGCCAGGGTGGGGGCGAGCGATCTGCGGTCCTGCAACTGCTCCCAACCGAGGCCGTCGACCACGAGCAGCACGATCTGCTGGGCGTCGGTGGCGGCGGCCGGCATCCACGCGACGGGGGCGCTCGGTGGGGCGAGCAGCGTGGGCACCACGTTCGCCACGCAGGCACCCCCGTAGTCGGGGAGTAGAGGTTCTTCGACCACCCTTGAGCCTTTCGTCCCTCTACCGTACCGGCGACCCTGCCTCGGCAGTCATCGAACTGCACCCAGCCGACCCAGTGTGGCAAGGACGGTCGCCCGCGCGCCGATCGAGGAGGCCATGGCCGCCGGGCCCCTGGCCGAACCCCGTACAGTTGGGCTGGTGAAGGTTTCGACGCGCGGTGACTACGCCAGCCGCGCCCTGCTCTCCCTCGCGCTCCACGCCGACGAGTCGGGTCCCACGTCGGTGCGCGACATCGCCGAGCGCACCGGGCTGCCGCAGCCCTACCTCGAGCAGATCCTGCTGGCGCTGAAGGGCGCCGGTCTCGTGCGTTCCAAGCGCGGCGTCGGCGGCGGCTACGTGCTGGCCCGCGAGCCCTCGCGCATCACGCTGGCCAACATCGTGAGCGCGGTCGACGGGCCGATCGCCCTCGGCGACTTCGGCGAGCCGCACCAGAACGGCGCCTGCGACCACGAGGGCCAGTGCGTCCTGCTCACGATCTGGGGGGTGCTCGGCGAGCACATGCGCCGCCACCTCGACGAGCTGACGCTCGCCGACATCGCACGCATGGCGGGCGGCGAGCTGGCCTGGCCGGTCTTCGAACCGGCCGACTGACCGCCGCCCCGCCACCGGGGCGACACTCAGGCCAGCTGCGCCCGCACGCCGACGAGGTCGTCGGGCAGCGGCGACGAGAAGGCCAGCGGCTCACCGGTGACCGGGTGGTCGAGCGCCAGGTGCTCGGCGTGCAGCCAGGGACGGTGAGCGGGCGGCGCCGGGCGCACGCCGCCGTAGCGGGCGTCGCCAAGGACGGGGTGACCGATCGAGGCCAGGTGCACGCGGATCTGGTGCGTCCGGCCGGTCTCGAGCGTGGCGCGCAGCTCGGTCACCGGGATCGGCTCGGTGAAGCGGTCGACCACCTCGTACCGGGTGCGGGCCGGCTTGCCGGCCAGCGTCACAGCCATGCGGGTGCGGTCGCGACCCGACCGTCCGATCGGGGCGTCGACGACGCCCGTCGGCGCGTCGAGGGCACCGACCACGAGCGCCCGGTAGCGCCGCTCGACCCGGCGGGCGGACAGCATGGCCACGAGCCCCTCGTAGGCCTCGGGCGACAGCGCCACGAGCATGAGGCCGGACGTGCCCTTGTCGAGGCGGTGGACGATGCCCGGCCGGTCGGGCTGGCCCACGTCCCGCACCTCGGGGTGGCGGGCGAGCACACCGTGGACGAGCGTGCCGGTGACCTGGCCGGCGCCCGGGTGCACGACGAGGCCGGCCGGCTTGTCGACGACGAGCAGGTGCGCGTCCTCGTAGACGATCTGTACCGGCACCGCGGGGTCGCCCTCGAGCCCCGCCTCGGCGTGCGGGTCGGGGGTGTCGACCTCGAGCACGTCACCGTCGGCCACCCGGTGGGAGCGGGTGGTCACGGGCCGGCCCCCGACGGCGACGGCCCCGCGCTCTACGAGCGCGGCCGCCTCGGTGCGGCTGCGACCGGTGACCATCGCCACCACACGGTCGAGCCGCTGCCCGCCGAGCGCGGCGGGCACGACCTCCCTCACGGCAACGGCTCGTCGCCGAGGGCGTCGTCGTCGCGCAGCTGGGTCAGGAACAGCAGGGCAGCGCCGACGACGATGGCCGCGTCGGCGACGTTGAACACGGGCCACCACTGCAGGTCGACGAAATCGACCACTCCCCCGCCGAGGAACCCGTCGCCGGCCCGGACGGCCCGGTCGATCAGGTTGCCGAGGGCGCCGCCTACGACCATGCCGATGGCGAGGGCCGAGGCCGGCCGGGTGGCATAGCGCCCCGAGCGGAGGAGCACCGCGACGATCACGAGGGCCAGTAGGGAGATCAGCGCCCCGCGTCCCTGTGCGACGCTGAAGGCGGAGCCGTAGTTGATGGCGAGGCGGAACCGCAGGGTCCACACCACCTCGACGACCCGCCCGGGCAACGAATCGAGCGCCCACCACTTGGTGAGCTGATCGAGGCCCAGCACGACGGCCGCCGTCCCCAGCAGCAACGCCCATCGGGCCCGGCCCGCCACGGTGGCGGGCCGGACCGGTGCGTCGCTCGAGGGGCTCAACGGCGGAGGCCCAGCCCCCCGCTCTTGCACGTCACGCACAGAGCGGCATGGGGTAGCGCCTCGAGCCGCTCTTCCGGGATCTCCGCCCCGCAGGTCTCGCACTGACCGTAGGTGCCCGCCTCGATCTTGAGCATGGCGACGTCGATCTGCTCGATGGCCGCCCGGGCCTGGGCCGACAGGGCGAGGTCGCGCTCGCGCTCGACGGCCAGCGTGTCACCCTCGCCCGACTCCTCGTCGAACTGGACGTCACCGGGCTCGCGGTCTTCGGTCAGCGAATCGGCCTCGGCCTGGAGGGACTCGGCCTGTCGGAGGTACGTTGCCCGCTCGGTCTCGAGCGCCCGCCTCTGGGCCTCGAGGAATGCAGGGGACAGGTGTGACGATGTCGTCTTGGCGCCCGGAGCGTTGGTGGACGCAGCATCGTTGCTGACGGCTGACGCGACGGGGGCGGCATTGGCAGTTCTTGGCATCTGAACCTCGCCGTCCTCGGGATAAAGGGTTCCGGATGATAAGCCGACCCCTGGGGACGGTCAAGGGTCGCCCGGTGGCGGCGTAGCCTAGAGGGCCATGTCCTTCGGTCCTGTCGCCGCCGACCCAGATCTTCCCGCGCTCGAGGCGCGGGTCCTCGCCCGCTGGTCCGAGCGCGACGTGATCGGCCAGGTGGCCGGGCTGCGCAAGGGCGGCGAGCCGTGGGTCTTCTACGAGGGCCCGCCCACCGCCAACGGCCGCCCCGGCCTCCACCACGTGTGGGCCCGGGTCTTCAAGGACCTGTTCCCCCGCTTCCAGACGATGCGCGGGCGCGACGTGCCACGCAAGGGCGGCTGGGACTGCCACGGCCTGCCCGTCGAGCTCGAGGTCGAGAAGGAGCTCGGGCTGTCGACCAAGGACGAGATCGAGGCGTACGGCATCGAGGCGTTCAATGCCCGCTGCCGGGCCTCGGTCCAGCGCTACGTCGAGGACTGGTCCTCGCTCACCCAGCGCTCGGGCGTGTGGATCGACACGGCCGACGCCTATTGGACGCTGTCGAACGACTACATCGAGTCGGTCTGGTGGCTGATGCGCCAGCTGTGGGACGCCGGGCTGCTCTACGAGGGCCACCGGGTCACGCCCTACTGCGGCCGCTGCGGCACGGCCCTCAGCAGCCACGAGGTCGCCCAGGGCTACCGCGACGTGGTCGACCCGTCGGTCTACCTCCGCTTCCCGCTGACCGGCGACGGCGCGCCCGATGCCGACCTGCTCGTGTGGACCACCACGCCGTGGACCCTGCTGTCGAACGTGGCCGCCGCCGTGGGCCCCGAGCTCGCCTACGTGCGCGTCGCCGCCCCCGACGGCGGCCGCGACCTGATCATGGGGACGGCGGCCGCCGAGCGGCTGTTCCCCGACGCCGAGGTCCGCGACCGGTGGGCCGGCGCCGCGATGGTCGGCTGGCGCTACGAGCGCCCGTTCGACATGGTCCCCGCCCCGCCGGGTGCGGACGCCTGGCGCGTCGTGGCCGGCGACTACGTGGCAGTCGACGACGGCTCGGGCATCGTGCACATCGCCCCCGCCTTCGGTGAGGAAGACGCCGCCGTCGGCCGGGCCGAGGGGCTGCCCGTGCTGAACCCCGTGGACGAGCACGCCGCGTTCGACCACCGTGTCCCCCGCTGGCAGGGCCGGTTCGTCAAGGACGCCGACCCCGAGATCGTCGACGACTTGCGCAAGCGGGGCCTGCTGGTGGCCGAGCAGCCCTACGAGCACAGCTACCCGCACTGCTGGCGGTGCGGCACGCCGCTCATCTACTGGGCCAAGACGTCGTGGTTCGTGCGCACGTCCGAGCGACGGGGTGACCTGCTCGCCCAGAACGAGACGATCGGCTGGTACCCCGAGCACATCAAGTGGGGCCGCTTCGGCAAGTGGCTCGAGAACAACATCGACTGGGCGCTGTCGCGTGACCGCTACTGGGGTACGCCGCTGCCCATCTGGCGCTGCGCCGGCTGCGGCGACGAGACCTGCGTCGGCTCGGTGGCCGAGCTGTCGAGCCTGGCCGGGCGCGACCTCGCGGAGCTCGACCTGCACCGACCCTACGTCGACGACATCACCTGGGTGTGCCGGGCGGAGGGCTGTGTGGGCACGGTCCGGCGGCTGCCGCCGGTGCTCGACGCCTGGTTCGACTCCGGCTCGATGCCCTCGGCGCAGTTCCACCACCCCTTCGAGGACGACGGGCGGTTCGAGGCCAGCTTCCCCGCCGACTTCATCTGCGAGGCCATCGACCAGACGCGGGGGTGGTTCTACTCCCTGCTGGCCGTGAACACGCTGGTCTTCAGCTCGACGCCGTACCGCAACGTCGTGTGCCTCGGCCACATCGTCGACGAGCACGGCCAGAAGATGTCCAAGTCCAAGGGCAACGTCATCGACCCGTGGACGATCTTCTCGTCCTTCGGCGCCGACGCCCTGCGCTGGTACTTCTTCTCTGGCGGCCAGCCATGGACCGCCCGGCGCGTCTACGAGGAGGGCATCCGCGAGTCGACTCGCCAGACGCTCATCACGCTGTGGAACGTCTTCGGGTTCTTCACCACCTACGCCGACCTCGACGGCTGGCAGCCGCCCGGCGCCGACGAGGTGCCCGAGCCCACGCACGTGCTCGACCGCTGGGTGCTGGCCGAGCTCGACGCCACCGTGGCGGCGGTCACCGAGGCGCTCGAGGGCTTCGACGCCCTGGGCGGCGCCACCCGGGTGGCCCGGTTCGTCGACGACCTCTCCAACTGGTATGTCCGGCGCAGCCGGCCCCGGTTCTGGAAGGCGAGCGATCCCGCGGCCCACGCCACGCTGCACCGCTGCCTGGTCGCCACCGCCCAGATGCTCGCCCCGTTCTGCCCGTTCCTGGCCGACGAGATCTACGTCACGCTGACCGGCGAGCCGTCCGTGCACCTGTCCGACTGGCCGGCAACGACGGGGGCCGCGGATGCCGACCGGTCCCTCGCCGGGGAGATGGAGGCCGCCCGCCGCCTGGTGGCGCTCGGCCGCGCCGCCCGCACCGACGCGAGGGTGCGCACGCGCCAGCCGCTCAGCCGGGCGCTGCTGCTGCACCCGGGCGTCGAAGTGCGCGACGAGGTCGAGGCCGAGATCGCCGGCGAGCTCAACGTCAAGGCCCTCGACGACGTCGACACGCTGTCCGGCCTCATCTCCTGGACGGTCGTGCCGAACTTCCGGACGCTCGGCCCCCGGCTGGGGCCCCGGGTCAACGACGTGAAGCGGGCCCTCGCCGAGGCCGACGGGTCCGAGCTGCAGCGCCGCCTCGAGGCCGACGGTTACGTCGAGGTGGCCGGCGAGCGGCTCACGGCCGACGACGTCGACGTGCGCGCCACGCACCACGAGGCGTTCGCGTTCGTCGAGGAGGCGGGCTGGGCGGTCGCGATCGACCTCGAGCTCGACGACGACCTGCGCCGCGAGGGCCTGGCACGCGCGATCGTGCGCGCTCTCAACGAGCTGCGCAAGGAGCGGGGGCTCGCCATCGCCGACCGGGTGGCGCTGACCATCGACGCCGACGACGAGGTATGGCAGGCGATCGAGACGCACCGCGCCCACATCATGGGCGAGGTGCTGGCCGACCGCCTGGAGCGCGGCGGGGCGGGCGACGGGGGCGCGGTGATCGACATCGACGGCCATCGGGTGACCGTCTGGCTCGCCGTCGTCTGATGACGGGGGCTGCGCCGTGGGCGCAGCCTTTCAGCGCCCGAAGCGGGAGCGGTCGTCCTCGTCATCGCGGTCGAACACGTTGCGACCCCACTCGCTGGGCCGGCTGCCGGGCTCGATGCCGATGCGGTCGCCGCCCTCGGGCCCGTCGTCGTCGCTGAGCGACGTGCGCAGCTGCGAGGGCCAGTGAGCGGGCCCGGCGGGCTCGGGGTGGCCATTGCCGCTGATGCCGTTCGCCACTGCGTTGGCGCCGCCGTTGAAGGCGAACGGCGACACCGGGACCGCCGAGCCCGCCTCGGCCGCCAGCGGTCGGGCGGGCAGGGGGGGTGGGTTGTCGTGCAGGGACGCCACCTGGGCACCGGGCAGGAACGGCACGGCGGCGTCGGGCGCGCCCTGGCCGTTGACCGGCTCGGGCTCGCCCGGGGCCTGGCGCGTCGGCAGCACCGGCCCGGGCACGGAACCGGGCGGCTCGGGCCGGGCGAGGCGGTTGGGCCGCTCCACCTCGGTGAGCGGCACGGCCGGGACCGACTGGAGGAGCGACGGATCGTCGAGCACCCGCTCGAGCTCCGCGATGCCGGAGCGCACCCGCTCCCGCTGGTCGCTCATGCGCTGGCCCAGGGCCTCGATGTCGCGGTTGAGCGCCTCGCGGGCGTCGAGAAGCTGCTCGATCTCGGCCTCGGCCTGGGCCCGGGCGCCCTCGGTGCCCCGGCGGACCTCGGCCTCGATCTCGGCGCGGGTTCGGGCCGCCTCGTCGCGCGCGTCGCCGAGGATGCGAGCGGCCTCGTCCTTGGCCTCCTTGATGGTGGCATCCGCCGTCCGCTGGGCGAGCACGAGCGTGCGACGAAGCGTGTCGTCGGTCTCGCTCATCTCCGGAGCCACGGGACGCCGTCGCAACTCCTCGAGCTGGCGCTGCGTGTCGGACAGCCGGCCCTCCGCGCTCTCGGCCCGGGCCATGACCTCGCGCAGACGATCCTGCAGGAGGCCGACACCCTGGGCGATGCGCTCGAGGAAGTCGTCGACGTCGCGGGTGTTGTAGCCGCCCCGTCGAGCCTCACGGAACTCAACAGCGTGGAGCGTCTGTGGAGTCAGTTCCATGGCAAGAGAGTAGCGAGCCCACCAGCGTCGCTACCGAACGCGTCGAAAAGCACCCCGATGCCCCTCAGCCGGGGCAGATCACCCGGATGAGCAACCTACCAAGGAGGAACACCACGATCGGGGATAGGTCGAGCGCCATCCCGCCGAGCCGAAGGGGCGGCAGCACTGCCCGGACCGGTGCCAGGACGGGCTCGGTGACCCGGTCGAACCCCTCGTAGATGGTGGCGTAGGTGGTGCCCGGCGTCGGCGGGATCCAGCTCATCAGGATGCGGATGAGGAACACGAACAGGTAGATCTCGAGCAGGACGCAGATGATGCTGATCACGTGACGGGTGGCTCCTGGCCATGGTTTGATCGGGCGCGGTCACGGCTCGTAGCCGCGCGCTTGGAGCCGCCGGCGCTCGTCGGCTGACACCTCGACGTCGGTCGGGGTCAACAGGTACACCTGGTTCGCCACGCGCTCCATCTGGCCGTCGAGGCCGTAGCAGAGTCCGCTGGCGAAGTCGATGAGGCGGCGGGACAGGTCGCGGGTGACGCCCTGCAGGTTGAGGATCACGGGCGCGCCGCCCTTGAACCGGTCGGCGATCTCCTGCGCGTCGTCGAACGACGAGGGCCCCACGACGTGGGGCTTGGACGCTGCGGGGGGGACGAGGGTACGGACGACTGCGTGGCCCGCCCGGGGGTCGGCGGAACGCTCGACCCGCTCGGTCGGCTCCGGCCGGTCAGCCCGATCGTGGCGGTCGGCGCGCTCGACCCGGTCCGCGTGCCCGGGGCGGTCGACGCCGCCCGGGCCGCCGGCGCGGCCGAGCCGGTCGAGGCGCTCGATGCGGTCGAGCCGATCGGACGGCTCCGCGCCGCGCTCGGCCCGGTCGTTTCGGCTGCCGGGACGGCCGGCGGGCGCGTGCTCACGGGCGCCGTTGCTGTTGCCGTTGGCGTGCGGCTCGTGGTCACCCAACGTGGGCGAGAGGGTGCGAACGGAGCTTCGGGGCTCGGGCACGCGGGGAACCCCACCGGTGCTGCTGTAGCGCGGCGGGGAGGGCTGACGCGGGGCGAGCGGTCGCTGGTGCTCGCCTGTGATGTCGTAGTCGTCATAGTCGTCGTACTCGTCGTCGGGGCCGAGCCCCAGGTAGTGCATCGCCCTGCGCCACATCGATGCCATGAGTCCTCCAACGACCTCGCCGAGCCTAGTGTCGCATCCCGTTTCGACCTGGTCGCGGACCGAACAGTCCGCTACCGATCCGCACGACCGTGGCTCCCTCCTCGATCGCGAGCTCCAGATCGTCGGTCATTCCCATCGAGAGTTCGCGCAGATGGTGGTTCTCGGCCATGGTGCGCAGCGAACGGAATGCGTTACGCGACCCGTTCTGTGACCCTGCGGGGCCGATCGTCATCAGACCGCGCACGTCCAGTCCCAGGTCGCGGAGCCCGCCGAGCAACGCGGGGAGCTGTGCCGGCGGGCAGCCGCCCTTCTGGCTCTCGCCCGTCGTGTTGACCTGGGCGAACACCGACGCCCCCGGCGCCCAGCGGGCGATCTCGGCGCCGAGCGAGAGCCGGTCGACACTGTGCCAGCACGCCACGTACGGGGCGGCCTTGCGCACCTTGTTGCGCTGCAGCCGGCCGATGAAGTGCCAGCGGGGCGGCACGGCGTCGGCCCCGTCCGCCGCCTCGTCGAGGGCGGCCGCCTTGGCCTCGAGCTCCTGTACGTAGCTCTCGCCGATATCGTGCAGCCCGGCGTCGAGGGCGGCCCGCACCACCTCGGGTCCGAAGCCCTTCGTCACCGCCACGAGCGTGGTGCGATCGGGGTCGGCCCCCGCCCTGTCGATCCGGGCCCGCACCTCCGCCAGCCGGGCCGGCAGGTCGGACGCGACCGTGGCCACGCGGTCGTCAGCCATCGAGCCACACCAGCAGGGCCTGGCGCCCGGCGTCGCCTCGGGCCCGGTGCGAGTGGAAACGCGTGTCGCAGGCCGTGCACGGCGCGTCGTCGGCCACCAGCTCGACCCCGGCCCGCGCCAGGTTCGCCCGCGCCGCGGCGGGGAGGTCGAGGGCCGGGCGGCCCTCACTCGTGATGCCCCGGGCCTCCTCACCGACCCGGGTGACGACCGCGTCGAGATCCGCGGCGCCGAACTCGTAGCAGGAGGCGTGGATGCAGGGGCCGAGTACGGCCCGGACGGTGGCGAAACCGCCGGGCGTGGATCCCCCGCCCGGGTCGACCAGGGCACGCAGGCGGTCGACGGCCGCCCCGACGACCCCGGCGTCCAGGCCGCGCCAGCCGGCGTGGACGGCGCCGACGGCCGGGCCCGCCGGGCCCTCGGCCACGAGGGCGATCGGCGCGCAGTCGGCGGTGCCCACGGCGAGCAGCGTGTCAGGCGCGGCGGTCACGGCGGCGTCGGCCTCGACTCCGGCGTGCTCGCCCGGGTGGCGGACCGTCACGACGCCGGCCCCGTGGACCTGCCGCAGCCACGACCACGGCCGGTCCGAGAGCCGCCGCCGACGGGCGTCGAGGTCCGGCCCCGGCCGCACGACGGCGAGGTCACCGTCGGCCACGGTGGTGAAACGGGCCCGCGCGGTCCACCCGCCACGCAGCTCGAACGCGTGATCGAGCGCCAGCCCGGGCAGGCTCACGCCGCTACTTCAGGAACGAGGGGACGTCGAACTCGTCGTCGCGGTCGAGCCCGAGGTCGCCCGAGGATGAGAACACGTCGACCTCGTCGAGCACACGGCTCGACGTCGACGCCCGGCCGGTACCGCCGGCGCCGGGCCTGGCGTCGCGGTCGTCCCAGCGGTCGAAGCCGGCGGCGATGACCGTCACCCGGACCTCGTCGCCCATCTCGTCGTCGATGATCGAGCCGAAGATGATGTTGGCGTCGGGGTGGGCCACGCCGTGGATGACCTCGGCGGCCTCGTTGACCTCGAAGAGGCCGAGGTCGCTGCCGCCGGCGATCGTGAGGAGGATGCCCCGGGCGCCCTCGATCGAGGCCTCGAGCAGCGGGCTGGAGATGGCGTTGCGCGACGCCTGCAGCGCCCGCCCCTCGCCGGAGCCGTAGCCGATGCCCATGAGGGCCGAACCGGCGTTGCTCATGATCATCTTCACGTCGGCGAAGTCGGTGTTGATGAGGCCCGGCGTGGTGATCAGGTCGGTGATGCCCTGGACGCCCTGGAGCAGGACCTCGTCGGCCATCTTGAAGGCGTTGACCATCGACGTCTTCTCGTTCGACACGCTCAGGAGGCGGTCGTTGGGGATGACGATGAGGGTGTCGACCTTCTCCTTCAGATGCTGGATGCCCTGCTCGGCCTGCACGGCCCGCCGCCGGCCCTCGAAGCTGAACGGGCGGGTGACGACGCCGATGGTGAGCGCGCCGATCGACTTGGCGATCTCGGCCACGACCGGAGCGCCGCCGGTGCCGGTGCCCCCGCCCTTCCCGGCCGTGATGAACACCATGTCGGCGCCCTTGAGGATCTCCTCGATCTCGTCGCGGTGCTCCTCTGCGGCTTGGCGCCCGATCTCGGGGTCGCTGCCGGCGCCGAGGCCGCGCGTGAGCTCGCGGCCGATGTCCAGCTTGGCGTCCGCGTCGCTCATGAGCAGCGCCTGGGCGTCGGTGTTCACGGCGATGAACTCGACGCCCTTGAGGCCGGCGTCGATCATGCGGTTGACGGCGTTGACACCGCCACCCCCGATGCCGACGACCTTGATCACGGCCAAGTAGTTCTGCGGGTTACCGGCCATGGGTCGTGCCACCTCCACGTCAGGAGCCCCGGGGAAGGCTCGTGTAGAGCGCCTGCTTCCGCTCCGCCTGCCCGCTGCACCTGGGGGTGCGGGCGAGGGGTGCCAAACTACCAGAGCCGGAACCGGCGAGGGCCGGGCCGACAGCCGTTGACCGCGGCGCCTTCGGTAAAGACCAGTACTTTTCTTTATTCACGAGTGCTGTTCGTAGCCTACGAACACCCTTCGTGGCGGGTCAAGGCCGGACTGCGGGGGGCGCTCACGTCCAGCGACGCCACGCACGACAGGTCGACCCGGGCCAGCACGGTCTCCAGCGCGGTGACCTTGGCGTCGAGGTCGTCGACCGAGCCGAAACGCACGACGCCGCCGTAGGACAGCGTGGCCTCGAGGTCGGTCGACACCTGTGCCACGCCGCCGGGCAGGGCCTCGGCCAGGGCATCGACGAGGGCGAGGGCCTCGCCTGCCTCGACGGGCAGCGGCTCGCCCTCGGCGATGCGTCCCCCCACGCCCGACAGCCGGGGCAGCCCGTCCGGGGCGGCGTCCACGAAGGCCACCACCCGCCCGCTGCGGTCGATCTCGGCCCACCGGGTGTCACCCACGGCGACCGCGGCGGCCGCCGTGCGCTCCTCGATCGCGATGCGCACGGTGCCGGGCCAACCGCGCTCGACCCGGGCGTCGGCCACCCAAGGCAGGGACTCGACCCGGCGCTCGACGGCCCCGGCGTCGAGGCCGACCATCCGGTCGCCGTGGCCGACGCCGGCGGCCGCCACGATGGCGCGGGCGGAGGTGTGCTCGCCCGCCGTGGCCCGGACGTGGTCGACGTCGAGCAGGGGCGACCGCACGGCGGCGGCGACCGCCACCAGCACCGTCACGACGGACAGGGCGGCGAGTGCCCGGCGCAGGCGGCGACGGGCGGCGTCGCGGCGAACCTCGATGCGCCGCGACCGCATGCGTGGATCGACGACTACGGCGGCGGTGCTCACTGGCGTCCCTCCTCGGAGCGGGTCACGGCGGTCACAGGGTGAGGGGTGAGGAAGTCGTCAGGGGTCGTCACGGGGCTGCCGGATGCCGGCTCGGCGCCGGCGGCGGCGACGACCTCGGCGGCGAAACCCACCATGCGGGTCTCGGCGTGCAGCTCCACGCCGGCGTCCGCCGCGACCTTCCGGCGGACCTCGGCCATGAGGGTGGCCACGTCGTCGGCGGCGCCCCCGTCGTCGGCCTGGATGAAGTTGGCGTGCTTGGGCGACACCTCGGCCGTGCCGACGCGGAGGCCCTTGGCGCCGGCGGCGTCGATCAGGCGCCCGGCCGAGTCGCCGGGCGGGTTCGTGAACACCGAGCCCGCGTTGTGTCCGCCGGGCTGGTGCGCCCGGCGCCAGGCCACGATCTCGGACACGGTCCGCTCCCCCGCCTCGGTGTCACCCCGTGCCAACGCCAGCGTGGCCTCGACCACGACGTGGTGGGTGGCGACGGCCGACCGGCGATAGCCGAGCGCCAGCTCGGCGGCGGGCACGATCCGCCGCTCGCCGGCCGCCAGGTCGACCAGCTCGACGGCGACGAGCGAGGCGGCCATGTCCGAGCCGTGGCCGCCGGCGTTCATGCGGACCGCCCCGCCGACGGCACCCGGCACCCCGACCGCCCACTCGAAACCGGTCAGGCCCTCACGCACGCTCTGGCGGGCCACGCGGGGCAGGAGCGCGGCGGCGCCGGCCCGCACGGTCGTGCCCTCGACGGCGACCGCGGCGAAGCCCCGGCCGAGCACGACGGCCAGGCCGGGGAAGCCGGCGTCGGCCACGAGGAGGTTGGATCCCTTGCCCACGACCAGTACGTCGACACCGGTGGCGGCCACGGCCTCCGCCAGCCGGTCGAGCTGGCCGGGGGTCTCCGCCTCGACGAGCAGCGCCGCCGGGCCGCCTACGCCGTAGGTGCACAGGCGACCGATCGGCACGTCGCGGCGGGCCAGCCCGCCGAGCAGGCCGGCGGCCGCCTCGACGGCGTCGGGGCCGCTCACGGCCTCACCCCCGGGCCTCGAGCATGGCGAGGATGCGGGGCGGCAGGTGGGTCAGGTCACCGGCGCCGAGCGTGAGGCACAGGTCGCCGGGGCGCAGCACGGCCCGCAGCCACAGCACCACGTCGTCGAGCCGGGGCAGGTAGGCCACGCTGGCCCACGGGTCGGCGTCGAGCACGGCATCGACGATCAGCTTGCCGGTCACCCCGGGCCGCGGGCGCTCCCCCGCGGCGTAGACGTCGGTCAGGGCCAGCAGGTCGGCGTCGACGAAGGCGTGGGCGAAGTCGCGCCAGAGGGCCGTTGTACGGCTGTAGCGGTGCGGCTGGAAGACGCACACGACCCGCTCCCACGGGCCGTCCTGGGCGGCGGCCAGGGCGGCGGCCACCTCGGTCGGCAGGTGGTCGTAGCTGTCGACCAGCGTCACGCCGCCGGCCTCGCCCCGGTCCTCGAAGCGCCGAGCCACGCCGGCGAACCCGGCGAGCGCCGCCGCGCCCTCGGCCAGCGGCACGCCGAGCCGGTGGGCCACGGCCAGGGCCGCGGTGGCGTTCGCCGCGTTGTGGGCGCCCGGGGCGGCGGGCAGCGTGACCGCCACCGACTCGTCACCGTGCCGGACGGTGAACGCGACGCCCGAGCCCGCGTGCGCCACGTCGGCGATGCGGTAGTCGGCGCCGGGGTCGCGGCCGTAGGTCACGGGGTCGGCGGCCGCGGCCACGAGCGCGGCGGCGCCCGGGTCGTCGAGGCAGAGCACGGCGGGGCCGGGCAGGGCGGCGACGAAGCGCTCGAACGCCCCCCGCAGGGCGTCAACCCCGCCCCAGTGCTCGAGGTGGTCGGGCTCGACGTTGGTGACGATGGCGGCGTGGGCACCGAGGGACAGGAACGTGCCGTCGCTCTCGTCGGCCTCGACGACGAGCGGCCCGTCGCCACCCCAGGTGGCGCTCCGACCGAGCCCGGCGATGGCGGCTCCGACCGCCCAGCCGGGCGAGCGGCCCGTGCCGGCCAACAGGGTGGCGAGCAGGGCGGAGGTCGTGGTCTTGCCGTGGGTGCCGGCCACGGCGATCGTGCTGCGCCGCCCACAGATGGCACCCAGCGCCGCCGAGCGGTGCAGCACCGGCACGCCCCGTCGGCGGGCGGCGGTCACGTCCGGGTCGTCCTCGGGCGTGGCCGTCGAGACCACCACGACGTCCACGGCGTCGGCCAGGGGTGGGCGCTCGGGCCCGGTCCGCACGTCGATGCCGAGCGCCCGGAGCGGCTCGACGAACGGCGTGGTCGGGGCGGGGTCGTGGCCGTCCACGTGGTGGCCCATCTCGGCCAGCAGGGTGGCCACCGCGCTCATGCCGGCGCCGCCCACGTTCGTCACGTGCACCCGGCGGGGGCGCGACAGGTCGAGCGTCGGCGCGGCGCGCCCGCCTGTCATCGGGCGTGCTCCTCGGCCAGCGCGGCGATGGCGTCGGCGGCGTCGGGGCGCGCGGCGGCCCGGGCGGCGGCCGCCATGGCGGCGAGCCGGCCGGGGTCGGCGAGCAGGCGGTCGACCTCGGCGGCGAGGCGATCGCCGTCGAGCTCGGCGTCGGGCACGACCACCGCGGCGCCGGCGGCCTTGAGGTTGCGGGCGTTGGCCGTCTGGTGGTCGGCGGTCACGTGCGGCGAAGGGACGAGCACGGCGGGCAGGCCGGCGGCCAGCAGCTCGAAGCTCGTGCTCGCCCCCGACCGGGACACGACGAGGTCGGCGGCGGCCAGCGCCGTGGGCATGTCGTCGTCGTACTCGACCGCGTCGTAGCGCAACGCGGCCCCGGGCGGCAGCGGTGAGCCGGCACCGGCTATCTCGGTCCAGTCGCGGGAGCCCACGACGTGGCGGACGTGGAGGTCGGTGCGGGCCGCCCAGCCCCGGACCGCCTCGAGGACCGCCCGGTTGATGCGCAGGGCGCCGAGCGACCCGCCGAAGACGAGCAGCAGGCGGCGTCCGGGCTCGACGTCGAGCTTGGTCCGGGCCCCGATGGCGTCGCGGCCCCGGTCGATGGCCAGGACCTCGGGCCGCACGGGGTTGCCGGTCACGACGGCCCGGGGCAGCGGCGTGCCCGGGAACGCCACGGCCGACGCCTTGGCGAACCGGGCGACGAGGCGGTTGGCGGCGCCGGGCATCGCGTTCGACTCGGCCACGACGACGGGGATGCGGCGTACGGCGGCGGCCAGGGCGCACGGCACGCTCGCGTAGCCGCCCACCGACACCACGACGCGGGGCCGCCGCCGGCCGACGAGGCGCCACGCCCGGAACGACGCTCGGACCAGGGCGACGAGTGACCGCAGGTTCTGCAGGCTCAGGCGCCGCTCGAAGCCGCGCCCGGGCAGCAGCGTGATCGCGAAGCCGGCGGCCGGCACGAGCCGGGCCTCGAGGCCGCGCTCGCTGCCCACCAGCTCGATGCTCGACGGCTCGTGGCCGTGGGCCACGAACGACCGGGCGATGGCGATGGCGGGCAGGACGTGCCCGGCGGTGCCCCCGCCGGCCACGAGGGCGAAGCAGCCCCGGTCCGTGCGCCGGCTCATGCCCGCACCCCCTTCGTCGTCGTGGGCTTGGGCGGCGGGCCGGTCGTGGTCCGGCGGGCCACCGCCAGCAGCAGCCCGGCCGCCGCCATGGAGAACACGAGCGACGAACCGCCCGCGCTGACGAACGGCAGCGGCACGCCGGTGATGGGCAGGATGCCGATGACGGCCCCGATGTTCACGAACGCCTGCACGAGGAACCAGGCGGTGATGCCGACCGCGAGCAGCAGGCCGAAGCGGTCCGGGGCGTGGAGGGCGATGCGGATGCCGATGATGCCGAGCAGTGCGAACAGGCCCACGACGAGCACGGCGCCGACCCAGCCGAGCTCCTCGCCGACGATGGCGAAGATGAAGTCGGTGTGGGCGTAGGGCAGGAAGCCCCACTTGGCCCGGCTCGCCCCGAGGCCGGTGCCGGCCAGGCCCCCCGAGCCGAGCCCCACGAGCGACTGGATGTTCTGGTAGCCGGTGTTCGTGGGGTCGGCCCAGGGGTGGAGGAACGTGAACACCCTGGCCCGGCGGTACGGGGCCGCCATGGCGAGCGTGGTGGCGACGGCGGCGCCGAGCGTCGCCCAGCCGGCGAGCGGCACGAGCGGGGCGCCGGCGACGAAGCACAGCGTGAGGGCGATGGAGGCCAGGATCAGCGTGGTGCCCAGGTTCGGCTGGGTCATCACCAGGGCGGCGGTGATCGTGAGCACGACGATGACCGGGCGCAGTGTGGCCCGCGTCTTGTGCATGACCGAGGCGCGCCGGGCCAGCAGGTCGGCGACCCAGACGAGCAGCGTGACCTTGACGAGCTCCGCCGGCTGGATCGTGAGCGGGCCCACGCCGATCCAGCGGGT
Source organism: Acidimicrobiales bacterium (assembly GCA_035296625.1). Taxonomy (GTDB): domain Bacteria; phylum Actinomycetota; class Acidimicrobiia; order Acidimicrobiales; family VFJN01; genus DATCLS01. The sequence continues at coordinate 24,472 of DATHAO010000033.1, read as the reverse complement.
GGCCCCGTGCGCCCCGACGCCGACGCCCGGCACGAGGACGAGCGCCAGCAGAGCCAGGGAGCCGACGAGCAGGGGCGTGGCCGCCCGCCGCCAGCGGTGGTAGTCGACCCGGGAGACGAGGATCATCAGGCCGGCCCCGACCGAGGCCCACAGGGCCTGGCGCACGACGTAGTACCAGGAGGACCCGTACTCGTCGAGGGCGACGACCGACGAGGCCGACATGACCATGACGAGGCCGAGCAGGTTGAACACGGCCACGAGGAAGGCGAGCGCCAGGAACATCGCGGAGCGGTCGGGGTGGCCCGCGAGGCGGTGGGCGCTCGGGTGGCGCCGCCTGGCGCCGGTCACCCCGTCGGCACGGCCGGCGGTCGCCCCGCCGGCGGACCTTGTCCTCACGGTGTCGGTCACAGTCCCACCCCCGCCACGTCCCGCACGGCCCTGGCGAAGTCGTCGCCCCGCTCACCGTAGGACCGGTACCAGTCGAAGCTGGCGCATCCCGGCGCGAGCACCACGGCGTCGCCGGGCTCGGCCAGCTCGGCCGCGGCCCGTACGGCCTCGTCCATCGACCCGGCCCGCCGCACGGGCCGGACGCCTTCGAACGCGGCCGCCACCTCGTCGGCCGCCTCGCCGATCGCCACGACGGCGCGCACCCGGTCGGCCACCTCGGTGAGGGCCCGCAGGTCGAGGCCCTTGCCGCGCCCGCCGCTGATCATGACGACCCGGGCGAAGCCGGAGACGCCCGCCACCGCGGCGTGGGGCGTGGTGGCCTTCGAGTCGTCGTACCACCGCACGCCACCGGCCTCGCCGACCAGCGCCACCCGGTGGGGCAACCCCCGGAACCCCCGCAGCACGGTGCCGACCGCGTCGACGGTGGCCCCGCCGGCCATCGCCGTGGCCGCCGCGGCCAAGCCGTTGGCCACGTCGTGGGGGAAGTTGCGCGGCAGCTCGTCGACGTGCGAGAGCGCCTCGCCGCCGGGCCCGACGAGCACGCCGTCGGCCACGCCGAGCCGGTCGCGACCCGGCGGGCCCAGCCCGAAGCCCACGCGGCGGGCCGGGGCGGCGGCGAGGTGGCGGGCCACGACCGCGTCCTCGGCGTTTCCCACGGCGACCTGGTCGGGCGCCTGGTCGCGCCAGATGCGGGCCTTGGCGGCCTCGTAGGCGGCCAGGTCGGGGTGGCTGTCGAGGTGGTCGGGGGCGAAGTTGAGCCAGGTGGCGACGGCCGGGGCGAAGCGCCGGGAGTGCTCGAGGCGGAACGACGACGCCTCGACCACGAACACGTCGGTCGCCGGGTCGTCGAGCGCGGCGACGAGCGGCACCTCGGTGTTGCCGACCGCCTCGGCGGCAAGCCCCGACGCGACGAGCATGTCGCGCACGAGCGTGGTCACGGTCGTCTTCCCGTCGGTGCCGGTGATCGCGAGCAGCGGCCGCCGGTCCCACCGGGCGGCCAGGTCGAACTCGGAGAGGACGGGAACGCCCGCCTCGGCGGCCAGCGCGAACACCGGGTGGCGTGCCGGCAGGCCGGGGGCCGGCAGCACCGCCGCCGCGCCCTTGACCAGCGCGGCGAGCGCGTCGGCGTCGGGCGTTCCGACGAGGTCGGCGCCGAGCTCGGTGGCCAGCGCCCGGGCGGCGTCGCCCGGGCGGTCGTCGGCCAGCACCACGTCGTCGCCGTGCGCCACGAGCGCGCGGGCCACGGCCGTGCCCGTCACGCCGAGCCCGAGGACGAGGTGAGGCGCGCTCAATCGAGGGCCCCCGTCGACACGAAGTCCGCGTAGTAGAGCCCGAGCGCCACGGCGGTCGACATGAGCGCCAGCAGCCAGAAACGGATGATCACCGTCGTCTCGGGCCAGCCGCCCAGCTCGAAATGGTGGTGTATCGGCGCCATGCGCAACACCCGCCGGTGGAAGATCCGGAAGCTACCCACCTGAACGATCACCGACAGCGTCTCGAACACGAACAGCGCGCCGACGATCGGCAGCAGCAGCTGGGCGTTGAGCGTCAGCGCCAGCGTGGCCAGGCCGGCGCCGAGAGCCAGTGAGCCGGTGTCCCCCATGAAGATCTGGGCGGGCGGGGCGTTCCACCACAGGAAGCCGATCGTGGCGCCGACCATGGCGGCGGCGATCACGGCCAGGTCCAGGGCGTGGTTGACCTGGTACACGGCGGGATGACGGAAGGCCCAGAACGCCACGACCGTCATGGCCCCGAAGGCGTAGAGCGCCGAGCCGGCGGCCAGGCCGTCGAGGCCGTCGGTGAGGTTCACGGCGTTGGTGGTGCCGGCGATGAGCAGCGCGGCCAGCACGATCCAGCCGATGTCGCCGAGCTCCCAGCCCGGCTCGTTCCAGCGGGTGAAGCTGACGGTCGTCTCGACGTCGGTCCAGGTGACGGCGGCCACGGCGAAGCCCACGGCAACGAGCAGCAGGCCGCCCATCTTCGCCTTCATGCTCAGGCCGAGGTTGCGCTCCTGGCTGACCTTGACCCAGTCGTCGAGCGCGCCGACGACGCCGGCCCCGGCGATCGTCAGCATCACGAGCACACCGCTGCGGGTGAACACGAGCCCCTCCGAAAGATGGGCGACGCCGTAGCCGATGACCGCCGCCACCACGATGGCCACGCCGCCCATCGTGGGCGTGCCGGCCTTGGTCGTGTGGCCGTCGGGCACGTCCTCGTGGATGGGCTGGCCGACGCGGTGGGCACGGAGCCAGTCGATCAGGTAGCGGGTGCCGATCAGCGACACGACCAACCCGATGGCGCCCGACATCAGCAGGGGGATCACGTCTCGCCGTCTCCTGTCGACCAGGTGGCGGCGAGCGCAGCGCCCGCGACGGCACGATCGTCGAAGGGGATCTGGCGTTGACCGATGACCTGGGTCGTCTCGTGGCCCTTGCCGGCGATCAGCACCACGTCGCCCGCCCGGGCGCCGCCGAGCGCCAGCTCGATCGCACGCCGTCGGTCGGGTTCGGTGACGAGAGGGGCACCGGGGGGGATTCCGTCCTGGACGGCCGCGATGATTGCACGCGGCTCCTCCGATCGCGGATTGTCGCTGGTCAAGACCACCTGGTCGGCGAGCCGGGCTGCCACCTCCCCCATGACCGGGCGCTTGGCGGCGTCGCGGTCGCCGCCGCAGCCGAACACGACGATGACCCGGCCGCCCTCCCCCACGAGCTCGCGGGCCGTGGTCAGCGCCTGCTCGAGGGCGCCGGGTTTGTGGGCGTAGTCGACGAGGACGCCGAAGGGCTGGCCGGCCTCGACGGGCTCGAAGCGGCCCCGCACCGGCTCGACGCCGGACAGGCCCTTGGCGATGGCCGCCGGTGGCACGCCCAGCAGTGCGGCGGACGTGGCGGCGGCCAGGGCGTTCGCCACGTTGAACCGGCCGGCGAGACGCAGCCGGACGTGCTCGCCCCGCCAGGTGAACGACGTGCCGCCCGGCGTGACCCGCAGGTCGGTGGCGTCCCCGAGGCCGTAGGGGTGCACGGGCAGGGCGCCGGCCCGGGTCACCTCGTCGAGCAGCCGTCGGCCCCAGGCGTCGTCGACGCAGATGACCGCCTGCTCGCTCAGCGCGGGCGTGAACAGCGTCGCCTTGGCGGCGAAGTAGTCCTCCATCGTCGAGTGGAAGTCGAGGTGGTCCTGCGACAGGTTGGTGAACACGGCCACGGCGAAGCGCGTGGCGTCGACCCGACCCTGCGCCAGCGCGTGGGACGAGACCTCGACGGCCATGGCCCGGCGGCCGGCGTCGCGCTCCGCGGCGAGCAGGGCCTGCAGCTCCGGGGCCTCCGGCGTCGTGCGGGCGCCCGACAGCGTGCCGATCAGGCCGCACGGCAGCCCGCCGGCCTCGAGGACGGACCGCAGCAGGTGCGTGACCGACGTCTTGCCGGCCGTGCCGGTGACGCCGACGACCCGCACGGAGTGGGACGGGTGCCCGTGGACCTCGGCGGCCACCGGCCCCAGCCCCGCCCGGACGCGGGGCACGGCCACCTGGGGCACCGCCGGACCGGGCAGGTCGACGCGGTGCTCGACGAGTAGGGCCACGGCGCCCGCGGCGACGGCCTCGCCGGCGAGGTCGTGGCCGTCGACGCGGTGGCCCGGCACGCAGCAGAACAGCGTGCCGGGGCCCACCCGGCCGGTGTCGTGGGCGACGTCGGTGACGTCGGTGGCCGCGACCACATCCGGGTCACCCGCCACGAGGCGGGCGCCCAGCCCGCCCGGGAGGGCGGCCAGGAGCCGGCGCAGCTCCACGTCAGCCGCCGGGCCCGCCGGCGGCCGGCTGGCCGGGACCCACGGTCGGGGCCGTGGTGGCGGGTGGCGGGGCGGCCGGCGCCCCTGGCAGCGTCGTGGTGGCGCCGGCGGGCGCGCCCGGCACGGCGGTGGTGCCGGGGGCCGTCGGCGCGGGCGACCCGGGCGGTGTGGTCGCCGCCGTGGTCGGCGGCGGGGCCGTGGTGGGCGGCGGGGCCGTGCTGGGAGCGGTGGCCGGCGTCGAGCGGACCCGCTCGCCGTCGAATGGTTGCGCCGCCGTGACGGCGACGGGCGGCACCTGCATCTGGCGCACTGCGTAGCGGCCGATCTCGGCGAACGCGGGGGCGGCCACGGTGCCGGCGTAGGGAGAGGTGGTGGGCTCGTCCATCACGACGATCACCGAGAGCTGGGGGTCGTCGGCCGGCAGGAAGCCGGCGAAGGTGGCGACGTAGTGGTACCGGCCCTGGTCGTCGGTGTAGCCGCCGCCGGGCTGGGGCTTGCGCGCCGTGCCGGTCTTGCCGGCGGCCTCGTAGCCCTCGATCGCCGCCTCGGTGCCGGTCCCGTCGGCCACGGCCTGGGCGAGCATCGTGCGCAGCTGGGCGGCCGTGGCCGGCGACACCACGCGGCGTCCCCGGGCGGGCTCGGTGACCTGGCGGTCGCCGTCCGCGTCGACGGTGGCAGCCACGAGAGACGGCGGCTGGTAGACGCCGTCGTTGGCGATCGTGTTGTACGCGAAGAGCATCTGCATGGCGGTGACCGAGATCCCCTGCCCGATGGGAACGGCACCGATGTCGGTGCCGGACCAGGCGCCGGAGGCGATCAGCTGGCCCTCCTCCTCGTGCGGGAGGTTGAGGGCCGTCCTCTCACCGAACCCGAAGCGGCGAAGATAGTCGTCCAGGCGGTCCGGACCCACCTGCTGGGCGATCTTGATGGTCCCGATGTTCGACGAGTCGGCCAGGATGCGGGTCACCGTCATGGGCTCGGTGGCGTGGCCGTGCGAGTCGCCGAACACGTGGCCTGCGACCGGCAGCGAGTCCGGCACGAACAGCGTCGTATCGGGGGTGACCACGCCCTCCTCGAGAGCGGCCGCCATCGTGATCACCTTGTTCACCGAGCCGGGCTCGAAGTTGGCGGTCACGGCCAGGTCGTTGCCGGTGCTGACGGGCTGGCCGGACGCCTGGTCGCGCTCGAGGTTGGCGAGGGCCAGGATCTCGCCGGTCCCGGGCCTCGTCACGATGGCCATGCCGCCCTTCGAGCCGGTGGCGGTCACGTGCTCGCCGAGGATGCGCTCGGTCTCGTACTGCAGGCCGCGGTCGAGCGTGAGGACGAGGTCGTCGCCCCGCTCGGCCGGGTCGACCTGCTGACGCCCGGCGGGGATCGTCTGGCCCTGCGGGTCGACCTCGCGGATCAGCTCGCCGGGCGTGCCGGTGAGCTGGTCGTCGAAGCGCTGTTCCAGGCCGGAGAGGCCGTCGCCGTCGATGCCGACCCGGCCGAGCAGCGACGCCGCGAGGTCGCCACCCGGGTAGAAGCGCTTCGGCTCCTCGAGCATGTCGATGCCGTCGAGGTCGAGCGCGCGGACCTGCTCGGCCACGTCGTCGTCGACCTGGCGGGCCAGATAGGCGAAGTGGCCGTCGGAGGTCAGCTTGGCCCGCAGCTCGGCTACCGACAGTCCGAGCACCGGGGCCAGCCGGCGCGCCGTGGCCCCGGGGCGGGTGACGAGCCGGGGGTCGGCGTAGATCGTCTGGGTTGGCATCGAGATGGCGAGGTCGTGCCCCTCACGGTCGAACAGGGCGCCGCGGCCGGCCGGCAGCTCGATCGGGCGGGTGCGCTGCGCTTCGCCGTAGCTGACGTAGCGCTGGGACCGCAGCACCTGCACGTCCGCCAGGCGCACCACGACGACGAGGAACAGCAGGCCGAACACGCAGAGCAGCCCGATGGCCCGGCGACGGGGATCGGGGCGGCGGGCCGGGCCCCGACCGCGGCCCCGGGGTCCGCCCGGGATGCGGCCGTCGGTGCGCCGCCGGGTGCGGCGGCCGGGGGGCCGGCCGGAGCGAGCGTCGGTGCGGCGCCCCCCTCGGCGGCCGGAGCGAGCGTCGGTGCGGTCGTCGGTACGGCGCCGTGCACGGGGCGACGGCGTGCGGCCCCGCCGGCGGCCGGTGGCGCCGCGGCGGCGCGCGTCGCGATCCGCGACCGTGCGGCCCCGCAGGGCGGTCGCGCCCAGGCCGGCGCCCCGGCCGACGAGCCGGGCGATGCCGGTCGCCGCGGCGACGGCGCCGGCGGCGGCAGGTCCGGCGAGCGCACGGGCGCGGCCGGCGGGGACGCGTCCCGCGGGGGCGCGTCCGCCGTGGCGCCGGGCGGGACGGGAACCGGGGCGACCGGCACCGGTCGCGCGCGGCGTGCCGATGGCGCGGCCCGCGCCCGTCCCACGGCCCGTGCCGGTCGTGCGGCCCGCGCCCGTCCCACGGCCCGTGCCAGGCGTGCGGCCCGCGCCCGTCCCACGGCCCGCGCCCGTCCCACGGCCGGTGCCCATCGCGCTGCCTGTGCCGGTCGTGCGGCCCGCGCCGGACGGACGCGCTGCGTCGTCCCGGACGCCGGGGGGGTCGGGACGTCGGCGGGCCGGGCGCGGCCGGTCCGGCGCGGGACGGCGATCGATACGCCCGCGGGGCGCAGGCCTGGTGCCCGACCCCCCAGCGGTCATGGGGTGGGCTCGAGGTAGGGCTTGACGTCCGCCCAGCTCGTGTCAGGGGTGTCGGCGCCGTCCTCGCCGGGCGGCGCCTTGGCGGCCGCCTCGTCAGGCGTGAGCCAGGTGACGTCGTCGGCCGGCACCATGCCGAGCCGGTCACGGGCCTCGGCCACGACCCGGTCGGGCGATTCGAGCTCGGCGACCTCGAGGCGCAGGCGCTCGTAGCGGGCCTGCTCGGCCGCGGCCTGGGTGTCGAGGCGGTCGAGGTTCGCCTGCCCCTCGATGAGCAGGGCGTGGCTGACGGCCACCCCGAACAGGCCCACGAAGAGCAGCAGCGTGAGGAGCACGCCCGTGCGGGGGCTGAGACGCAGCGCCAGGCGACGGCGCGCCTCGGGGACGACCCGGAGGTGCCCGGGACGCGGCTCGCTCTCGGGGAGCGGCCGGACGAAGGCCGGTCGTTGGACGCGTGCAGTGGCCATCTACGCCACCTCCTGGAGGGGGAGCTTCTCGACGGCGCGGAGGCGGGCAGCCTCGGCGCGCGGGTTCGCGGCGATCTCGGCCGCATCGGGACGCCAAGCGCTGCGGCGCAGCAGCCGCACGGTGGGGCGCACACCGGCCGGCGTCGGCAGGTGCGACGGGCCGGTCCACCCGCCGGCCTCCGCGTGGCGGAACCGGGCCTTTACGATGCGATCCTCACCCGAGTGGTAGGCGAGCGCCAGGCACCGGCCCCCGGCCGCCAGGCGGTCGATCGCGGCGTCGATCGTGCCCGGAAGGATGGCCAGCTCGTCGTTTACGGCGATGCGCAGCGCCTGGAAGGTGCGGCGCGCGGGGTCACCGCCCCTGCGGCGGGCGGGAGCGGGCACGGCGTCCCGCACGATCTCGGCCAGTTCGGCGGTGGTGGCGATCGGGCGGGCGGCGACGATGGCGCGGGCGATGCGCCCGGCGTGCTGCTCGTCGGCGAAGCGGCGCAGCAGATCGGCCAGCTCCTGCTCGCCGGCCCCGTTGACGAGGTCGTCGGCGCTGACGGGCCGGTCGGGGTCCATGCGCATGTCGAGGGGGCCCTCGCCCCGGAAGCTGAAGCCGCGCTCGGGTCGGTCGAGCTGAGGCGAGCTCACGCCCAGGTCGAGCAGCGTGCCGCTGGTCCGGGCGTGGCCGAGGTCGTCGAGCACGGCGACCATGCGGTCGAAGCGGGTCCGGCGCAGGACGGCGCGGGTGCCGAAGCGGGCCAGCCGTTCCCCCGCCGCCGCGATGGCGTCGGGATCCTGGTCGAGGCCCACGACGGACAGGTGGGGATGCGCGTCGAGCAGCGCCTCCGCGTGCCCACCGCCGCCCACCGTCGCGTCGACGACGACGCCCGGAGGCACGGGCGCGAACAGCTCGACCACCCGGTGGACCAGCACCGGCCGGTGCTGGAACGGGCGGGATCCGCCCTCGTCGTCTCGTGCCGCCCCGCTCACCGGCGGGCCTCCGGCCGATCGGCGCTCGCCGGGTTGTCTCCCCGGGTCGAGCTCGATGTCGGGCAAGCGGAGTCAGGGCCTTCCACCGCGACGACCGGAAGCCGGCGGGTGGGCGGGACGGCACGACGGGTTCGGCTGGTGCGGCGGGCCCGAGCCGCGGGGGTGCACGGCTCGGACCAGGCGCGGCGGGGGCAGCGGACGAACGTGGTCGGCCGCGACGGCGTGGCGGGGTGCGGGCGGGCGCGGGTCACAGCTTCAGGTCCCGTGCCGCTTGGCGAAGGGCCTGGTCGGGCCCGTCGGGGATGGCGCGCTGGCGGTCGTCCCAGCGGTCGCGGGCCCACACGGCGATGCGCCGGCGGGCGCCGACGACCATGACGGGACCGGACAGCTCGGCGAAGGTCCGCAGGCCCTTCGCGACGGCGATGCGGCCCTGTCCATCGGGCAGCACGTGGAACGTGGCAGCCGTGAAGGCGTCCAGCGCCTCGGCGGAGACGAGACCCATGTCGACGCCGTCGGACCAGGTGTCGAGAACCGCCTCGAACCCGTCCTCCGGCCAGAGTCCGAGGAACCCGTCGAGCGGCCCGAGATAGGCGCCGTCGGCCAGCCGCGACCGGAAGGCGGCGGGCAGCACCAGCCGGTTCTTGTCGTCGACCGAGTGCTCGTAGGAGCCGGTGAAGAACCTAGGACCGGCCGGGCGCGCCGGTGCGGCGATCGTCGCACCGCTGTCGGCCTCGCCGGCGCTTTCCCGCGCCCCACCCTGCTCCACAGAGTGGGACGATAACCCACTTTCTCCCACCACTCAAGGCACTTGTGGGACACGCTGGGCGGCGGTGGCCATCGGTGGCCAGGCGCGACGGGGGCGCGCCGGGCGGGCGCCCTCCCCCTCGACGGTGCTAATCGCGCTAGGTGGGCAGCCGGGCCAGGAAGGCGTCGATGGCCACCGCGTTGTCGACCGCGGTGCCCGCCGCGGCCCCCGCCAGGTACGCCACGGCCTGCTCGTCCAGCGTGAGCAGGCGGGCGATCGGGACTGGATCCCACCGGGCGTAGAGGGCGCACTGGAAACGGGCGGCTGCCCGCGTGCGCCGCTGGCTGATGCCCACGACCTTGCGCCCGCCGACCGACACCTCGCCGGCGCCGGTGGCCCCGAAGCACACGGTGCGCCCGAGCGGCCCGCAGGCCATCGCCCCGTGGTGGACCTCGGTCGGACCGAGACCCAGCGCGCCCAGCGCCGCGGCCCAGGTCTCGCCGAGCCAGCTGGCGGCCTCGGCCACGTCGTCCTGCCACAGCGGGTCGCCGGCGGGGACGATCACGTCGACCCACAGCGTCTCGTTCGGCACGACCAGCACCGCGCCGCCGCCCGACCGGCGCCGCACCACGTCGACCTCCCAGGTGGCCGCCCAGGCGTGGTCGACGATCGCCTCGTCCTGCGTCGAGCCCAGCACGAGCGCCGGGCGCACGACGTCGAGCACCCAGACGGCCCGCTCGGGCGCAGGGGGCAACTCGCGCCGGTGCAAGCAGGCCGCGTCGCCCAGCATGTGGCGGACGGCCCAGCCCCCGTCGGTCACGCCGCCACGGACAGGTACGGCGCCCACACCTCCGGCACGGCCCCGAGGCCGAGTGTGAGGCGGCACATCCCGGCCGGCGGGCTCGGCGGGCGGTGCAGGCGCATCGAGGTCTCGTGCAGGAGGCGGTCGCGTTTGCGCACGTTGCACGGGCGGCAGGCGGCCACCACGTTGTCCCACGAGTGGGGGCCGCCGCGGCTGCGGGGTACGACGTGGTCGATGCTCTCCGCGGTGTCGCCGCAGTACTGGCAGCGGTGGCCGTCGCGGGCGAAGATCGACCGCCGGTTGAGCGGGGTGCGCCAGCGATAGGGCACCCGGGCGTAGCGGCGCAGCCGGACGACGGAGGGCACGACGACCGACAGGTGGGCCGAGTGCATGACCGCCTCGCTGGCATGGATCATCTCGGCCACGTCGGCAAGCACGAGCACGACCGCTCTGCGGTCGCTGACGACGCAGAGGGGCTCGAACGTTGCGTTCAGCACGAGCGCCCGGCTCATCACCGCCGAACGCTACTGGTTGGCGGCCGGATGCGCGAGCGTTGCCGGGCCCGGCGGTCACCCCTCGCGGTGGCGGGCGTCCCGGCACCAGTGGAGGTAGGTGACGAGGTCGCCGGGGGCCGGTGGGCGGTCGCCGGCCCCGCCGTAGGCAGTCTGCAGGCGGAAGCGCAGGTACTCGGCGGTAGGCAGCGGTAGGAACGGGCGCCGGTGCCACCAGCCCGGCGCGGCGAGCACGAGTGCCTGGCGTAGCCCCGTCACCCACAGCGACGGATGGCGCCCGACGGCGACCGCGGCCCGCAGCGCCCACGCGGCGTCGACCGGTGGCCCGACGGGGGCGGCAGCCGGGTCGGCCGGCTCGGCCGGGTCGGCGGGCTCGGCCGGGTCGGCCGGGTCGGCGGGGGCAGCGGGGTTGGCGGGGGGCCGGTCGGGCATCGGCCGGCGAGGGTACCGCCCGCCGGTTCACGCAACCTGCGGCGGATCCGATGGCGGATCGCCCGGATGCGCCGCAGGTTCGAGCGGGCTACGCCAGCGTGTGGCCGGCGCCGCGCCAGCCCACAGCCGCGGCCCCCACGAGGGGCCCGGCGGCCCCGAGGCCGGCGGGCACGATGCGGGTGCCCTGGGCGAACTCGAGCCGGCAGCGGGCGTCGATCTCGGCCTGGGCGGCCCCGAAGAAGACCTCGCCGTAGCCCAGCGCCACCGAGCCGGCCACGACGGCGAGCGGCAGGTCGAGCAGGTTGGCGACCGAGGCGACGGCGCGGCCCACGAGCGTACCGGTCCGCCGGCGCACCGGGTCGGCCGCCTCGGCCGGCGGCGCTCCCGTGGCCGCGGCGATGGCCGTGCCCGAGGCCTCGGCCTCGAGGCAGCCGCGGGCCCCGCACCCACAGGTCCGGCCGCCGTCGGGCACGACGATCACATGGCCGATGTGGCCGGCGTTTCCGCCGGCGCCGTCGAGCAGCCGGCCGTCGAGCACGATCCCGCCGCCCACCCCGGTCGAGACGACCATGGCAACGAAGTCGGTGGCGCCACTGGCCGCCCCCCGCCATCCCTCCCCGAGGGCCAGGGCCTTGGCGTCGTTGTCGATGTGGGTGGGCAGGCCGGTGGCGGCCCGCAGCCGGGCGCGCAGCGGGAAGTCACGCCAGGCCGGGATGTTGAGCGGCGACACCTCGCCGCCCCCCGGCGTCATCGGCCCGCCGCTGCCCACGCCGCACACCACGGCCCGGACGCCGGACGGTGCGCCGGCCACCACGGCCCCCACGAGGGCGGCCAACCGCGCCCACAGCAGCTCGCCGTCGTGCCCCGCCGGGGTCGGCACCGTCCGGCGCGCGACGACCTCGCCACCGTCGGTGACAAGCCCGGCCGCCAGCTTCGTGCCGCCGATGTCGACGGCGAGCGCGACGTCCATGGGCCGAGCACCGTAACGGGCGCGAAAGACCCGAGCCCGTGTCGGCGATCGAGCGGCCTAACCTGGCAAGGCTCGGCGGACGAACGAGGAGTACGAGCACGTTGGCCACCATCCAGAGCGCGGCTGCCCGCAGCGCCACGTTCGCCGACTGCTACCACAGTGTGGTTGCGAACGTCGAGAAGGTCATCCAGGGCAAGCGCGACGTCGTCGAGCTCATGCTGCTCTGCGTGATCTCCGAGGGCCACCTGCTGCTCGAGGACGTGCCGGGCGTGGGCAAGACGAGCCTGGCGAAGTCGATGGCCACCTCGATCGACGCCACGTTCGGGCGCGTGCAGTTCACCCCAGACCTGCTGCCGTCCGACGTGGTCGGCATCACCGTCTACAACCGCAACGACGGCAGCTTCGACTTCCGGCCCGGCCCGGTGTTCAACAACATCGTGCTCGCCGACGAGATCAACCGCGCCTCGCCCAAGACGCAGGCGGCGCTGCTCGAGGCGATGGCCGAGATCCAGGTGACCGTCGACGGGGCGACGTACCCGCTCGAGCAGCCGTTCATGGTGATCGCCACGCAGAACCCCATCGAGCACGAGGGAACCTACCCGCTGCCCGAGTCGCAGCTCGACCGCTTCCTCATGCGGGTGTCGGTCGGCTATCCCGCGCCCGACGACGAGCTGCAGATCCTCGACACCCACGGCGACCACGACGTCTACCGCGACATCGGCCCGGTCGTGTCGGCCGAGCACGTCGCCGGCATGGCCGCCGCGGCGCGGCGCGTACACATGGCCCCCTCCCTCAAGGCGTACCTGGTCGACATCGCCCAGGCGACGCGCCGCACGCCCCACCTGGCGCTCGGCATGTCGCCCCGGGCCACGCTCGCGCTGCAGCGGGTCGCGCGCGCCCGGGCCGCCGCCCAGGGCCGCGGCTACGTGACGCCCGACGACGTCAAGGCGCTCGCCCTTCCCGTGCTGGCACACCGCCTGCTCATCACGCCCGAGGCCCAGCTCCAGGGGCTGGGCGCCGAGGACGTGCTGGGCGAGGTGCTCCGCGCCGTCCCCGTGCCCGGCGGGCACTAGGCACTGGGGACCGGCGTGCTTACCCGCCAAGGCTGGCTGGTGGCGGCCGGGGGCGTGGTGATGCTCCTGCTCGCCCGGCTCCTGGGCATCAGCGAGCTCTACGTGTTCGGCGCCTGCGCCATCGGGCTGGTCGGCTTCGCCGCCGTCTACGTGGGCTTCCGCCGTCTCGACCTCGAGGTCGACCGCACGGTCCACCCTGCCCGGGTCCACGCCGGTCGCGTCAGCCGGGTCGACGTGCGGCTGCGCAACATGCGGCCCACCGACACGCCGGTCCTGCGCCTCTTCGAGCCGGTCACCGGCACTCCCGGGGCCGAGCTGCTCGTACCGCCACTCGACCGGGGCTCGGCCGCCGTGGCGAGCTACCGATTGCCGACCGACCGCCGGGGCCTGCTGCGCGTCGGCCCGCTCGAGGTCGTCGTCACCGACCCGTTCGGCCTCAGCCGCACGGTGCTCCGGGCCGCCGAGCAGGTCGAGGTGACCGTCTACCCCATGATCGAGGACGTGCGCCCGGTGCCCTTCACCGCCGCCCACGACCCGCTCTCGGGGGCACGCCAGCCCCACGCCATCGGGCGCACCGGCGACGACTTCTACGCCCTACGGCCCTACGTGGTCGGCGACGACCTGCGCCGCATCCACTGGCCATCGAGCGCCCGCCACGACGAGATGCTGGTCCGCCAGCAGGAACAACCGTGGCAGGGGCGCACGACCGTGCTGCTCGACGTCCGCCGGGCGGCCCACGACGCCGCCACGATCGAGGCGGCCATCTCGGCAGCCGCGTCGATCGTGGTGGCGAACGGCCTGCGCCGGGACGTCGTGCGCCTCATGACCACCGACGGGACCGACTCGGGCCACGGCGTCGGCCACGCCCACCTGCAGGCCCTGCTCGAGCACCTGGCCGTCATCGACACCTCCGGCGCCGCCAGCCTGCGCCGCAGCGTCGAGGTGCTCCACAAGGTGGGCGGCGGCGCTCTCGTCGTGGTCGTGGCCCAGGCCACGCCGGACGAGCTGGCCGCCGCCGGCCGCCTGAAGGGCCGGTTCGGCTCGGTGACGGTCGTGCAGGTGGACCACGCCCGCCGGTCCGCCGCCCCGGTTCGCACCGGAGCGCCGGTCATCCGCTTCTCCCCGGGTACGTCCTTCGCCAAGGCGTGGGATCCGGTCATCGCCCGCCAGGGCACGCCCGGGCACCCGGCGCGGGTGGGCGCGGCGAGGGGCGTGCGATGAGGGCGCACGGGCGCACGCTGCTCGCCAGCGAGCTGGCCCTCGCGCTGGTCACCGCCACGGCGATCGTCGGCATGCACCGCCTGTTCGCCGACGGGTCGTACCGCCCGCCGCTGCTCGTCCAGGCCCTGGCCGCCCACGTCCTGGTGGCGGTGCTGCGCCGGTGGGGCATCTCGCTGCCGTTGAGCGCCGTGGTGACGGCGGTGGCGGGCGCGCTCGTCCTCACCTGGACCCACTACCTCGATCTCACCGTGGCGTTCCTACCCCGTCCCGACGTCCTGGCAGCGGCGGGCGACGACCTGCGGGCCGCCTGGGCGCTGTTCCAGGACGTGAAGGCCCCGGCGCCCGTCGACACCGGTTTCATGCTCGCGGCCGGCGCCGCCGTGTGGGCCATGGTGTTCGTGGCGGACTGGGCGGCCTTCCGGGCCTCGGCGACGTTCGAGGCCCTTTTGCCCTCAGCCACGCTGTTCCTGTTCGCCGCCGCGCTCGGTGCCCCCGGCGGGCGGGTACCCGGCGCCGCCCTCTACGCGGCGACCGCCATGGGCTTCGTGCTGCTGCAGCGCACGCTCACCCAGGAGACGAGCTCGGCGTGGGCGGCGACGCACCGCTCGCGGGGCCGCTGGTCCCTCATCGGCACCGGCGCGGGCCTGATCCTCGTGGCCGTGGCAGCCGGGGTCGTGACCGGGCCGAACCTGCCGGGCGCCAGGGCCGACGCCGTGCTGGCCTGGCGGGACCTGAACGACGACGATCCCGCCCGGGTCGTGGTCAGTCCCATGGTCGACATCCAGGCCCGGTTGCTCGACCAGCCCGACGTCGAGCTGTTCACCGTGCGTAGCCCGCGGCCCGAGTACTGGCGGCTGACCTCGCTCGACGAGTTCGACGGCACGATCTGGCGCTCGTCGTACGGCACGAACGACGCGGACGGCGAATTGCCCCAGGAGGTCGAGCCCGGGGTCGAGACCGCGACGATCGAGCAGACCGTCACCGTGTCGCGCCTGGCCGCCGTGTGGCTGCCCGCGGCGTACGAGCCGATGTCGATCGTGCCGGGCGAGAACGAGGTCGATTGGGACCCGCGCTCGAGCACGCTGATCGTCGACGGCCAGCTGCGCACGTCCGATGGGATCGCCTACCAGGTGACCTCCCATGTGCCGCAGTGGACCCAGGCCGAGCTGTCCAGCGCCGCGTCGGAGGTGCCCGACGAGATCGCGCAGACCTACCTGCAGCTGCCCAGCGCCATGAACCCGCAGGTGACCGCGCTGGCCCAGCGCATCACCGACGGCATCGACTCGCCCTACGGCAAGGCGCGGGCGATCGCCGACCACCTGCGCACCTTCACCTACGACCTGAACGCCCCGGCCGGGCACAGCACCGATGCCCTCATGAACTTCCTGTTCACGACGAAGCGGGGCTACTGCGAGCAGTTCGCCGGGGCATTCGGCGCGCTGGCCCGGTCGATCGGCCTGCCCACCCGGGTGGTGGTCGGCTTCACCTCGGGCATCCCCGACGAAGACGACCCGAACCTGTTCCACGTGACCGGCCGCCACGCCCACGCCTGGGACGAGGTCTACCTCGACGGCTACGGCTGGGTGACGTTCGACCCGACGCCGGGCCGGGCACCGCCGCAGTCCGAGGAGTGGCTGGGCGTGCCCGCTCAGCAGGACAACGCGGGCGGCGCCGGGTCGCCGACGCCCGCCCCCGCCACCCCCGTCCCGGCGCCGGGCACCCTCCCGGCCCTGGGCGACAACGCCGCCCAGACCGGACCCGGGCCGGACCGCAACGAGCTGGCGGTGGGCGACCGAGCGCAGGACGACGGCGGCTATGGCGTGGCCGGCGCCCTGCGCACGGTCGCGCTGACCGCCCTTGCCCTCGCCGTCGCCTACGTGCTCGTCGTCCCGGCCGCGCTGGCCGCGCAGGCGGCGGTGCGCCGCCGGCGCGCCGCCGAGCCGGTGGCGCATGTCCGGTGGGCGTGGCGCGACGCCGTCGAACGGGCGACGGGGGCGGGCGCCGAGCTGCCGTCGTCGCTGACGGTCGCCGAGACGGGGCACGAGCTCGCGGCGGCGCTGCCGGAGGTGGCCGCGGTCGTGCCCGGCTTCGCCGCCACCGTCGAGCGGGTGGCCTACGCCGAGTCCGAGCCGACGCCCGATGAGCTGGGCGAGGTGGACCGGGCCCGCGGCGAGATCGCCACGGCGGCCGCTCGGCGGGTGGGCCTCCCCCTGCGCGTGGCGCGGGCTCTCGACGTCCGGGTCCTGTGGCGACGGGCCTGGTCGGGCCGGCGGCGCTCGGCGCACACCACCACGCCCGTCGTCCTCCCCCGGTGACGGGCCCGGCCCGGCCGACCGGCGCAGGCGGGTCCTCTCGCCCGCGGTGCCGGCAGGTCCTCTCGCCTCCGGTGCGGGCCGACCGCTGCCGGCGAACCCCGCCCCGGTGGCCCGCATCGTCCGCGCCGCCCGCCGCGACGCCCGGCCGTTACCGCCCGGCCGCCCGTCGAACACCCTCAGCCGCCGGTGACGGGGCCGCGGGCGCGGGGACGGCGTGCCGGTCGGTCAGGCGTCGTCGTCTTGGCGCTTGAAGCGCTCGCGCATGCGTTGGCCGGCGCCGCCGAGCGCATCGCGCAGCCCGTTGGCTCGCACCGAGCGGGAGAGCTGGTCGATGCCCGCCTTGCCCAGCTTGCGCAGGTTGCGTTCGAAGACGAGGGCGCAGCCCAACATGATGAGGAAACCGGCGAAGGACAGCCAGAACGAGGTCGACAGCGTGGCCACCAGGAAGACCGCCCCGGCGATCAGACCGGCGATGGACCACTTCATCCGGCGCACCGTGTGGCGGTACAGGGTGGTCTCGCTCACCTCCCGAGCGAACGAAGGATCGTCCTCGTAGAAGCGATTGGCGATCTCCTGAAGGATCCGTTCCTCATCCTCGGAAAGCGGCACCGTGACCCCTAAGTGACCTGACGCCCGGTTGACCGAACCGGTGCGACAAGCATTCCACAGGGTGGCCGGAACGACAACGCGAGCTGGGCGGAGAATGGCGAGATCCGGTCATCGCCCCTCGCCCCCGCGGCGATCGGGGCGATCAGGACCCCACTGCTGCTCCCCGCGCCGCGCGGGCCGCAAACCACCCGGACCCACGATGGATGCCGGGCCGATCGCGGTGTCGCCGAACCGCTCGCGGATGGCGTCGATGGCCCCGCTGGCCTCGTGCCACGACGGCCCGGCCGCGTCCTCGAGGCTGAGCTGGCGCGTCGCGCCGGGCACGAGGCCCGACACGCTCACGCCGACCAGGCGGACCCCCGGGCTCGGGTCGACCTCGTCGAGCAGCCCACGGGCGGACCGGGCGATGGCGGGGCCGTCGTCGAGCGGGCTCGGGGCCGTGATCGACCGGGTGATCGTGCGGAAGTCGCGGAAGCGGACCTTGAGGGTCACCGTGCGCCCGGCCAGCTCGTGGCGGCGCAGGCGGCCGGCCACGGCATCGGCCATGCGGACCACCTCGCGCGCGAGTGGGCCGTGTTCGTAGCGATCGGTCGCGAACGTCTCCTCGTGGCCGATCGACTTGGGGCGCTGCTCCGCGACGACGTCGCGCTCGTCGACGGCGTGGGCGAGGCGGTGCAGATGACGACCGTGGGCGGCGCCGAGGGCCGACACCAGCGTGGCCTCGGGCAGCTCGGCGATGTCACCGACCGTCCGGACGCCGAACCGCTCGAGGCGGCCGAACGTCGCCGGTCCCACGCCCCACAGCGCCCGGGCCGGCAGCGGGTGGAGGAACGCCAGCTCGGTGCCGGGCTCGACCACATGCACGCCGGGGCCGAGCACGGGCCCGGCCGGGGACGCCTTGGGCTTGGCCGCCTCCGAGGCCAGCTTCGCCACCATCTTGGTGGTGGCGACCCCGACCGAGCAGGTCAGGCCCTCGGTCGACCGCACCTCGTCGCGCAGGCGGTGGGCGATCGCCGGGGCCGGCCCGAGTGCCCGGAGCGCCCCGGTGACGTCGAGGAACGCCTCGTCGAGGCTGATCGGCTCGACCAGCGGCGTCACCGACCGGAAGAGGGCCATGACCCGATCGCTGACCTCGCTGTAGAGTGCGTGGTCGCCCGGCAGGAACACGGCGTGGGGGCACAGGCGCCGGGCCAGGGCGCTCGGCATGGCCGAGTGGATGCCGTAGTGGCGGGCCTCGTAGCTGGCTGCGGCCACGACGCCGCGGTCGCCGCGGCCCCCGACCACGACGGGGAGGCCGCGCAGCTCGGGCCGGCGCAGCAGCTCGACCGACACGAAGAACGCGTCCATGTCGACGTGCAGGATCGACCGCGGCGGGGCGGCCGGCGCGCTCATCGTCGGGTGACGACGGCCCCCGCCATGTCGTCGCCGTCGACGTGGTAGTGGAACTGGCGGCCGCCGTCCCAGCGCTGGGCCAGCCAGGCCGTGAGCGGCTCGGCCACCCAGGGGTGGACGCCGAGCAGGTGCTGCCCGCAGGCGCCTGGGTGGACGAACGCCGCCTCCTCGACGATGCCGTCGGGGTCGTCGACGGCGAGCTCGCCGGCGTAGCCGGTGGCCAGGTGGGCCTCGACCCGCAACCGCCAGCCGAGGCCGGGGGCCTCGACGCGGACCTCGTAGATCGGCCCGACCCAGCCCGAGACGACGACGCCCGTCTCCTCGGTGACCTCTCGGCTCAGGCCCTCGATGAGCGACTCACCGTGGTCGATCACGCCGCCGGGGGGGCTCCAGTCGACCGCGCCGTTGCGCCGGCGGTTGCGCACGAGCAGCAGGCCCTCGGGCCCGACGATCAGCCCACCCCCCACCAACCAATCGCGCATCGACCCAGTTTGGCACCGGTCGCCGCGATCACGGCGGTCCGGCGTCGCCGAAGCCGTAGGCGCGCTCGACCGTGGCGATGCGCACCCGGTAGCCCCTGTACCAGCGCTCACGGCCGAGCCGCTGGGCCCGGGCGTGCTCGGCGACCTGCTTCCAGGCCCGGCCGTGCCCCTCGGTCGCCCAGTAGGACACGGTGAGGCCCAGCCCCGTGGACGCGTCCTCGACCGTCTCGATGCCGAGGTACCCGGGCTGCGTGCTGGCGAGCTCCTCCATCGCCTCGGCCGTGGCGGCGTAGCCCTCGACGTCGTCCTGCGTGCGGCGGCTCGTGAAGATCACGGCCGTGTACGGCGGTTCGGGGGTGTCGGCGAACACGTGGACGACGGTATCCCGGGCCTCCACGAGTGCCCCAGGGGGTTCCGGGCCTGACGCCGGCCGCCCGTAGCATTGCCCGCGATGCCAGCGTCGCCGACCCCGCCGCCGACCCCGCCGCCTGCCGACGACTACGCCCCCACCGCGCTCCCCTCCACGACCGCCCGCGTGCTCGCGTTCGGGTCGATCCTGCTCGGCGGCCTGTGCGGCGGCCTCATCGGCTGGTCCCTCGTCGACCTGTCCTGCACCGGCGACTGCGGCGTCACGAGCGGGCTCGCCGGGCTCGTCGGCGCCATCATCGGGGCGGTCGGGGTGGCGGTCGTCGCCGTGCTGGCCCTGCGGGCCATGGGCGAGTGGCGCACGGTGCAGCACCGCCAGGCCGCCGCGCCCACGGCCGAGGGCGGCACCTCCCGCCGCGCCGGCCCGCGCGACGGCCAGGGCTGAACCGACGCCGGGCGGTCGGGCTCGGCGCTCGGGGCTCAGGCGAGGCGCAGGCGGCGGAAGCCCTCGGCGTGGCCGACGCCGAGCGCCGCCCCGGTCTCCGCCGTGCGGGCCCGAACCAGCTCGCCGACCTCGGCAGGGTTGCCGCCCACCCGGCTCTCGTGGCACTGGACGGCCGCCACCTTGCGGTCGACGACGTCGGTCACGTCCACCCACGCGTCGGGCGCCAGCGTGCCCGACAGCAGGGCGAGCGGCACCTGGTGGGGGTCGCCGGTGCCCGGGAAGTAGAGCGGGCTGCCGGCGGCGGGGGCCACGGCGTCGAGCGTCGCCCACCCCACCTCGCGGTGGTCGCGGTGGTTCACGTAGGTGTCGGCGAAGAACACGGCCGTCGGGTCGGGGAAGACGACGATGTCGGGCCGGTAGGCCCGCACGAGGCCGACCAGGCGTCCCCGCAGCGCCACGTCGTTGGTCACCTCGCCGTCCGGCAGGCCCAGGCGGTCGACCCCCGCCAGGCCGAGCACGGCCGCGGCGGCGTCGACCTCGCCGGCCCGGCGCCGGGTGAGCGCCACGGGGTCGGTGTCGGGGTCGTGGGATCCCTTGTCGCCGGCGTTGACGACCACGAGGCGGACCTCGGCGCCGGCCGCCGCCCACCGGGCCAGCGCGCCACCGCAGGAGATCTCGGGGTCGTCGGGATGGGCGTAGACCGCCAGCACCGCCGCCGGCACGTCGGTGATCAGGGCGGTGGGCGACCCGGTGGGGGTCACGGGGCGCGGCGCAGGGCGTCGACGGCCACGGCGAGCCCGGCGTCGTCGACGTCCGCGTGGGTGACGAGCCGCACGACCCGCGGCCCCAGCGTCACCGCCGCGACCCCGCATGAGGCCAGCCATTCCAGCAGCGCACCCGGATCGTCGTGGCGGAACAGCACGACGTTGGTCTCGACGTCCTTGGGATCACAGCCGGCATCCGGCCAGCGCTCCGCCACGGCCTCGGCGAGCGCCCGGGCCCGGGCGTGGTCGTCGGCCAGGCGGTCGACCATCGTGTCGAGCGCGACGAGCCCGGCGGCGGCCACGATGCCGACCTGGCGCATGCCGCCGCCGAGGCGCTTGCGCTCGGCCCGGGCCCGGTCGACGAGGTCGGCCGGCCCGGCAAGCAGTGAACCGAGCGGCGCACCGAGGCCCTTCGAAAGGCAGCAGGTGACTGTCACCGAGCTGGCCGCGTAGGCGGCCGGCGACACGCCGGTCGCCACGGAGGCGTTGAACAACCGGGCGCCGTCGAGGTGGACGGGCACGCCGACGGCGGCGACCGCGTCGAGCCGCTCGCGGGGCCACGGCCGGCCGCCCGAGGCCAGGTGGGTGTTCTCGACGCACACGACGGCCGGCGCCGGCCAGCGGTGGGCGGCGCCCTCGACGAGGTGGGCCACCTCGGCGGGGTCGATCGTGCCGTCGTCGTCGTCGACGATGTGGAGCTGGGCCACCTGGTTGGTGCCGAAGGCACCGCCCTCGTGCGTCACGACGTGCTGGCGCCGCCCGGCGATCACCGAGGTGCCGGCGGGGGCGAGGACCCGCATGGCGACCTGGTTCGCCATCGTGCCCGACGGCAGGAACAAGGCGGCCTCCTTGCCGAGCCGCTCCGCGAAGACGCGCTGCAGGCGGTTCAGCGTGGGGTCGTCGCCGAAGCCGTCGTCGCCGACCTCGGCCTCGGCCATGGCCTTGCGCATGGCCGGCGTCGGGCGTGTCACCGTGTCGCTGCGGAGGTCGACCGCCGGGGTGGTCGTCATCGGCGGGCACGGTACCGTCCACCCGTCATGTCCGCGCCCCCCTCTCCGACCCTCGACCGGCGCGCCCTCGCCGACCTGGCCGAGGCGGTCGCCCGCCGGTCGGGGCGGCTGCTGCTCGACGGGCTCCACCGGCACCGGACGCTGGTCGAGACGAAGTCGACGGGCACCGACATGGTGAGCGAGATGGACTGGGCGTCCGAGCAGCTGATCGTGGCCGCCCTGTTGGCGTCCCGGCCGGACGACGGGGTCGTGGGCGAGGAGGGCAGCGCCGTGGCCGGGACCAGCGGACTGCGCTGGGTCATCGACCCGCTCGACGGCACGACGAACTACCTCTACGCGATCCCGGGCTGGGGCGTGTCGATCGCCGCCGAGACCGCCGAGGGCGTGGTGGCCGGTGTCGTGTTCGACCCTGTCCACGACCAGCTCTTCCGGGCCACGGCCGGGGGCGGCGCGAGCTGCAACGGCGAGCCGATCGCCGCCTCGCCCATCACGGACCTGGGCCTCGCGCTCGTCGCCACCGGCTTCGGCTACCACCCCGACCGGCGCCGAGCCCAGGCCGAGGTGCTGGCCGGGCTCATCGGCGACATCCGCGACATCCGACGCATCGGCGCCGCCGCCGTCGACCTGTGCTCGGTCGCCTGCGGGCGGGTGGACGCTTTCTACGAGCGCGGTCTGCAATGGTGGGACCTCGCCGCCGGGGGCCTCATCGCCATCGAGGCGGGCGCCGTCGTGGTGTCGCTCGACGGCGACGGACCTCCCCTCCCCGGCTCCGTCTTGGCGGCCGCACCGGGCATCGCCAATCCCCTACGTGAGCGGCTTTCCGCGCTCCGTGCAGGAGATGTGCCATGAGTCACCGAATAGGGGCTGTCGTCATTGGACTGCAACAGACTTGCGCCACGCGCCGTCACCATCCGCCGTCATGCTTGACCCAATGACCGCCGCAACCGCTGGGTCGCCGCCGCGCCCTGATACCGGAGGCGACGTCGTTCTCGCTGCCGAAGGTCCCTCCGACGGGGGAGTCCATCCGTCGTCCATCCGGGTGACGACCGAAGGTTCGACCGTCGTCATCGTCGTCGACGGCGCCCTCGACGTTCATGCCGGCGACACCCTGGTCAAGGTCGCCACGGCGGCCGTCGACAACGGTCCCGACCGCCTCGACATCGACCTCCGCTCGCTGCAGTCCTACACCGAGGAGGGCGCCCGGGCGCTGGTCGCCTGCCGGGCCCTCGGTACCCGCCTCACCGAGGGCCTGCACTACCGCACCGGCCGGGGCCCGGGCCGCGAAGCCCTACTGCTCGCCTACCAGGACATCGACGTCCCCGAGCACCCCGAAGCCCTCGGCGACCCCCGCTGACGGCGGCGCAGGCACCGCCGGGCCGCCCCCTGGCGAACGCGGTCCCCGCGCTACCGCGCGATGAGGCACCATCGTGGCCGTGGGTACACGGATCCTGACCGTCGAGGATGACGAGCGCATTCGCACAGCCGTGAAGCTGGCGCTCGAGGATGAGGGCTGGTCGGTCGAGGAGGCCGACACAGGCGAGGAGGCGCTCGACGCGTTCCAGCGCCAACCGTCCGACGTGGTGCTCATCGACATCATGCTTCCCGGCATCGACGGCTTCGACGTCTGCCGGCAGATACGCCGCCACTCGGACGTGCCGATCATCATGGTGACGGCCCGGGCCGACACCCACGACGTGGTGGCCGGTCTCGAGGCCGGCGCCGACGACTACCTGACCAAGCCGTTCGCCCCGAAGGAGCTGTCAGCGCGCATCCGAGCCATGCTCCGCCGCGTGCGCAGCGCCGACCCCACGAGCGCCCACCTGCGCTTCGGCGATCTCGAGATCGTGCCGGACGAGGGCGTGGTGCGGCGCGAGGGTGAGGAGATCCACCTCACCAAGACCGAGTTCCGGCTGCTCGTCGAGCTGGCGGGCAGCCCCGGCCGGGTGTTCAGTCGCGAGGTCCTGCTCGAGCGCGTGTGGGGCTACGGCTACTTCGGCGACGGCCGCCTCGTCGATGTGCACGTGCGCCGGCTCCGCACGAAGGTCGAGGCCGATCCGGCCAACCCCCGCCACGTCGTCACGGTTCGCGGGCTCGGCTACAAGCTCCAGGGGTGAGCATGGCCAGCAGGGGCGTCACGGGGCGCCTGCGAGCCCTGCGCCGGCTGCGGCTCACCAAGCTGTCCCACGTCGTTGCCTGGCCGCAGTTCCGGCCGCGCCTCGGCCTGCGCACCCGGATCACGCTGGCGTTCGGCGTCGGCGCCATGCTTCTGTCCGCCATGGTCGGCATCACGACGTGGGCGCTCACCCAGCAGAACCTGCTCGACCAGCGTGAGTCGAGCGCCACCGCCCAGGTCTACGCGAACGCCGACCGCGTGCAGAGCCGCGTGGCGCCGGGCACCGACACGCCCACCGACATCCTGGGGTCGCTGCTCACACCCTCGGGCTCGAACCCCGTGCTGCTGCTCGACGACCGCTGGTACCCGGTCACGCCGCAGTACGGCGAGGAGGCGCTGCCCCAGTCGCTGCGCGACATGGTCCGCGGCGGCCAGCCGGCGCGCATGCGCTACCAGTACCTCGACAGCACGCAGCTGGCCGTCGGCGTGCCGCTGCCGTCCGTCGGCGCCTCGTACTTCGAGGTCGTGTCGCTCGACGAGCTCGAGGGCACGCTCGAGTCGCTCGGCGTGTCGCTCTTCGGCGCGTCCCTCGCCACCACGCTGGCCGGTGCCGCCCTCGGCTGGTGGACGTCGCGGCGGGTCCTGCGGCCCTTCGCCAACGTCGGCACGGCCGCCGAGGCCATCGCCGGCGGCAAGCTGGACACGCGTCTCGAGGCGAGCGCGGACCCCGACCTCGCCCCGCTGGCCAACTCGTTCAACGACATGGCGACGGCCCTGCAGGAGCGCATCGAGCGCGACGCCAACTTCGCGTCCTACGTGAGCCACGAGCTGCGCTCGCCCCTCACCACGCTGAC
>DATHAO010000032.1:0-42325 GCA_035296625.1 Acidimicrobiales bacterium | reverse complement strand
CACATGACTTGGATGGCCGGGTCGAGGCCGGTGCGCAGACGGGTGCGGTACGGGCTGTCGGCGGTGCGCCGGTACTCGGTGGGCACCATCTGCAGCGGCTGCACGCCTTCGTGGGTGGCCACGAAGTCGGCCTGCACGGCGTTGAGCAGCGCGACCTGGGCGCTGCCGGCCGCCTCCCCCGAGGCGGGGCCGTAGGCGGCGGCGTCGCCGTCGCAGTTCCAGCGTTCGTGGTCGATGTCGTCGAAGGCGATGGAGAAGCTGCGGACCCCGAGGTCGTGGACCGCCTGCAGCTTGGCCATCAGCGCCTGACGGTCGGCGGGGTCGGAGTAGCAGATCGACGGCCCGGGCGACACGGCGAACGTGAAGCGCACGTGATTGGCCGTGGCCGCCTCGACGAGCGTGCGCAACTGCTCGACGAGGTCCGGCGGGTACGGCTCGCGCCAGCGGTCGCGGTGGTAGGGATCGTCCTTCGGCGCGTAGACGTAGGTGTTGAGCTTGAACCGGCCGTGGAAGGCGAGCTGGTCGAGGCGCTCGGCGAGCGTCCAAGGGCTGCCGTAGAAGCCCTCGATCGTGCCGCGCAGCGCCATGGCCGGGTGGTCGACGATGGCCACGCCGGCCACCGTCCCGGCGCTGACGCTCTCACCCTCCGGCGTGCCGTCGCCGTCCAGCGTGCTGTCGGCTCCCGGTGTGCCGTCGCCATCGGGACCGGGGCGGCTGCCGGCCGTGGCGAGCTGCCGCAGCGTCTGCGCCGCGTAGAACGCCCCGCTGGCGTCGTCGGCGGCGATCACGATCGTGCCGACGTTGTCGCTGCCGCCGGTGTCGTCGTCGCCGCCGGTGTCGTCGTCGCCCCCCTCGCCGGCCGGCCGGCTCGTGAAGGCGGCCAGCGCGTATCCCTCCGCCGGTAGCGGCCGCGGCACCTGGACCCCCACGCCCGCCAGCGCCTCGGCGACGGCAGCGTCGTCCGGCGACCCGATCAGCACGGTCACCCGAGCGGCGCGCCCCTCACTGTCACCGTCGTCCGCGCTCGATTCGGCCGTGGTGCCGTCGCCCCCGCTCCCGGCGTCCGCGCCGGCCGTCGTGCCGTCGTCCCCGCCCGCGGCGTCCGCGCCGGCCGTCGTGCCCTCGACCCCGGCCCCGGCGTCCGCGCCGGCCGTCGTGCCGTCGTCCCCGCCCGCAGACCCGTCCGCTCGGCGCACCCGCGCGTCCGTGGCCCCGGCGCCCTCGAGCGCCTCGATGACGGCCGCACGGGTGGGCTCGTCGGCGTGCGTCCCGGCTACCACGTCGACCGATCCGGCGATCGCGACGTCCGGACCGATCCAGCGCATGGCGCCGGGCGTGGGCGTGATGATCGGCAGGGGATCGGGGCGGTCCTCGACCACGGGCTCCAGCGGCACGGGGCCCTGCTCCTCCGGCCCAGCCCCAGCGTCGCCGTCGCCCCGACCGCCGTCGCCCGACCCGCCCGAGCAGCCGAGCGCGGCCGCCGCGAGGGCGCATGCCATCAGGGCACGCACGATCACACTTGCCCGCCGGGGCGCGGCGGCACGGCTCATCGGCCCCTCCTGGCTCGGCGCACACCGCCACCCACGGCGGCGCCTGTCGACGGCAGGCCGCGAGGCTACAAGCCGCCGCCCTCCGGGGCGGCCGCCCCGGCCCGGCGGGGTCGCGGGGGAGGGGGCCGCCCGCCGCCGTGCGGGGGGAGGAGGTGCACGGCGGCGGGCGGGACCGCCGGGGCCGGTCGGGTCGGCGGCGCTGGAGCGCGCTGGCGACCGTCGCTCACCCGGCGGCGGCCTCGGGGGTGCCGACATCGGCTGCGGGGACCGAGGTGCCGGCGCCGGTCCTGCATCCACCCACGGGATCGGCACCGGCCGCGACGGCCACGGGCCGGTCGCCGCCGTCGTCGGGGTGTCCGCTGCCGCCCTGGGAATGCGCGTCGTCGCTGTCGTGGGCGTGTCCGCTGCCGTCCTGGGAATGTGCGTCGTCGCTGTCGTGGGCGTGTCCGCTGCCGCCCTGGGAATGTGCGTCGTCGCTGTCGTGGACGTGTCCGCTGCCGCCCTCGGCAGACCGGTCGTCGCTGTCGCCGGCGTGTCCGCTGGCGCCCTCGGCAGACCGGTCGTCGCCGACGCCGGCGTGCCCGCCGCCGTCGGCATGCCAGTCATCGCCGCCGCCGTCGCCGGCGTGCCCGTCGTCGCCAGCACCGGTCTGTCCGTCGTCGCCGGCGCTCGCCGGCGCGCCCGAGGTCCGGGCGGCCTGGCGCTCGGCGTGGCGGGCGATGGCCCAGGCCGTCGCTTCACTCGTCATCGCCGGGTGGAAGCGCCAGCGGTGGAGCTGGCGCTCGGTGGCCTCACGGTCCTCGCCCAGTTCGAGCAGCGACAGGGCGAGCCGACGCGCTCGTTCGCGCATGTCGGTGGCCGCCACGACCCCCGGGGCCTGCTCGAGCCAGCGGGGGTGGTCGAGCTGCAGGCTGTGGGGCAGGCGGTTGACCTGGCGGAGGCTGAGGTGGGGGAGGCGCCGCCGCACCTCCAGCGTCACCGGCCCGACCAGCCGGCCGGCGCCGAACTGGCAGCACCGCCCCACCGTCCGGGGGAACGCGCTGCCCGGCGTGCGCAGCCGGCCGAGGCCGAGCGCAGTGGCACACTCGACCAGGTCGAGGTCGAAGCCGTCGGGCGCGGCGTCGAGCCGGTCCACGAGGTAGCGGAGCAGGAAGGTCGTGCTCGGCCCCAGGATGCCGAGCCAGAACCGCTCGACGTAGGCCGAGCGGGGGTCGTGGCCGATCTGGTCGACGACGGGGTCGATCCAGGGGCGGATGAGCAGATGGTCTGCGTCGAACGAGAGGTCGCGAGCGCGCATGGTGTCTCCGAGTGACGGGACGAGCGGTTCACGGGGAAGTCGTTTTCATGTAGTTTCGATGCTTCTCGATGAACAATCATCCGTCAAGGGCGCTAGCGTCCGAAGGCATGGAGGGGAACCACGACGGCCAGGCCGACGCCGAGCTGCGAGCGGTGATCGACGAGGTCCGCGGCTGGATCGCCGAGGCGCAGCGCATCGTCGTGCTGACCGGCGCCGGCATCAGCACCGACAGCGGCATCCCCGACTTCCGCGGCCCGCAGGGCGTGTGGACGAAGGACCCGTCCGCCGAGAAGACGGCCACGCTGGCGCACTACATGGGCGATCCCGAGGTGCGCCGCCGGTCGTGGCGCACCCGGGTCGACCACCCGGCCTGGCGGGCCGAGCCCAACCCCGGCCACCGTGCGCTCGTCGAGCTGCAGGCGCGCGGCACGCTTGACACCCTGGTCACGCAGAACATCGACGGTCTGCACCAGGAGGCCGGCGTCGACCCAGCGCTCGTCGTCGAGATCCACGGCACGATGCGTGAGGTCGTGTGCATGTCCTGCGACGAGCGCGCCCCGATGGAACGCGCGCTCGCCCGGGTGCAGGCCGGCGAGGAGGACCCGCCGTGCCGGTCCTGCGGCGGGATCCTCAAGTCGGCGACGATCAGCTTCGGCCAGAACCTGGTGCCCGAGGACCTCCAGCGCGCCGCGGCCGCGGCCGACCGCGCCGACATGCTGCTGGCCGTCGGGACGACGCTGGGGGTCTACCCGGCGGCCAACCTCGTGCCCATCGCCAGGGTCGGCGGCGCCCGCATCGTCATCGTGAACGGCAGCCCGACCGAGATGGACCACCTCGCCGACGCCGTGCTCCGAGGATCGATAAGCACGCTTCTCCCCGCCCTGGTCGGCTGACAATCGCGGTAGCAGCGCGACGATTTGTGCCGCGGGTCACGCGCGTTGACTAGCCTCTGACCCCATCGCCGCTTTGCTTGACACCGCCAAGCGCCGCAACCCTCTTCCCACGGGGACCCTCGCAGTTGGGGCTGGGCTCCTCGTAGCCGGTCTCTCGGCCTACGGGTTCCTGATCGTTGCGGACGCTGCCCTCTCCGACACGGAGTACGCGCCCCTGTCAGCACTCTGGGGGCTCGTCTTCCTCGCCGGGCCCGGGCTCTTCCTGCCGCTCGAGCAGGAGATCAGCCGCGCCCTCGCCGAGCGCCGCGCCCGCGGCCAGGGCGGCGCACCGGTCGTTCGCCGGGCCGCCACCGTCGGCGTCGGCCTCGGCCTGGGCGTGCTCGTGCTGCTGATCGCCACGGCCCGCCTCTCGGTCGACCACCTGTTCGACCACCAGCTCCTCCTGCTCGTCGGCTTCGCACTCGGCCTGTCCGGGGCCCTCGCCGGCCACCTCACCCGCGGCTCGCTGTCGGGGTCGGGCCAGTTCAAGGGCTACGCCACCTACATCGGCGCCGACGGCTTCCTCCGCTTCCTCGGTGCCATCGCCTGCCTGGTGATCGGCGTGAAGACGGCCGGCCTCTTCGGCATCGCCCTCGGCGTCGCCGGCCTCATCGCCGTGCCGATCGCCCTCGGCGTGCAGCGCCCGACCCTCGGCGAGGGCCCCGAGTCGGCATTCCGCGAGATCAGCGCGGCGCTCGGCTACCTCATGGCTGCGTCGCTGCTGTCCTTCGGCATCATGAACATCGGGCCCGTGCTGGTGAAGCTGCTCGCCACCGATGCCCAGAGCGACGCCGCCGGCCGGTTCCTGCCGGGCCTCGTGATCGCCCGCCTGCCGCTGTTCCTGTTCCAGGCCGTGCAGGCGGCGCTGCTGCCCAAGTTGTCGGCCCTCGCGAGCGCCGGCCGTCTCGGCTCGTTCCGCAGGGGCCTGTTCCGCCTGCTCGCCGTCGTCGCCGCACTCGCCGCCATGGGCACGCTCGTCGGCTTCACGATCGGCCCGTTCGTCGTCCACACGCTCTTCACCGAGGCCGATCTCGGCGCGCGCACGATCGGCCTGCTCGCCGCCGGCAGCGGCCTGTACATGCTGGCGCTCGCCTCGGCCCAGGCCGTCATCGCCCTCGGCGGCCACCGCGACCAGGCTCTCGGCTGGGGGGCAGGCATGATGGCCCTCATCGTCACCACGCTGGTGATCAGCGACGACCTGTTCCTGCGGGTCGAGCTCGGCCTGCTGGCCGGCAGCCTCGTGGCGCTGGTCACGATGGGCGCCCTGCTGATACGGCGCCTCCGCCACGCCGGCTCCGACGACATCGACGCGGGCGGCTTCATCGAGGCGCTCCACGAGGTCGCCGTCGAGCCCTGAGGGCCCGGCGCCGAGCGAGCGAGGCCGTCGACGCCGTGAAGACGCTCGACGACGCCCCGGAAGTCGACATGCTGTTCTCGCTCGGCGAGGACAGCGCCGCCGAGCTCGAACGGCTCCGCGCCCGGTCGGGCATCCTGCGCACGCCGATCGGCGGGCTCGTCGTGCGCCGGGACCTCGTCGTGCGGCTCCTCGCCGACCGGCGCCTGCGCAGCTCCGTGCTCGACCTCCTGCGCCTGCAGGGCGTCACCGAGGGCATCACGTACGACCTCATGCGGCACTCGATCCTCGTGGCCGAGGGCGACGCCCACATGCGCCTCCGCAAGCTGGTGAACCGGGCGTTCACGCCGCGGGCGATCGACCCGCACCGGCCGCTCATGCGCGAGGTGCTCGCCGACCTGCTCGACCCGCTTGCCGGGCGCTCGTCGTGCGAGCTGGTGGGCGAGATCGCCGACCACTACCCGATCCGGGTCATGTGCCACCTGCTCGGCGTCCCCGAGGACGACCACGACGACTTCGCCGCCTGGAACAAGGCGATCACCTGGGTGCTGTCGCTCGAGCTGGGCGCGCACCTCGAGGAGGCCGAGTGGGGATCGGCCGGGCTCGACGACTACGTCGGACGCCTCGTGGAGGAGCGCCGGCGTCACCCGCAGGACGACATGATCACCACGCTGGTCCAGGCCGAAGAGGCCGGTGACCGCCTGTCCGACTGGGAGCTGCGCGCCCTCGTCGGCGGGCTGCTCTTCGCCGGCTTCGACACCACCCGCAACCAGCTCGGCCTCGCGATGGCGCTGTTCGCCACCCACCCCGACCAGTGGGCGCTGCTGGCCGAGCGCCCCGAGCTGGCCCCCCGGGCGGTCGAGGAGGCCATGCGAATCCGCGGCGCCGTCGGCGGCGTGCCGCGTGTGGTCGTCGAGCCGATCGAAGCCGACGGCTACCACCTGCCGGCCGGGACGATGCTGATGTTGTCGACCGGCGCCGCCAACCACGACACCGCGGCGTTCGACCACCACGAGACGTTCGACATCACGCGCCAGGGTGAGCCCCAGCTGGGCTTCGGCGGCGGGGCGCACTACTGCCTCGGTGCCAACCTCGCCCGGGCCGAGCTTCAGGAGGCCCTCGTCGTGCTGGCCCGGCGCATGCCCGGCCTGGCCCTCGACGGCGAGCCGCGGTGGCGGACACCGTTGGGCATCTTCGGTCCCGAGGAGCTACCCGTGCGGTGGGAGGAGACGGGAAGCTCGAGCGTGGCCTGATTGCTGATCTGGGCGGTAGGCTTTTCCAAGCCGTCGTACGACCGTCCGTTCCAGAAGGTGCCCGATGCCGAGCTTCCGTGATCTGCTGAACGCCGCCAAGGCCGAGATCCGCGAGGTCGACACGGCCGAGGCCGACGCGCTGCGCACGCAGCCGGGCGCGGTCGTGCTCGACGTGCGGGAGCCCGACGAGAACGAGCAGGGAGCCATCCCCGGCGCTGTCCACATCCCCCGGGGCACGCTCGAGAGCTCGGTCGAGAGCCGGCTGACCGACAAGTCGGCGCCCGTGGTCGTCCACTGCGCCAGCGGCGTCCGCTCGGCCTTCGCCGCCAAGACGCTCACCGACATGGGGTACACCGACGTCGTCTCGGTCCTCGGCGGGTTCAACAAGTGGAAGGACGAGGGGCGCGACTGGTCGACCCCACGCAAGCTCACCCCCGAGCAGCGCAACCGGTACCAGCGCCACACGCTGCTGCCGGAGGTCGACGTCGAGGGCCAGCTGAAGCTGCTCGACGCCAAGGTCCTGCTGCTGGGCGCCGGCGGTCTCGGCTCGCCCGCCGCGCTCTACCTGGCGGCAGCCGGCGTGGGCACGATCGGCATCGTCGACATGGACGTCGTCGACGAGTCGAACCTGCAGCGCCAGATCCTGCACAACATCGACCGGATCGGCGAGCGGAAGGTCGACTCGGCGAAGAAGACGCTCACCGCCCTCAACCCCGACGTGAACGTCGTGACCCACGACGTACGCCTCGGCGCCGACAACGTGATGGATCTCCTGTCCGGCTACGACGTCGTGGTCGACGGCGCGGACAACTTCCCGGTGCGGTACCTGCTCAACGACGCGGCGCTGAAGCTGGGCATCCCCGTGGTGCACGGCTCGATCTTCCGGTTCGAGGGCCAGGTCACGGTGTTCAAGCCCCACGACGGGCCCTGCTACCGCTGCTTCCTGCCCGAGCCCCCGCCCCCCGAGCTCGCCCCGTCGTGCGCCGAGGCCGGCGTGCTGGGCGTGCTGCCCGGCATCATCGGGTCGATCCAGGCCGTCGAGACGATCAAGCTCATCCTCGGCATCGGCGACGACCTGTCGGGTCGCCTGCTCGCCTACGACTCGCTCGAGCAGTCGTTCCGCACCTACAAGATGAGGCGCGATCCGCAGTGCCCCACGTGCTCGATCGATCCCGACCAGATCGTGATCGCCGAGTACGACGAGCTCTGCATGCCGCACCCGGTCCAGGCCCCGGCCTGAGCCGCTCGGGCCCCATCCCTGGGTTCCCAGGGCGGGGCGCGCGTGTGGAAGGGTGGGCGGCCATGCGCCGCCGGCAGTTGGCAGGCATCTCGACGGTCGTGGGCATCGCGCTGGGCGTCGCCGCCACCGCCTTCGTGGTCCGCTTCGTCGCCCGTGACTGGGAAGAGGTCTCGGCCAGCCTGGCCGACGCCGACCTCGGCTGGATCGCCGCCGCCGTCGTCACGGCGGCCGCGGGGATGACCGCCATAGCGGTGCCCTGGCGCCGGGCGCTGCACATGCTCGGCGGCGACCTGCCCTGGCCGGAGGTGGTGGCCCGCTACTACGCGGGCGAGATCGGCAAGTACCTGCCCGGCGGCGTGTGGCCGGTCGTGGGGCGCGGCGAGCTGGCCGCCCGTACGGGCGTGCCGCGGGCCGCCGCCTACGGCAGCGTGGCGCTGTCGCTCGCCGTGCTGTACCTGGCCGCCATGTTCCTCGTGCTGATCAGCGTGCCGTTCATGGTGGCGGGCGGCGGGTCGCTCCAGTACCTGTGGGTGCTCGCCGTGCTGCCGCTGGGGCTGGCCGGGCTGCACCACGCCGTGCTCGAACGGGTCCGGGCCACGGCGTCGCGGCTCACCCGCCGCGAGATCAGCCTGACCATCCCGCCCTGGCGGGACAGCCTGGCGCTGCTCGTCCAGTACGTGCCCGCCTGGCTGTTCATCGGCACGACCACGTGGATGGTGGCCCGGGCGCTCGGCCAGGACGTCGGCTGGATCGACATCGCCCCGGCCGCTGTGCTGTCGTGGGTCGTCGGCTTCGTGCTCATCCCCGTGCCGGGTGGCGTGGGGGTGCGCGAGGCCGCGTTCGTGGCGGCCGCCACGCAGCTCGACGCCGGGGTGGGCGCCGCCGTGGCCCTCGTGGCGCGGGCCCTCTTCGTGCTCGTGGACGCCGGGGGCTTCGCCGTGGCGTCGGCCTGGCTGGCCCGCCACCGGGCCGATCCCCGCACTCCGGCGGCCGGCACCCAGCAGCCCGCCGCCGATCTACCCTGATCGTTCTGCGAAGCTGGGCGCGGGGCACCGGCTGGCATAACCTCCGTCGTTCGCACTCCCGGGCCCCAGGGCGGCACCTCACCCTCATGACCAAACTGCAAGAGATCACCTCGCGGCGCGAGCTTTTCGTCAACCTGACGTTGCGCGAGCTGCGGGGCAAGTACAAGCGCTCGGCGCTGGGCTGGTTGTGGTCGCTCCTCAACCCGCTGACGACGATGCTGCTGTTCTCGTTCGTCTTCCGCTACTTCCTGCGGGTCGATCCGCCCGTCGGCGACCCGAGCGGGCTGCACTTCTTCGCCTTTTTCCTGATGTGCGGCCTGTTGCCGTTCAACTTCCTGTCGCAGTCGCTGACCGGCGGCATGGCCTCGCTGATCGGCAACGCGAACCTGGTGAAGAAGACCTACTTCCCCCGCGAGATCCTCGTGGCGGCGAACACGGCCTCGTGGCTCGTGTCGTTCCTCATCGAGCTGTCGCTGCTGGCCGTGGCGTTGCTGTTCGTGGGCAACGTGGCGTTCGTGTGGCTGCCGGCGATCCTGATGCTGATCGTCATCCAGACGATGTTCGTCGGCGGTCTCGCTCTGATGCTGTCGGCGGCCGCCGTCTACTTCCGCGACCTCGAGCACCTCGTCGGCATCGTGATGCAGGCGTGGTTCTACACCGCGCCGATCGTCTATCCCATCAGCTACGTCACGAACCAGGTGAAGAAGGACTCGATCTGGTGGACGATCTACAACCTGAATCCGCTGACCAGGTTCGTCGAGGCCTACCGTGACTTCTTCTACAACCTGCGGTGGCCCCCGGCCGACCAGCTGGCTTACATCGTCGTGGTCTCGGTCATCACGCTGATCGCCGGTTACCTGGTGTTCGGTCGGCTCGAAGGACGCATGGCGGAGGAGCTGTGAGCGGTCCCCCGATCGAGGTCAACAACGTCTCGAAGCGCTTCCGGCTCTACCACGAGCGCAACCAGAGCGTGAAGGCCATGGTCATGCGCGGCGGGCGGGCCAGGTACGACGAGTTCTGGGCGCTCGACGACGTGTCGTTCGAGGTGAGCCAGGGAACGACGTTCGCCCTCGTCGGCGAGAACGGCTCGGGCAAGTCGACGATGCTCAAGTGCCTGGCGAGGATCCTGCGGCCCGACAAGGGGTCGCTCGAGGTGCGGGGCAAGATGTCGGCCCTTCTCGAACTGGGCGCCGGCTTCCACCCCGAGCTGTCGGGCCGCGAGAACGTCTTCCTGAACGGGTCGATCCTGGGGCTGTCGAAGAAGCAGCTCGAGTCCCGATTCGACGAGATCGTCGAGTTCGCCGGGCTCGAGCGGTTCATCGACATGCCGGTGAAGAACTACTCGTCCGGCATGTACGTGCGCCTCGGCTTTTCGGTCGCGATCAACGTCGACCCCGAGGTGCTCCTCGTCGACGAGGTGCTCGCCGTCGGTGACGAGCAGTTCCAGCGCAAGTGCCTCGAACGGGTGGCGGAGCTGCGCGAGTCCGGCAAGACGATCGTGGTCGTCACCCACTCGCTGGCGACCGTCCGAAACCTGTGCGACGAGGCTGCGTGGCTCGAGCACGGCGTGGTCCGCAAGGTGGGACCGGCCGGCGAGGTCGCCGACGCCTACCTGGGCGAGGCCCATGTCGACCGCGAGGTCGACGAGAAGAGCCACGGCACCCGCTGGGGCACGGGCGACGTCCGCCTCACCGGCGTCGAGCTGGTCGACGCCCGTGGGCAGGTGACCGAGAACGTCCACACGGGCGACGCCGTCAGCTTCCGGCTGCACTACGAGGCCGCCCGGCCCATCCCTCGGCCGGTGTTCGGGCTCGGTGTCTACACGGCAGAGGGTGTCCAGGTCACCGGGCCGAACACCCGCCAGGCCGACGTGTGGGTCGACAAGATCGAGGGCGCGGGCACGGTCGACCTGCGGGTCGACCCGCTGCTGCTGCTGCCGGGCAGCTACATCATCTCCGCGGCGGTGACCGACGAGACGATCAGCCACACGTTCGACCACAGGCACCGGGCGTTCCACTTCGACGTGCAGCCCGGCACCCCGCACGAGACCTTCGGCGGCGTGATCTCGTTCAACGGCCGGTGGGCCGTTGACGGCCGTGGGTGATGTGCACGCCTCGGCGATCGACGCGCCGGGGCACGGCCACGGGCTGACCGGCCCTGGCACCGGTCCCGGCGCCCGGATGGGTGGGGGTTCGGCGGGGGCGGCTCCGGGTCCGGGCCCTGATCTCGTCGCCCCGGGCGCCGGTCCGGCTGCCCGGACGGGCGGTTCCGTCGGCGAGGCCCCCGGTCTCGGCGCTGGTGACCCGCCGGGCGCTCCGGCGGTTGTCGCGGCCGACCGTGACGCCCCGGGCGCCGATCCAGCAGCCCGGTCCGGTGGGGGTCCGCTCGGCGTGGTCCCCGGTCTCGGCGCTGGTGACCCGCCGGGCGCTCCGGCGGTTGCCGCGGCCGACCGTGACGGTCGGCGTGCGGCGATGGCGGGGGAGGGTGCCGCCGGCCGGCCGGCCGTCCCGGGAGAGCGGCGGGCCGTGGCGCGGCTGTGCCTGCCGCCGGCGCTCGTGTGCCTGGCGATGTCGGGATACCTGGCGTTCCGGGTGCCGCTGTTCTTCGGCGCCGACGAGACCGCCCACTTCTCGTACGTCGCCGCGCTGCTCGACGGGCGGCTGCCCGAGATCACCGACGTGCAGGCCGGCGGCGAACGGTTCCCGATCCTCGCCGAGGCGCACGCCGGGGTCGACGACGGCAGCCGTTCCGGTCAGTCGCCGATCTTCGTCGCGAACCACCCGCCACTGGCCTACGTCGTGGCGGCACCCGTGGTCTGGGCGGCGCGGCTGGGCGGCGACGCGGCGCCGGCGCTGGCGATGCGCCTGGTGAACGGCCTGGCGATGTCGGCCGGCGTCGTGCTCACCGGCCTGTTCGCCGCCGAGGTGTTCCCCCGGGGGCGCATGGTGGCGTTCGTCGCCGCCACGATCGCCGCCGTGACGCCCGCGCTCGTGGGCGTGGCGGCGTACGGCCACAGCGACGGCGCGGGCTTCGCCGTGGCGGCCGCGGGCCTGTGGCTGGCCGCCCGGCTGCTCCGCCCTGTCCCCCCGTCCGCCGTGCCGTCGGTTCGTCTCCTGGGCGCCGCGGCCGCGATGACGGCCGTGGCGCTGCTGACCCGGGCCGCGCTCGCCACCACTGCGGCCCTGCTGGTGGCGGCGGCCGCGACGGCGGTGTGGCGGCACCAGGCGGACCGCGATCGGCTGCGGCGCCGGCTGGTCACCGTGCGGGTGGCAGCGCTGGTGGCGGCGCCGTCCGTCGTGCTCGCCGGGTGGTTCTACGTGCGCAACTGGGTGCTGTACGGCAGCCCGACGGCCGACGACCTCCTGTTGCGCCGGGCCGGTCGCCGGTCGCCGGGATCGCTCGTCGAGGTGCTGGTGAGCGGCGATTTCCCAGGACGGATGGGACGGGGCCTGTACGGCTCGGTCCACCCCCGCCTCGTCGTCGCGCACGCCGGCGTCGTCACGCTCGCCGTGGTGGCGGTCGGGGTCGCCGGTGGGGCGCTCGCGCTCGCCCGGGCGACGACGGCCGGCGGCCGCAGCGAAACTGCGGCAGATCCCGGGCCTTTCCGGCGCCGATCTGCCGCAGATACGGCGAGTCCTGCGCCTTTCCGGGGTGGCTCTGCTGCAGATGCGGCGGGCGGGCGCGGTCTCGACGGATGGGGGTGGGCACTCGTGGGGGCGTACGGTCTCGCCGTGGTGGTGGGCACGGCGTCGTTCTTCAGCGAGGGCGGCAGCGCCCACCCGCGCTACTTCCTGCCGCTCGTACCGGTCGCATCTGCCCTGGTGGCCCGGGCCTTGGCCGAGCTGCCGGCGCGGCGGCTGGCGGCCCTCGTCACCGTCGGGGGCCTCGCCGCCGTGGTGTGGTCCCAGGCCCGCCGCTACCCGGACCTGGTGGCCGACCGCTACCACATGCACCCTTTCGACGACGCGGCCGCCGGTGGGCCGGCGCAGGCCGTGGCCCTGGCGGTGGCCGGCCTGGCGGTGGCCGCCGTGGTCGCCGTCCTCCTGGGGGCGATCCGCACGGTGGACTGGCCCGCCGGTGGTGCCGCGCCGGCGCCCGTGCGGCCGGCCACCGCAGACCGACCGGGCGACCGCGGCCGCGTAGGGTCGCTCCCGTGAGCGGGCGACGCAGGGACCGCGGACGACTGCGGCCCGGCGAGGTCGGCGCACCTCGGGCGACGCGGGAGACCGGCGGGGGCCGTGGGGCGGAGGAGAACGACCCATTTTGGGCGACAGGCGAGACCGACCCATGGTGGGCGAGGGGCCAGACCGGCACAGGCCGGTCGACGGGCAAGACCGACGCATGGGGGGAGACGGACGAGACCGGGCCATGGTGGGAAACGGCGGAGATCGGCTCGTCGTGGGCGACGGGGGAGACCGGCGGAGGCGCGTCGACCGGGGGGATCGGCTCGTCGTGGGCGACGGGGGAGACCGGCGGAGGCCCGTCGACGGGGGAGACCGGGACATGGTGGGAGACCGGAGAGACCGCCAGGTCTGCGGGCGGTCCGGACGGCCGGGCGACGCCTCCCGACGGCCGCGCCGGCCGGGCCCGCGTCCCGACGCCGGCTCGCACGGGGCCGCACGATGGCGACCGCAGGGCTGACGAGTCCGGGCCGCCGAGGGCCGACCGGGGGCGCTGGCGGGTGCTGGCGCCGGGGTTGGCGTGTTTCGCCCTCGCCGCCTTCCTGGCGTTCCGGCTCCCCGTGTTCTTCGGCGCCGACGAGCGGTCGCACTTCGCCTACGTCGTGGCGATCGTCCGGGGCGACCTCCCCGAGCTGACGGACCGCCAGCCGCTCGACGACCGGTTCCCGATCGTCGAGCGCTCTTACACCGACCGTCGCCCGGCGCTGAGCGGCGTGGCCAACCACCCGCCGCTCGCCTACGTCGTGGCCGCGCCGGCCGTCCGCCTCGCCGCCGCCGCCGGGAGCGATGTGGCGCCCGCCGTCGCCATGCGTCTCGTCAACGGGGCCGGCATGGCGGCCGGCGTCGTCGTCACCGGGCTGTTCGCCGCCGAGGCGTTCCCGGCCACGCCGCGGGCGGGTCGGCGCCGCGGGCCGGGCAGGTCCGGTGGGCCACGCAGGTCCGGCCGGTACGGCGGGTGGGGCCGGTCCGGCCGGGCGCGGCTCGTGCCCCTCGGCGCCGCCGGCATCGCCGCCGTCACGCCGAACGTGGTGGGCGTCGCCGGCTACGGGCACAACGACGGCGTGGCGTTCGCCATCGTCGCCACGGCTCTGTGGCTGTCCGCCCGGCTGCTGCGCGCCGGGCCGTCGCCACGTCGCCTTGCCGCTGCCATGGTCCTCGCCCCGGCGGCCCTTCTGACACGGGCGTCGCTGGCCCCGGCCGTCGCCCTGCTCGCCGGGGCGGGGGCGCTCGCGGTGTGGCGCCGGCGGCGCGACGTCGCCGGCGGGCTCGTCCGGGCCGGGGCCACGGGACTGGCGATCGGGGCGGCCGCGGCCGCAGGCGCCGGCTGGTTCCTGCTCCGCAACCAGCGGCTCTATGGCAGCCCAACCGCCGACGACTTCCTGCTCGAGCGGTACCACCGCCGGTCGAAGGGCAGCCTCGTCGAGGTGCTGACCGGCGGCGACTTCTTCTCGCACATGATCGAGGGCCTGTACGGCTCGGTGCACCCCTTCCTGTTCGTCGCCCACCCGGAGCGGGTCGTGCTCATGCTTGGAGCGCTGCTCGTCGCTGGCGCGGTGGCCTGGGCGCTCCGCCGGGCGCTGTCCCGGGAGCGGGGAACCGGGGCAGCCGGTGACGAGGCGGCCGCGCCCAACGAGGCCGGCGGTCTCGGGCTCGGCGGCTGGGCGCTGATCGCCGGGTACTGCGCCGCCGTCGTGGTGGCCACGGCGTCGTTCTTCAGCGAGGGCGGCAGCGCCCACCCCCGCTACTTCCTTGCGCTCGTTCCGGTCGCGTCCGCACTCCTGGCGAAGGCGATCAGCGAGCTACCGGCCCCGCGGCTCGTACTGGCCGGCACGGT
This sequence comes from Acidimicrobiales bacterium, assembly GCA_035296625.1. Classification (GTDB taxonomy): domain Bacteria; phylum Actinomycetota; class Acidimicrobiia; order Acidimicrobiales; family VFJN01; genus DATCLS01. Next base: position 27,659 of record DATHAO010000032.1, on the reverse strand, counting down.
CGCCACCCTGGCCACCGTGCTGTGGTCGCAGATCGCCCGGTACCACGAGGTCATCGACTCGCCGACGCACACCCACCCGTTCGATGGCGCGCCGCTACCCCGGGTGGCGCAGGGGGCCGCGCTGGCCGTCGCCGCCCTCGCGGGCCTGGCGTTCGCCGTCGCGCTCGTGCTGGACGCCGTCCGGGCCGCCCGCTCGGGCCGCGACGCCGGCCCGGCCACCGGTGGGCATCGCGACCCACTCGCTCAGGTCGCCGCCCATGCCGATCGGGGCGGCAAGGGCGCCGGTCGGGGTGCGCGCCGCCCGGCGTTGCCGCCCGCCTAGCGACCCGGGCCCTGCGACCAGCGCCACGGCACCGAGGGCGACCGCCACGGCCACCGCTTCGAGCGGCGCCGGCGCCCACGCCCGCCACGTCGCCAGCCGGTCGGCCGACGACGCGGACCGCCCACCCCAGTACGCCGGCAGTATCTCGCCGACGGCGAGGCCGTGCAGCAGCAGCGCCCCGCCGCCGGCCAGCGCCACGAGTGCCCGCCGGGGCCAGCGGCGCGCCTCCCGGGCACCGGCGCCGCCGCTCCGAGCGGGTCGGGGACCGGCCAACGAGCCCACGCCCGCCACGATCAGGACCGCCAGGGCCGAGAGCGCCCCGAACCAGTAGCGGCCCTGCAGTAGGGGCATCGTCCCCGTGCGGTCGTAGAACGTCCACGCCGTGCCGGCGGTCAGGCCGGCGAGCAGGACCCATGGGGCGACCAGCACGAGCCGCTCGCCGGCGCCCAGCCAGGTTCCCGGAAGGCGCGGCCGCAGCGCGCAGGCCAGCGCCACCAGCACGACGGCGGTGGCGCCGACCACCGCCCAACCCGGCAGCGTCGCCTCGCCCCACCCGAAGGCTCCCCAGAAGCTCTGGGTCGTGCGCCCCGCCCAGGCGTCGGCGAACGTGCCGAGGTCGGGCGTGAACCCTGGCCGGGTGGGCCGGCGCTCGTACTCGATCGAGGGTGTGAGCCTGCCGTACACGACGATGTTGCGGATCCACCACCAGCCGCCGCACAGCAGCGCCGTCCCACCGGCCACGGCCAGCACACGCAGGGCCGCCTGGCCGGGTCGCGCTGCCGCCTGATCGGGTCGCGCTGCCGCCTGGCCGGGTCGCGCTGCCGCCTGGCCGGGTCGCGCCGCCGCCCGACGGACCCGCCACCATCCCACGGCCACGGCGAGCGCCACCCACATCGGGAGCACGAGCGCGAGGCCCTTCGTGAACAGCGCCAGGCCGGTGAGCGCCCCGGCGGCCAGGGCGCGGCGAGCGCGCAGGTCACCCTGGGCCAGCGCCAGCACGACCGGTGTCAGCAACCACGTCAGCAGCAGGAACAGGTCGTCGTTGTTCACCGCCGAACCCACATGCGCGAGCTGGGGCACGGTCAGCGGCACGGCGCTCGCCGCCACGCCCAGCCCCCTCGACAGCCCTGCTCTCCGGGCCACCCGCCACGTGACGATCGGCAGCGGCGCCACCAGCGCAACGCTCACCAGCCGCAGCGCCCAACCCTCGGCGTCGAAGGCCCGCAGCGGGTCGCCGGGCGCCAGGGCCCGGACAGCGCGCACGGTCCCGCCGGCCAAGGCGTAGTAGAGCGGCGGGTGCTGGGTCAGCGGGTCCGCCCGGGTGACCATCGGCGGCCGCCGCAGGTCCTCGAGGGCGGGCCGCTCGCCCCGTGGCGGGGCGGGCAAGATCAGCGGCACCCGGCCCGTCGGCCTGTTGCCGAGCACCGCGGCCGCCCGGGCGATGGCGGGGTCTCGCCGGTGCGCGTCCCACGCCGGGTACCGCCCGGTCTCGCCGACGAGGCGCGCCAGGTCGACGTGACCCGGCTCGTCGGGCGCCCGGAACAGCGGGAGCAGCAGCGAATAACCGACCACCAGCGCCACCCACAGCGCCGTGACCGCCCACACCGCCCGCGGCATCGCCGCCGCGGGATCGTGCGAGCCCGCTGGAGCCGCGGTCCCGCCCGCCGCGGCGCGGCCGGCGGTCGCGAGGGCGCCGCCCCTCCCGCCCCCGCGGGTCAGGGTCGCACCCGGGCCCCGACCATCGTCCACGGGAACGGCGCCCTGACGGCGGTGGGCTCGAAGCGCGTGCCGATCAGGTCGGTGAACGACCGCCGCGACCAGTGCTGGATGTGGCCCGGCGTGTTGCCCAGGTCACCGATGTACTTGCCCCGTGCCATGTTGGCGATGCGCCATACCGGCTCGCGCGGCACCGACAGCACGAGCCGGTCGCGGGCCACTCGGGCGAGCTCGGCGAGCGCGCCCTCGGGGTCGGGCACGTGCTCCATCACCTCGATGACGAGCAGAAGGTCGAACGTGTCGTCGGCGAAGGGCAACCGGCAGATGTCCGCGAACGCGCCGGCCAGCCCGCGGGCGGTCCAGGCCGACGCCAGCTCGTCGTCGGGCAGGTCGACGCCCACGACCCGCGCCGAGGGGTAGCGCGCCTTGACGCGGGCGCTCACCTCGCCCTCGCCGAGGCCGACCTCGAGCACGTTGGCCGGCGCGGCGGCCGGCAGCATCTCGTCGAGGCTGGCGAAGAACCCGCCCATCAACCGGCGCTCGATCGGGTTGCTGGACGCGTACTTGTCGTACGTGTTGCCCGTGGGGACGTCGATGGTCGAGGTCATGCAGATGCTCTCTTCTTCCAGGTGGGTCTGTCGATGGGGGTGGCCTGCACGAGGCGGCCCTCGGGGCGACGGGCCATGGTGGCGAGCGTGCCCACGGTGGCGGCGAACACGACGGTCCCGATCGCCGCGCCCACGGTCACGGCCTCGCCGGGGATCGGGGACCAGGCGACCAGGGCCGACAACCGCTCGGTCGTCGACGCGCCCGGAGTGCCCCAGTAGAAGCCGACGAGCGTGCGGACGGCCGTCACCTGCATGGCGATGGCCATGGCGGCGACCGCGAGCGGCAGCCACCGCTCGCGCGACGGGAGGAGGGCGGCCAACCCCATGGCCAGCAGCACGCTCACGGCGGCCAGTGACCCGAACCAGTACCTGCCCTGCATGAGCGGGAGGTTGCCCGACCGCGAGAACAATCTGTAGGAGGCATAGCACGTGAACGCCATGAGCAGCACCAGCGAGGCGAGCATCACGAGCCGGGTCGCGAGCGCGACACCGAAGGCCCGCGGCCGCAGGGCGAGCACGAGCGCCACGATGGCCACAACGGTGGCGGCGACGATGGCGCGCGAGGGCAGCGCCACGTCGATCCAGCCGAAGTCGCCCCAGAACCGGCGGTTCGTGTAGTAGGCGGACGCGTGCGCGAAGCGGGTGATGCCGGTGTCGCGGCCCTGGGTGACGTCGAAGCGCGCGTACTCGATCGACGGGGCCAGCTCGCCGTAGCGCACCAGATTGCGGAACCACCACCAACCGCCCGCCAGCAGCGTCGTGCCCAGGTAGGCACCGACGACCCGCGCGATCCGCCAGCGGTCGGCCCGGGCCCGGCGGAACCCGAGCGCCAGCGCCCCCAGTACCCACAGCGGCATGACCAGCGCCTGGCCTTTCGTGAGCAGGGCCAGGCCGCTGACGAGGCCGGCCAGCACCACCGGCTCGATGGCGAGCCGGCCCCGCGCGAACCGGACGACGAGCGGTGTGACGAGCCAGAACAGCAGCATCAGCAAGTCGTCGTTGTTGGCGACCGACCCGATGTGCGCGAGCTGGGGGATGCAGAACGGGACGAGCGCGCTGGCGACGCCGACCGGCTCGGGCAGCCCCAGACCGTGCGCGACGGCCCACGTCACGAGCGGCAGCGGCGCCACCATCACCACGCTGAGGAGCCGGTAGAGCCACGCCTGCTGGTCATAGGAGCCGAACAGGTGGCCGGGCAGCACGGCGTCGACCACGTGGTCGACCCCGCCGACCACCGTGTAGTAGAGCGGCGGGTGCTGGGGCAGCTGGTTCCGTCCGGTGCTGCGGGGCGGGTCGCGCAGCTCGTCGACGGACGGGCGCTCGTCGCGGGGCAGGGCGCCGGCGGAGGTGAACTCCAGCTCGTCGCGGCCGAACCCCGCCAGCCGCGTCGCTCGCACGAGACCCGGGTCGAGCCGGCGCTCGTCCCACGCCGGGTAGTCGAGCTCACGGGAGACGTGGTCGGCGAGGTCGACGTGCTGGGGCTCGTCGGGACCCCGGTAGGTGGGCACCAGCAGCGAGTAGCCGAGCAGCAGGGCGATCCACGACGCGGTGGTCCACCAGACCGCCCGCGGCACGTGACCGAGCTTCGGGCCGCCGGCGGCGGCGCTGCGGTCAGGTGTGCTTTCCATCGGGTGGCTCGGTCAGTCGTCGGGAACGCCGCCGTTGGAGCACCGAGGCCACGCCCACGGCCAGGACGGCGACCGCCGACGCGAGGCTGAGCCAGCGGCCCGCTCCCAGCCCGGGAGGATCGTACGACAACGTGACGCGGTGCTCGCCCTCGGGCACGTAGACGGCCCCGAACGCGTGGTCGGCGTGGACGAGATCCGTGGCGGACCCGTCCACCCTGGCGGTCCACCCCAGCTGCAGCGCGTCGGCCACGACCAGGTAGCCGGCTCCCTCGGCGTCGACGTCGACGGTCATCGTGTCGAGCCCGTCGCGCACGACCCGCACACCGGCGGGCCGGTCCCGGGCCGGCCGGGCCGACTCGTCGAGGATCACCGTGTCGGGATCCACACCCTGGCGCAGGGCGGCGATGCGACCCTGGGCCGTCCCGATCACCTCGGTGTCGGACGCCCAGCGGACGCGGGGCAGGGCCGAGCGCCGCTCGTAGACCTGGCCACCGTCGCTGAACACGAGGCTGAGGTCGTCGCCGCCGGCGATCGGCGACAGCCACGGCCCCACGTCGCCCCGGGCCAGGGCCAGCTCGCCGTCGGTCGCCTCGTAGGCGAGGCGCACGGTCACGGCCTGGCCGTCCCACGTGGCCTCCTCGGCGGCGACGGGGATGGTGTGGACGGTGGCCCCCATTCCCTTGTGCACCCGGCGGCTCCCCCGGGCGATCACCGTCCCGTCGTCGTCCTCGACCACGGCGACCACCTTCGCCAGCGGGTCGTCGCTCTCGAGCGGGGACCGCAGCTCGAAGGCCACGCCCCGCAGGCGCTCCACGTAGGACGCCACCGATGCGCTCTCGCCCGGGTCGAGGCGCATCGGCACCCGGCTGGCGTCGGTCGGCGGAGCCGCGCCGGGGAAGCCGAGAATGGCCGCCTGCTCACCCGTGGCGAAGAAGCGGGCGCCCATGCGGTCGAGGATCGGGGAGGTTGCCACCTGGGCAGTCGACTGGAGGAACGAGTACGTCGGACTGCGCGAGAACGCCCTGCGGTCGACGGCGCGCAGCAGGTCCTTCCAGGTGGGCTGGGTGAAGACATGACCGGTGGCGGTGCGGATGCCGTAGCGGGCGGTCGACCCGGCGATCAGGGTCGATCCGGCGGTCGCGACGCGGTCGTGGCCCAGCTCGCCCTGCAGGAACCGGTGCATGGCGGTCTCGGGGAACCACTCCTCGCGCTCGCTGCGGGGCAGCAGCGGCGACCACAGGTCCACGGCCTGGCCGAGCACGAGCAGCGCCACGAGGATGACCCCCGCCCACCGCGCCGGGGCGACGCGCCGGCGGGCGAGCAGCAGGCCCAGCCCGGCGGCGGCGGCGATGCCGCCGGCGGCGTAGAGCTGGCCGACGGAGTCGTCGAAGTAGTGCCGGTCCTGGGCGAGCGACACGACGTGGGCGACGCCCAGGACGCACACCAAGCCGATCACGACGATGCCCGCCAGCCGCGCCAGGCGCCGGGGGAGCTCCTCGGCCGGCAGCCGGGGCGCGAGGGCGCCGTGCACGGCGATCGCCGCCAGGATCGCGACGAAGAACGACAGCACGGCCCGCAGGCGGCCGACGAAGTTCGAGTCGAACGGCGGCACGCTCTGGAACCAGCCCAGCAGGGGCCCGCCGAGGAAGACGAGCACCAGGCACAGCCCCATGCCGACGCCAGCGAACGTGCGGAGGCCCGGGGTCACGCCGGCGGGCCGCCGGCGGACCAGGCCGACGATCGCGAGCAGGCAGGCGGCCGCCCCGACGTAGGCGAGCGACTCGACGTAGTTGCCCGGGGCCCGGAACGGGTCGGCGTCGGGCGCGCCAAACCAGCGGGGCACGGCGAGCGTCACCGCCACCGCCGGGTCGAGGTGCGAGCGGACGCTCTGATCGCGCGTGAGGCCCAGCTCGGGCAGCCGCTTTGCGAACGGCAGCAGCTGACAGGCCGCCAGGCCGGTCCCGACCGCGACGCCGGCGGCGGCGAGGCCGAGCGGCCGGCCGAGGCGCCGCACGTCGGACCGGGTCTCGGGGTCGCTGAGGCACCGCACCAGCACGTAGACGCCCGCCGCCCCCAACCCGGCGAGCGTCACCGCCGGGAAGCCCTCGAAGTGCAGCGACGCCACGACGACGGCCAGCAGCGCGGCGTCGAGCGGTCGTCGCTTCTGCAGCAACCGCTCGCACGCCCAGAACAGGGCGGGGAGCAGGGCACCGACGCGGGTCTGGGGCCAGTTCGTCCACACCAGTTGGAAGCCGTTGAAGGTGTAGACGAGCCCGCCGATCGCCGCGGCGGCGCGTACCAGCCCCACCCGCCGCAGGAACAGGTACGTGAAGCCGGCCGCCGCGGCCAGCTCGAGCAGCTTGACGGCCGCCGGCGCGAACCAGTCCGGCAGGACCAGGTAGGTGATCTGGAACGGCCCGAGCGTGCCGGTCGACGGCTCCCCGCCGAGCGGCGCGCCGCCGCTCGGATAGGGGTTCCAGAGCGCGAAGTCGCGCTCGGCCGCCGCGTCGGCGAAGAGCTGGCGCTGCGGGTCCCAGATGTCGAACGTGTCGCCGAGGGGCGACTTGGTGAGCGTCCGGCCGTCGGGGAACTCGGCGTTCCACGGCTCCCGGGCGGTCATCTGATCGGTGCCGATCAGCACGTCGCGTCCCAGCAGGGCGCCGCCGAGGAGCACGGCCACGGCGATGGTCAGCAGGCCGGCGAGGATCAGCCCCAGCCGGCGATCTTCACCGTCCGTGACCTGCCCCCCTGGGGCGGCGGGGCGGGGGGAGCATCACGCCACGGAGCCGTCCGACAGGTACACCGGCGGCACGAAGTCGACCGAGTTCCCGTTGAGGTTGGGGTTGAAGTAGGGGTCGTGACCGGGCACGTTGCCCCACCGGTCGAGCAGGAACTTGTGCTCCCACTCGGACACCGCAGACGAGCGGCTCGACGACTCGAAGTGGTACAGCAGCGTGTCGGGGTCGTACACGACCCGGTGTCCGCGGCTTCGCAGCTTGAGGCAGTAGTCGATGTCGTTGAAGTTGAGGGGCAGCTGCGGCGAGAGGCCCCCCACCTCGTCGAAGACGCTGCGCTTGGACATGAGGCACGCCCCGGTGACGGCGCTGTAGTTGCACGCCAGCAGGGCGTTGCTGAAGTAGCCGCCGTAGTCGCGGGGGTAGCCCCGGTAGACGTGGCCGGGGCCGATGCCGTCGAACACGACGCCGACGTGCTGCAGGCGGCCGTCGCCGAACACGAGCTTGGCGCCGACCGCGCCGACTCCCGGCAGCTGCGAGTACATGACCATGCGGTCCAGCCAGTCGGGGGTGATGATCTCCATGTCGTCGTTGAGCAGCAGGACGTGCTCACCCTCGCTGGAGAGGACGCCCACGTTGCACTTCTGCGAGAAGTTGAACGTGCGCGGGAACGGGACGAGCTTGAGCCGGTCGCCGGCGATGGCGGCGAGCTCGTCGGCCAGCGGGCCGCCGGCCTCGCCGTCGACGACCACGACGATCTCGTAGTCGGGGTACGTCGTCGTCTCGACGATGCTGGTCACGCAGTGGTTGATCAGGGTGGTCTCGATGCCGCGGACCTCGCGGGTGCGGGCCCCGGTCGGGATGACGATGCTGACCTTCGGCGTGCGCGTCAGCTTCGGCTGCAGGTGGTAGATGCCCGAGAGGACCTCGTCGCGGGTGACCGTGGCCTCGACGCCCGTGCGGTCGCAGTGCGCCTGGATGGCCCGGGTGGCGGCGTCGTAGGCCCACGGCTTGACGGCCTCGCCGCCGGCCGCGGTCGATGTGGCCAGCGTCCGCCAGTGGTAGAGCACCTGCGGGATGTGCAGCACCTGGCGCGCCCGCGCGGTGACGCGCAGGACGAGGTCCCAGTCCTGGCTGCCCTCGAATTCCTGGTGGAAGCCACCCACCTCGCGCACGAGGTCGGCCCGGAACACGCTCATGTGGCACGTGTACATCTGCGTGCGCATGCGCTCGGGTGACCAGTCGGGTTTGAAGAACGGCGCCGACAGCCGCCCGGCCTCGTCGATCTTGTCCTCGTCGGTGTAGAGGTAGTCGGCCTCGGGGTTGGCGGCGAGGGCCTCGTGCGCCAGGCGCAGGGCGTCGGGGTGGATCGTGTCGTCGTGGTCGAGCAGGACCACGAACTCGCCGCGGGCGACGGCGAAGGCGTCGTTCGAGGCCGCCACGATGCCGCCGTTCTGGGCGCGCTTCGTGACCCTGACGCGGGCGTCCTCGGCGGCGGCCTTGCGCAGCACCGCCTGCACGTGGGGGGCGGTGGAGCCGTCGTCGACCAGGCAGTGCTCCCAGTCGTCGAAGGTCTGGGCCTGCACCGACGCGAGCATCTCCCGGAGCACGTGCTCGGGCGTCTCGTAGACGGGCGTGACGATGGAGAAGCGGGGCAACTCAGCTGCCCTTGCCACGCTCGCGCATCATGCGGAGCGGCGTGCCCGCCGCCCACATAAGCCGCCACGACTTCGACTGGAGCACCTCGTCGAGGCGCCCGGCGACGTTCTCGTAGCGGTGGAGCATGGCGGTGAGCTCGGCGATGCGGCCCTGGGTGGTGCCGAGCTCGGCCTCCTTGCCGACGACGACGTCGCGCAACCGGAGGATCTCCTCGCTGAGCGAGAGCTGCTCGTTCCGCAACCGCTCGTTCTCGGCAGCGAGCGCGTCGTACTCCGAGCGGGTCCCGCCCTGGCCGGTGGACGCCTCGAGGTGGGACTGAAGAGCCAGGACCTTGCCCCGGACCTCCTGCACCTCGTAGCGCAGGCGCCACCACGACCGGTCGTAGTCGCGGATCACCTCTGGTAGTGAGGCGTCGGAGCGGACGTAGAGCGCCGCCCACGGCGTGAGATAGGAGGCGTCGTAGCTGACGTCGCGGATGAAGCCGTTCGCGGCCAGCAGCGCCGACCAGTGCTCGGGCGGGTTGACGTTGAGATGGGTCGGCTCGCTGTAGTCGAATGGGGAGGTCGACAACAGCAGCCGGTCGGTGGCGTTGCAGAGGTTGTCGAGGGCGATCCGGCCCTCGGCGGCCGGGATGTGCTCGATCACCTCGACCGAGGTGATGAGGTCGTAGCGCCGGGGAAGCGGCTCGGTGAGCGACGCCACCCAACAGTGCTCGCGGACGCCGTCGGGCATCTGGTCGTGCGCGTACTGCGAGATGTCGACCCCGTAGGCGTCGACGCCCCGGTTGCGCAGCTGCTCGACCAGCATGCCGATGGCACAACCGGCGTCGAGCACGCTGGCCGGGTGCAGCTCCCGCACGATGCGCTCCGCGATGGCGGCGAAGAACTGGTTCCAGTGCGCCGACCGCTCGTAGGGCACGCCGCAGTCGTGGCTGTAGTAGTAGGCCCCGAACGTCTGGCCGTCGACCGCCGGGCCGGCGCCGGGCACCGCGGCGGCCGCCTCGGGGGCGGGCGTCTCGTCGGGCGCGGAGGTCGCCGGCCCGTCGTCCGCCGTCGCCCCTTCCGCGGCGGGGGTGGACCCGTTGCCGTTCTCGGGCTGGACGGGCCCGGGGATGACGGGTTGTTCGGCCGTGGAGGTGGGATCAGGCACGGGGGGCGAGTGTAATCCGTGCGATCGGCCGCCCTCTGCGCACAGGGCCCCGCCCGGGCGCCTAGGCTCGACGCCTCGCGGCGCGCGGGCCCGGACATCCCGGGCGCACCCCGCCGCCCCTCGTCTCCCAGCCCCGTCCCCCAGCGCCCGGGTCGCCGCCATGAAGCTCATCATCCAGATCCCCTGCCTCGACGAAGAGGACCAGCTCCCGGCCACGATCGCAGACCTGCCCGTCGAGGTGCCCGGCTTCGACGAGGTCGAGTACCTGGTCGTCGACGACGGCTCGACCGACCGCACGGTGGAGGTCGCCCGCGGGCTCGGCGTCCACCACGTCGTCAAGCTCACGAACAACAAGGGCCTGGCGTACGCGTTCCAGGCCGGGCTCGACGCCTCGCTCAAGCTGGGCGCCGACGTCGTCGTCAACACCGACGCCGACAACCAGTACGCTGCGTCCGACATCGCCACGCTCGTCGGGCCGATCGTCGACGGGTGCGCCGACATGGTGATCGGCGACCGGGACGTCATGTCGATCGAGCACTTCTCCGTGGTCAAGAAGCGGCTGCAGAGGCTCGGCTCGTGGGTGCTGCGGCGGGCGTCCGACACCGAGGTGCCCGACGCGACCTCGGGCTTCCGGGCCTACAACCGCGAGGCCGCTCTCCGCCTCACGGTCGTCTCGAAGTTCACCTACACGCTCGAGTCGCTGATCCAGGCGGGCAAGAGCCTCGTGGCCGTGACCCACGTGCCCGTCGCCACGAACCCCAAGACGCGCGAGTCCCGCCTGTTCCCGTCGATGTGGACCTACATCCGGCGCAACGTGGCGGCGATCTTCCGCATCTACACGGGCTACGAGCCGCTGCGGGTGTTCTCGATCCTGGCTGCCGTGCTCACCCTCACCGGCGTGCTGGCGTGGACGCCGTTCCTGTGGGACTGGGCCGTCCACAGCGACCGCTCGGGCCACCTGCAGTCCATCTTCCTGGGCGGCGTGCTGCTGCTGGCCGCCGTGCAGGTCTTCGCCCTCGGCGTCATCGCCGACCTGGTCGCCGCCAACCGCGAGGTGACCCAGCGGGCGCTCGAGCGGGTGCGGCGCATCGAGTTGCAGCTCGGCGTGCCGCCGGCCCATTACCAGCCCGGCCCGGCCGGTGGGCCGTCGCGGCGGCCGGGCGGGGACGGTCCCGCCGGCCCGAACGGCGGCGCCCCCGACGACCGCGGCCCGAACGGTCACGACGCGGTCCCCGACCTCGGCGACGCGTCCCGGCCGCCGAGCGCCGCACCGGAGGCGGGCCGCGAGCCCGGTCCCGTGGCCGGGGGTCCGACGGCCGAGCGTCACGTCTCCACCTGGTGACGATGGCCGCGACCGTCCCCCGCGTCCGGCTGGTCGTCCTCGCCTACAACGGCGGCGACATGGTCGTCCGGTGCCTCGAGCACCTCCGCGGCCTCGACTGGCCGGCCGACCGCCTCGAGCTCGTCGTGGTCGACAACGCCTCGGCCGACGGCAGCGACCGGGTGATCGCCGAGCGGTTCCCCGACGTCCGGCTGATGCGCAACGGGACCAACGGCGGGTTCCCGGCCAACAACCTGGCGCTGCGGGACCTCGACGGCGTCGACTACGTCGGTCTCGTCAACCAGGACTCCTTCGTCGAGCCCGGCTGGCTGGCCCCCCTGGTCGCGGCGCTCGAGGCCGACCCGACGGTGGGTGCCGTCTCGGCCCGCATGCTCTTCGCCGAGCGGTTCGTCGAGGTGGCGATCGCCTCGCCTACGTTCACCCCCGGCGGGGCCGACCAGCGGGCGCTGGGCGTGATGGTCAGCGGCGCCCGCGTCGACGGCAAGGACCGCTGGCGAGACACCCAGTTCGGCGAGGGCACGTGGGGCATCGAGCACGACCGCCGCGGCGGCACGTTCCAGTGGACCCGGAAGCGGGCCGTCGTGCGAGTGCCCGTGCCGGACGGGGTGGCACAGCCCGACGAGGTTCAGCTGCGCCTGGCCGCCGAGGCGCCGAAGCCCGTGACGGTCGGCACCGGCTCGGCAGCGACCACGGTGACGGTCGGTCCCGAGCCCGGCTGGGTCACCGTGCCGGTCACCGGGGCGCCGATCGACGTGGTGAACAACGTCGGCTCGGTCGTCTTCGACGACGGCTACGGCGCCGATCGCGGTTACCTCGAGCCGGACGTCGGCCAGTACGACGAGCCCGCCGACGTGTTCGCCTGGTGCGGGGGCAGCGTGCTGTTCCGCCCGGTCTACCTGGCCGACGTCGGCCTGTTCGACGAGCGGTTCTTCCTCTACTACGAGGACACCGACCTGTCGTGGCGGGGTCTCGCCCGGGGCTGGCGCCACCGCTACGTGCCCGACGCCGTGGCCCGTCACCTGCACGCCACCTCGACCGGTGAGGGCACGCCGATCTTCCAGCACTACGTCGAGCGCAACCGGCTGCTCATGCTGACCAAGAACGCCCCGGCCCCGCTCGCCCGGCGGGCCGTGCTGCTGTTCGTGCTGGTCACGGCGTCCTACGCCCGGCGCGACATCGTGCGGCCTCTGCTCCGCCTGCACCGCCCGAACGTCACCCAGGTGCGCCGGCGCATCGGGTCGTTCCTCGCCTACCTGCGTTTGGCGCCCGCCATGCTGGCCGACCGCCGCCGGCTCCGGGCCCGGGCGGCGCTCGGCGACGACGAGGTCACCGCCCGCCTCACGCCCCGATGAAGGTCGCGGTCTACGACCGCTACTGGTCGACGGGGGGCGGTGGCGAGAAGTTCGCGGCGGGCATCGCCGCGGCGCTCGCCGGCGAGCACGACGTCGACCTGATCGCCCACGAGCCGGTCGACCTCGCGTGGCTGGGCGAACGCCTGGCGCTCGACCTCGGCGGCGTGCGGGTCACCGAGGTCGGCGACCACGCCGGCGGGGTCAGCCAGGCGTCGGCCGCCTACGACGTGTTCGTCAACGCCTCGTACGTCAGCGGCGACGTCAACCGCGCCACCCGGGGCCTCTACGTCGTGCACTTCCCCGGGCCGCCGCCCTCCGGCGCGGCCCGGGCCCGCACGTGGATCGCAAGCCGCGGCGTAGGCCTGCTCCACGACGGCACGGCGTCGGTGACCTGGGGCGAGGGCTTCTACCTTCCCGAGGAGAGCCGCCTCCACTCCCTGCGGTGGACCGGCGGCGACGCCTCGCTCACCGTCACGGCGGCGGACGTCGGCGGAGCGGCCGGCGGGCCGCGCGTGCCCGTGCCCGTGCCGGTCCTCGTGGTGCTGGGGCGCTTCGCCCCCGCGGTCGTCGGCCCGATCGAGGTGACGGCCGAGGTCGACGGCGTGGCCGTGGGCCGGGCCGTCGTGACCCCGCCCACCGCCCGCAGCGACCGGCGCCGCGGCGTGCCGCTGCGCTTCACGGTCGCCGCCGAGCCCGGCCGCCCGGTCACCGTGTGGCTGCGCTGCCGCTCGTGGGTACCCGCCGAGCTGGGCTTGGGTGCCGACCGCCGCCGCCTCGGCATCCCCGTCCTCGGCGTGCACGCCGGGGGAGGCGCCCGCTCCGCCGTGGCCGCCGCCCTGCCTCAGCTCGTCGGGCCCGGGGCCGGCCTCGAGTTCCTCGACAGCTACGACCGGGTGGTGGCCAATTCGGCCTACACCGCCCGCTGGACCGAGCGCCTGTGGGCTCGGCCGGCCGACGTGCTGTTCCCGCCGGTGAAGCCCCTCGCCCCCGCGGCGGCGAAGGAGCCCGTCGTGCTGTCCGTCGGGCGCTTCTTCCTGCCCGGCACCGGCCACAACAAGAAGCAGCTGGAGATGGTCCGGGCGTTCGCCCGCCTGCACGCCGGCGGCGGCGTCGAGGGCTGGTCGTACCACCTGGTCGGCGGCTGCGCCCCAGAGCACCGGCCCTACCTGGACCAGATCGAGGACGCGGCGCGCGGCCTGCCCGTCGTGGTGCACCCCGACGCCAGCGGCGTTGAGCTGGCCGACCTCTACGGCCGGGCGTCGATCTTCTGGCACGCCGCCGGCCTCGGCGAGGACCCCCAGCGCCACCCCGACCGCTACGAGCACTTCGGCATCGCCACCGTGGAGGCCATGTCGGCCGGGGTCGTGCCGGTCGTCATCGACGCCGCCGGCCAGGCCGAGATCGTGGAGCGGGGCCGGTCGGGCTACCGCTTCGCCACGCTCGCCGAGCTGGTCGCGGTGACCCGCTGCCTCATCGGCGACGATGCACGCCGGGCCGCCGTCGGCGCGGCCGCCCGCGAACGGGCCGCCGACTTCGGCTGGGAACCCTTCGTCACCAGCGTGCGGGCCGAGCTGGCCGCCCTCGCCCGCTGAGGCCGGCGCGACGCTCCCCCCGTCGCCCGCTGAGGCCGGCGCGACGCTCTCCCGTCGGCCGCTGACGCCTGGGCTCAAGCGGGGACGCAGTCCCAGGTCAGGTACATGTAACCCGGGTCGATGCCGAGGCGGGTCGACTCGCGTCGGTCGGCCACGACCACCAGGTCGTCCGCGACCGCTCCGGCCAGCAGGTCCGGCAGGTCGAACTCGCCGGACCACTCGCGCCAGGGGTTCTCGCCGGCGGCCACGGCCTCGGCCAGGGACTCGGTGCAGAGCAGGTCGGTGCGGAAGCCGGCGGCACGGAGCCGGGCCGTCAGGTCGAAGCCGAAGCGCCAGAACACCGGCGTGTCGTCGCCGTGGAACTCCGGGGTCGCCGGCGGGGCCGTGCGGGCCTGCAGCACCGGCACCTGCAGCAGCAGGTGGCCGCCGGGGGCCATGATCCGGCGCAGCTCGGCGAGAGCCTTGTCGGTGTCGGGCACGTGCTCGAGCACGTGGGCGCACAGCATCACGTCGAGGCCGGCGTCGGGCAGGTCGATGGCCTGCAGGTCGAGTTGCAGGTTGCCGCGGTGGGCCCGCAGGTCGAAGTCGCTCGTCCGGTAGAAGAACCACGTCGACATGGCCGCCCGGTACGTGCTGCCGAGGCGGGGGCTGCACTCGATGACCCGCAGGCTGGCGTGCAGGTCGACCCGCCGGCGCAGGCACCAGTGGAGGAACCGGTCGCGCCCGTTGGCCCCGCAGCCCGGGCAGATGGACAGCTCGACGTGCTGGCGCCCCTCGAAGAAGTCGCCCCACCAGCGGCACACCGGGCACTGCGCCCGGCCGGCCGCGGGCAGCGGCTCCCACGGTGGCACGCCCGGATCGGGCAGCGGGGCGTCCTCGGGGTCGACGGGCGGGAATCCGTCGCCGCCGAGCACCCGGGCGCCCAGCGCGCCGGCCCGCCGGTATGCGGCCCCTGCCACCCGGCGGGCGACCTCCTTGGGCGGCAGGCCGGCCAGCTCGCGGGCGGCGGACCACGGGGGAGGCTTCATGTCGGCTCCGGGGACGTGGGGGCGGGTGGGACGAGGGCCTCGCCGTGGGCGGCGAGGAGGTGGCGGGCGCCGGAGGTGGGGGAGCGTCGACCGGACCGGACCTCGGTCTCGATCGCGCCCCACTGCTCGGCCACCCGGTCGTCGGACCGGAACGACTCGGCCAGCTGCTCACGGATCTCGTCCCACATCCAGGCCAGCGACTGGCCGGCGCGCAGGCGGTCGAGCGCCCCGCCGGCGCGCAGGTGATCCTCGAGGTGCTCGACAGCCGCCCACACCTCGTCGATGCCGGCACCCTGGAGGGCCGAGACGGCGAGCACCGGCACCTCCCACCCCGGGTGCTTGGGGCGCAGCAGGTGCGCGGCGTGGCGGTAGTCGGACACGGCCCGGTTCGCGGCCGGCAGCAGGTCGCCGTCGGCCTTGTTGACGACGATGAGGTCGGCGAGCTCCATGATCCCGCGCTTGATGCCCTGGAGTTCGTCCCCGCCTCCGGGGGCGGCCAGCAGCAGGAAGCAGTCGACCATGTCCGCGACGGCGACCTCGGACTGGCCCACGCCGACGGTCTCGATCACGATCACGTCGAAGCCGGCGGCCTCGCACACGAGCGCCGCCTCGCGGGTGTGCCGGGCGACGCCGCCGAGCGTGCCGGCCGACGGCGACGGGCGGATGAACGCGTCGGGGTTGCGGGCCAGGCGTTCCATCCGGGTCTTGTCGCCGAGGATCGACCCGCCACTGCGCCGGCTGGAGGGGTCGATGGCGAGCACGGCCACCCGTCGGCCGTCCGCGGTGAGGCGGGCGCCGAGCTCCTCGATGAAGGTCGACTTGCCGGCGCCGGGCGTGCCGGTGATGCCGACGCGGATCGCCTTGCCGGTCGCCGGAAGCAGGGCGTCGAGCAGGTCCGCGGCTTCGGCGCGGTGGTCGGCACGGGTGGACTCGACGAGCGTGATCGACCGGGCCAAGGCCCTCCTGTCGCCGGCGGTGACCTGGTCAGCCAGCGTGGCGGCCGTCGGCGTGCTCACGAGGACCGGTCGCCCCGGGGGCCGGCGCCCCGCGGACGGCGACCCGGACGGCGGCCGTGGCGGGGCGACATGGCGCCAGCATAGGAGCGCGGCGCCGGCCCCCCGGCGCCCCGCCGGCCGGCCGGGCGCCGGCGTCGAACGGGCGTCATCGCGGCCCGGAGAGCCGGCCCGGATGACGGTGGTTCGATTCCGCTTCCCGGTGGCCCCGGCGGTCAGCTGGGCCGTGTCGCTGCGGCGACCGCGGCCACGAGACTCGGGAACGGGTCGATGTCGAACCCGTAGGGCGTGCGCAGCTCGAAGTGCAGGTGGGGCGGCGTGGTCTCGGCGTTGCCGGAGTCGCCCAGGTAGCCGATCAGCTGGCCGGCCTCGACCTCGGCTCCCAGCTCGATGCCCGGCCCGAACCGCCACGTCGCCGGGTTGGCGCCGTCGTCGCTGCCCGGTGAGTCGTCGTTGACGTGCAGGTACAGGTAGCGCCAGCCCTGGGCGTCGGTGATGGCCACGCCGTTGCCGGCCGTGCCCGCGGTGTCGGTGCGCAGCCACGTGACGGTCCCGCTGCGGGCGGCGACGAGCGGGCGCAGCTTGGGGGCGAAGAGGTCGTTGCCCCGGTGGCTCCGCTCGCAGTGCTCGCCCCGGCACGCCCCGAACGTGTCGGCGAACTCGGCGCCGAGAAGCACCGGGAACTGCAGCTCGCGCACGATGTCGGCCTCCGCGATGACCCGCTCGACCCAAAACGGGCTGGCGGGCCGGTCGGGGTCCACGTCGGCCGCGCCGGTGTGCGTGGTGGGCGCGTCGCCGGCGGCCGCAGGTCCGGACGACACCGCTGCCGCCGCGGTCGCCCCCGCCACGAGCGCCAGGGCGGCGAGCAGGCTGCGTGTCGTCGACGTCGCCATGGTCCTCCGACGGGTTCGACGGTGCCGGACCCGCTCATCGTCGCCGCTGACCTCGCGCTCGGGAGCGCGCCCCCCGAGCGAACCGTCCGGCGCCCGTCCCGTCAAGCGGCAACCCCGCATCGTCGCCACGGTCCCGGGCGGTGGCCCTGGCGGCGACGACGCCGGTCTGTCGGCGGCGATCTGCTGACGCCGGGTCGAGCGACCCGAGCGGGCCGCCCGGCGAGCGGGCCACCCGGCGGTCGGGCCGCCGGCGATCAGGCCGCCGGGCGGCGCCCGCTCAGGAGGCCGAGGACCGTGCGGGCGGCCTCGGGGATGTTCGTGCCCGGCCCGAAGATGGCGGCCACGCCGGCCTTCCGGAGCGCGGGGTAGTCCTGGGGTGGGATGACGCCGCCGCACACCACGACCACGTCCCCGGCGCCCAGGGACCGTAGCTCGGCGACGAGCTGGGGCACGAGCGTGAGATGCCCCGCCGCCTGGCTCGACACGCCGACGACGTGCACGTCGTTGTCGACGGCGTCGCGGGCGGCCTCGGCCGGCGTCTGGAACAGCGGGCCGACGTCCACGTCGAAGCCGATGTCGGCGAACGCGCTGGCAATCACCTTGGCGCCGCGGTCGTGGCCGTCCTGGCCCATCTTGACGACGAGCATGCGGGGCCGGCGCCCCTCCTGCTCCCCGAACGCCGCCACCTCGGCCTGCACGGCGGCGAACGTGGCGTCGCCCTCGTAGGCCGCGCCGTAGACGCCGTGGATCGAGCGGATCTCGGCCTTGTGGCGCCCGCCGAACGCCGTCTCCATCGCGTCGCTGATCTCGCCGACCGTGGCCCGGGCCCGGGCGGCGTCGACGCACAGGGCCAGCAGGTTCTCGGTGCCCTTCGCCCCGGCGGTGAGCCTGGCGAGGGCGGCCCCGCACGCCTGCTCGTCGCGGGACGCCCGGACCCGCTCGAGGCGGGCGATCTGCGACCGGCGCACCTCCGAGTTGTCGATCGCCAGCACGTCGACGTGCTCGGGGTTCGACGGTTGGTACTTGTTCACGCCGACGATGACCTCTTCGCCCCGGTCCACCCGGGCCTGGCGACGGGCGGCCGACTCCTCAATGCGGAGCTTGGGCATGCCCGAGGCCACGGCCTTCGTCATGCCGCCGAGCGACTCGACCTCCTCGACGAGCGCCCACGCCTCGTCGGCGAGCTGCCGGGTCAGGGCCTCGACGTAGTAGCTCCCGGCCAGGGGGTCGACGACATGGGGGATGCCGGTCTCCTCGGCGAGGATCAGCTGGGTGTTGCGCGCGATGCGGGCCGAGAAGTCGGTGGGCAGGCCCAGCGCCTCGTCGAAGCTGTTCGTGTGCAGGCTCTGGGTGCCGCCCAGCACTGCGGCCATGGCCTCGACGGCCGTGCGGACCACGTTGTTGTACGGGTCCTGCTCGGTCAGCGAGACGCCACTCGTCTGGCAGTGCGTGCGGAGCATCGCCGAGCGCGGGTCCTGCGGGTCGAACTGCGAGATCACCCGGTGCCACAGCAGGCGAGCCGCCCGCAGCTTCGCCACTTCCATGAAGAAGTTCATGCCGATGGCGAAGAAGAACGACAGGCGCATGGCGAACGCATCGATGCTCAGGCCCCGGTCGCGGGCGTAGCGTACGTACTCGCGCCCGTCGGCGATCGTGAAGGCGAGCTCCTGGACCGCCGTCGCCCCGGCCTCCTGCATGTGGTAGCCGGAGATCGAGATCGAGTTGAACCGGGGCATGTGCTGCGCCGTGTACTCGATGATGTCGGCCACGATCCGCATGCTGGGTTCGGGCGCGTAGATATAGGTGTTGCGGACCATGAACTCCTTGAGGATGTCGTTCTGGATGGTGCCGCTGAGCTGGGCCTGGTCCACGCCCTGCTCCTCGCCGGCGACGATGAAGCAGGCGAGCGTGGGCAGCACCGCGCCGTTCATCGTCATCGACACCGACATCTTGTCGAGGGGGATCCGGTCGAAGAGGATCTTCATGTCCTCGACCGAGTCGATCGCCACGCCCGCCTTGCCGACGTCGCCCTCGACGCGCGGGTGGTCGCTGTCGTAGCCCCGGTGCGTGGCCAGGTCGAAGGCCACCGACAGGCCCATCTGACCGGCCGCGAGGTTGCGCCGGTAGAAGGCGTTCGACTCCTCGGCCGTCGAGAACCCGGCGTACTGGCGGATCGTCCAGGGCCGGTTCGCGTACATCGTCGCCCGCACGCCGCGTGTGAACGGCGGAAAGCCCGGCAGCGACCCGACGCTGTCGTCGTCGGGCAGGTCGTCGGCCGTGTAGAGCGGCTTGACGTCGATGCCCTCGGGGGTGTGCCAGGTCAGGCTGTCGGGATCGCGTCCCTTGAGGTCCTTGGCGGCCAGGTCGCGCCAGTCGTCGAGCGTGGGGCGCGGATCCGACCCTCGTGCGTCCATCGGGGTGTCGGTCACGATCGAAGCCTACGGAACGCGTGTCGCGTGCACCCAGCCCACCGGTCGCACAGGCGTGGTCACGCGCCTAACATCCGCCGATCGAGCCCCCGGCCAGGAAGGTTGACGCGCGTGGCCGACCCCAAGCCCTGCCTCTCGGTTGTGATCCCCTGCTTCAACGAGCGGGCGACCGTGGAGACCGTCGTCGACCAGGTCCTCGGCTCGCCGTGGACCGCCGAGGTGGTCATCGTCGACGACGGGTCGACCGACGGCACCCGCGAGATCCTGGCGGGATTGACCCACGAGCGGGTGCGCGTGTTCCTGCAGCCGCACAACCAGGGCAAGGGCGCAGCGCTGCGGCGCGGCTTCGCCGAGGCCCGGGCCGACTACGTCATCGTGCAGGACGCCGACCTCGAGTACGACCCGGCCGAGTACGGGCCCCTGGTCAAGCCGCTGCTCAACGACCTGGCCGACGTGGTCTACGGCTCGCGGTTCCACAACAGCCAGCCGCACCGGGTGCTCTACTTCTGGCACTCGGTCGGCAACCGGTTCCTGACCATGCTCTCGAACATGTTCACGAACCTGAACCTCACCGACATGGAGACCTGCTACAAGGTCTTCCGCCGCGAGGTCATCCAGTCGATCGCCATCGAGGAGGACCGCTTCGGGTTCGAGCCCGAGGTGACCGCCAAGGTTGCCCGGGCCCACTGGCGGGTCTACGAGCTGGGCATCAGCTACAACGGCCGCACCTACGACGAGGGCAAGAAGATCGGCTGGCGCGACGGCGTGCGGGCGGTGCAATGCATCGTGAAGTACTCGGCCACGGGCGAGCGGGTGCGGCAGTTGGTCGAGGAGCGGACGGCGGGTGCCCCGTCGTCGCTCGGGGCCGACTCGCCGTTGCGCTCGCCCGCAACGTCCTCCACGCCCGGCTCCGACGGCACCGACGGTTCCGCGTCCGGCTCCGACGGCGACGGTGCGTCGGCCTCGTCCGGCACGGCCGGGACCCGTGGCTCGGACGGTGCGTCGGCTTCGTCCTCGGCCGCCCCGTTACCCCACGCCCCGTCGTTGTCGCCCGCCCCGTCACCGTCCGCGCCGTCACCGTTCGCCCCGTCACCGTCCGCCGAGCCGGACGCGGCGTCCGGGGCCACGCCGGCGGCCAACGGGTCCCACGACGGCGGGCCCGAACGGTCGGTCCTCTGACGGGCGCACGGCCGACGAGCACCTATCGACGGCAGGCCACGGGGCCGACGATGGTGCGGACGCCATCCGTGACCCCTTCGCGTGATCCCACGCTCCCCGTGGCCCCCGACGTTCCCCACGCAGCCCCCGGTTGCGCCTCGACCCCCACCCGACCCCCCGACCCGCGGCGGCGGAGCGCGGCGTGACAGCGGGCGAGGGCCTCTGGACGGGCCGGCAGCGCGTCCCCCCGACGGGGGCCCCGCCCCACCGGCGGGACGGGCGGACCCATGCCCACGCCGCGGCGGCCACAGTCCCGGCGTCCACCGCGCCCGCCCTCGTCGGGACGGTGGCCCCGACCTCGTCGCCCCCGGTGTCGGCCCCCGACGCCTCGGCCCCGGCGACCGGGCCCCGGGCGCCCGTCGCCCGTGATCCCGGCGGAGACGTCCCGACCGCGGTGCCGGCCCGGGCCGCCGGCCCCTGGCGCGACCAGCCGGGCGTGCCCGCCGCCGTGTGGTGGATCTGCGTGCTGCACCTGGCGCTGCTCGTGGGCTACAGCGTGCTGGCGCCGGCCTGGCGGGGCCCCGATGAGCCGAACCACGTCGATGCCGTCCTCGCCCTGCGCGATGACCGGACCTACCCGGCCTACGACGACCGCGTGGTGACGCCCGGCATCCGTGGTGCCCTCGCCTTCGGGCACTTCGAGCGCCGGTCGCGCCACCTGACCGCCGCCGAGGCCGTCCCCCGCGCCGACCGGCCGTCGCTCGCGGCCCTCGAGGACGAGGGTCTGGCCGCCGACCTGCGCATCCTCAACCGTCCCGGCGTCCGCAACCACATCACCGACCACCCGCCGGGCTACTACCTGGCGCTCGCCGTGGTGAGCGAGGGCGTGGACCTCCTCAACCCCGGCGGCGGGCTCGGGGCCTACGACCGCGAGGTCGGTGTGCTGCGGGTGGTGTCGCTGCTGTTCATGGCGCCGCTGCCCCTCGTGGCCTGGTGGGTCGCCCGGGTGGCGGGGGCGGGACCGTCGGCCGCGCTGACAGCGGCGACCCTGCCCCTGGCCGTGCCCCAGCTCACCCACATCTCGGCCCTGGTGAACAACGACGGGGTGCTCGCCCTGTTGCTGGCCGTGCTCACCGGCGTGGTGGTGTGCCTCGGCCACGGGCGGGTGGGCCTGCGAACCGTGGCGGTGGCCGGCGCGGTCACCGGCCTGGCGCTGTTCACGAAGGCGCTGGCCTTCGCGATCGTGCCGTGGGTGGTGCTGGGCATCCTCGTCGGACGGCGCCGATCGCTCGGGTCCCCCCGCCTGAGCGCCCAGCTCGCCGTGTTCAGCGGGGCGACGCTGCTGTGCGGCGGCTGGTGGTGGGTGGCCAACCTGGTGAACCACGGGGACATCTCGCCGTCCATCGAGTACGAGACCCGGCTCAGCGATCCGCCCGACGGCTTCACCCCCGACTTCGGCGACTGGGCCGCCAACTGGGTGCCGAAGCTGGCGCGGCGGTTCTGGGGCGACTTCGGGTGGATCGACACCCACGTGCCGGCCGTCATCATCGTCGGCGGCACGGCCGTGGCGGCGCTCGGCCTGCTGCTGGCGATGCCGCGACCGCGGGGGCGCCCGGTCGTGGCGGCCGGTGCCGCCGGCGCTCCCGGGGGCGCCCTCCAGGGCGGACATCCGCAGGTCGGCGCCTCCGGCACGGCCGGCGCGCCCGGCGCCGCCGGCAAGGCCGGCGTGCCCGGTGGGATCGAGGGCCGGCGGACGGCCGCGGCCATCGCCGCCGACCGGGTCGCCGGGCCGAACGACCACGACCAGCCCTACGGCGACGGGACGGCGGCGGTCGCCTTGCCCGCGGGCGGGACCACGCCCCGTCGACGGCCCGGTCGCCGGCGCGGTGGCGACCGCGTCCGTCGCGACCGCCCGGGCCGCCGCATCGACAAGGTGACCCTCGTCCTCCTGCTGGCGCCGTTCCTGCTGCTGCACTTCTTCGCGGCCGGCAACAGCTTCCGTCTCTACCGCAACGCCGGGTTCTCGCCGATGGTGCAGGGCCGCTACCTGTTCGGCGGCGTCGCGGGCGTGGCCGTGGTCGTCGCCTTCGGCTGGACGCGCGTGCTGCGTCGCTTCACCCCGCTCGTGGCCCTTGCCGTGGTGGTCGGCACGCAGGCCGTCGCCGTGCTCACGATCCTCCGGTACTACTGGGGGGCGAAGGACGCCTCGCTGGTCGAGCGGCTGCAGGCCGTCGAGGCCTGGTCGCCGTGGCCGTACGAGGTCAACGCCGCGATCCTCGCGGCCGTGCCGCTCGTGCTGCTCGCAACCCTGGTCGCCGTGGCGCGGGCCTGCCGCCGGCCCCGCTCGGCCACCCGTCCTGGCACGGCGACCCACCCCGCCGCCGCCTGACCCGACCCGGCTAGGGGCCCGGACCTGCCTGCCCCGGGCGGCGCGCTGACCCGGACCTCGCCCGGCTCCTGACCCGGCCCCGGCCCGCCCGACCGGCCCTCGGCCTGACCCGGCCCGGGCCGCGGCCGGGCTCTGTACCCGGCAGCGGACCGGCGCCGCCGGGGCTCGCACGACGTGCCGGTTGGCTCGCCGCACGCCGGCGCCGAGCTCGCACGGCTTGCCCGGTCGCTCCCGACCGGCCGGCGCTGGGCCCGGGTGGGGTGGACGCGGCCCGCTCGCATCATCGAGCCGGTCCCGCCCGCAGGGCGCCAAGGGGCACGAGCGGACGGCTCGTGACGCCCGCCACGGTCCTCCGGGAGCGTCGCAGGGGGCCGGTAGCCTGATCGGGTGCCCCTTCGCCTGGCCATCATCGGCGGCGGCCCCGCCGGGAACACGGCCGCCACGACCGCCGCCCGCCTCGGCGCCGAGGTCACGATGATCGAGCGCGAGATCGTGGGCGGCGCCGCCCATCTGCGCGACTGCATCCCGTCCAAGGCGATGATCGCCACCGCCGGCGCCATGGGCATGGTCGCCCAGAGCGGCGGGATGGGCCTGGCCGGCACCTCCGCCCAGCTCGACCTCGAGCGGTTGCGGCAGCGCATCGGGTCGATCGAGAATCGGCTCGAGTCCAACGTCGTGCAGCTGCTGCGCAGCCAGGGCGTGCGCCTGATCGAGGGCACGGGCCGGCTCAAGGGCCCGCACGAGATCGTGGTGGACACGGCCGAGGGCGTCACCGAGCTGGAGGCCGACGTGATCGTGCTGTCGACGGGCAGCCGGCCGCGCATCCCCGACTGGGCCGACGTCGACGGCGAGCGCGTCCTCACGACCCGCCACGCATACCCGCCGCCCGAGCTGCCCGAGCACCTTGTGGTGATCGGCTCCGGCGTGACCGGCGTCGAGTTCGTCCACATGTTCTCGTCGCTCGGCAGCAAGGTCACGCTGATCGTCAGCCGCCAGCAGGTGCTCCCCCAGAAGGACGCCGAGGTGGCCGCCGCACTCGAGGACGAGCTGCTCCGCCGGGGCGTGCGCCTGTTCAAGGGCGCCCGGGCCGAGGGAATCGACCTTACCGACGACGGCGGGGTCGCCGTGCGCTGCGACGACGGGCGGGTGGCCCGGGGCAGCCACGCCCTGCTGGCCATCGGGTCGGTCCCCAACAGCGAGGGCCTCGGGCTCGACGCCGCCGGGGTCGAGGTCGACGCCGGCGGCTACGTCCCGATCAACCACAACTGCCTGAGCAGCGTGGGCCACATTTACGCGGCGGGCGACCTGTCCGGGAAGCTGCCGCTGTCGTCCGTCGCGTCGATGCAGGGCCGCAAGATCGCCGAGCACCTCATGGGCCTGCACGCCCGGGAGCACCGCCACCTCGACTACGACAAGGCGGCCTCCGCCATCTTCACCGAGCCCGAGATCGCGGACGTGGGCCTCGCCGAGGCCGACGCGTTCGCCGAGGGGCGCAAGCTGCGGGTCACGAAGGTGCCGTTCTCGGCGTCGGCCCGGGCACTGATCAACAACGAGCCGAGGGGCTTCGTGAAGATCCTGTCCGACCCGGCGACCGGCGTCGTGCTCGGCGGGTCCATCGTGGGCAGCCAGGCCGCCGAGCTGATCTCGGTCATCGCGGTGGCCGTCACGAACGGCCTGCGGGTCAACGACATCTACGAGAGCCTCATGGTGCACCCGTCGCTGTCCGAGGCCCTCGCCGAGGCCGCCGAGTGACCCCCGCCGTTCTGGCAGCGATCGCTTCGCCCCTCGCGATCTAGCGCTGCCAGAAGCCGCCCGACACGCCGTGGACACGCTCGCCGCCGCCCTCCTCGGGGCCGCGTCTCTCCTGCTGCTCGTGGCAGGAGCGGCCAAGGTCGCCGACCCACTGCGCACGGCCGGTGCCCTCCGCGCCCTCGGCCGGCCGGTTCCCGAGCCGCTGGTCCGGGCGGGGGCCGGCGCCGAGGCGGTGCTCGGGGCCGCGGGCGTGGTGGCCGCCGGAGCGGTCGTGGGGGCGCTCGTGGCCGCAAGCTACGTGGGCTTCGCTGCCTTCGTGGCCGCGGCCGCGCGCAGCGGCGCGCCGGTCGGCAGCTGCGGCTGCTTCGGCGAGGCCGACACGCCGGCCCGCCCGGCCCACGTGGCGGTCGACCTCGCCCTGGCGGCCAGCGCCGTCGTCGCGACGGTGGTGTCTGCTCCGCCCCTCCTGGAGGCTCCATGGCCGGCGTGGCCGGTCGCCGGGGCGCTGGCCGCCGGGGCCTACGTCGTGCTCACCGACCCCCACACGCGCTGACCCGGCCGTGGTGGCCGGTGCTGCGCCGCCACTCCGTCGACGGGCGGCGGGTACGGCCGCGTCGGGACGACCTCACCGATGCTTCTTCGACGGGCGGCGGGCACATCCCGGGACGGCCTCGCCGCCATTCGTCGACGGGGGGCGGGCAGGTCCCGTTGGACGACCTCATCGACTCCCGGCGGCGCTGGAAGCAACCGGTCCGGTGGCGCTCACCGCCTGGATCGTCGCGGTGCGAAGAGCGTGCAGCTCACGGAGCTCGGCCCCGGTCCGGCCGGGGCGCTTGGTGACGTCGTCGTAGGTCACCTCGAGGATCTCCCAGCCGAGGCGGGCGAGGTGGCGTCGGCGCTGGCGGTCCCACTCATGCGCCCGCTTGCCCGAGTGGAACGCGAGACTGTCGCACTCGAGCCCCAGCCGAATCGGCGGCCACGCCAGGTCGAGGTGCACCCGAAACGACCCGTCCCGCACGAGGTGCTGCGTCACCGGTTCGGGCAGGCCGACCGACCGCACGAGCCGCAGCGTGACGGCCTCGAACCCGCTCTGCGTGAACCGGTCGGTCCCGAGCCGCTCGGCCAGCAGCGCTCGCATCAGCGCCGTGCCGGGGCGCCCGCGCCGGGCCAGCTCGACGAAGCGCTGGACGATCAGGTCGAGCGCACCGGGTTCGATCCGGCAGGCGTGGTCGAGCGCCTGGCCGGCGCGGAACGGGTGGGCGACGGCCGGTAGGTCGAGGACCGTGCGGACCACCGTGGTGCACGGCACGCCGTCGCGTTGGCCGATGTCGACGGCCCGCAGGTGACGGGTCTCGTGGACGGTCCAGCCGGCCGGCGCCCGACCCCGCCCGTGGGGCGCCAAGACCTCCACCGGGCCGGGGTCGAAGCCGTCGAGCCCGTGCAGCGCGGCGGCGGTGCGGTGCGAGGCCCACGCGTGACCGGAGGCGGTCGCTACGGCCACCCGCTGGCGCCACGTCGGTGGTGAACCTTCGACGATGTAGGCCTCGGGCGCGGCCCGGTCGAGCCGCCCCGACTGGATCCAAGCGTGCGCGGTGGCGGGCGCGATGCCGAGTCCGGCGAGCGCCCCGGTGGACAGGACGCCATGGTGGCCTGCAGCGTGAGCCGCGGCGCGTTCCCAGGGTCGGGACACGGTGCTCCCCTTGCTGTGAGCGAGCGACGCAAGGGGAAGTTCTGGCGAGCCTGCCAGCGTTCAGCCGGGCGGGCAACACCCGTCGGTTCTGGCAGCGCTGGTTCGTGAGAGGCGAAGCGAGCCCTGCCAGAACGGGTGGAGACGGGGGGCGTTGTAGAGACGGGGGCGGTGGCGAGCGAGCGCGGACGGCGAGTGGGCGGGCTACTCGATGGTGGCGACGACGTCGCCGGAGCCGACAGACTGGCCCGCGACGACCTTGAGCTCCTTGATGGTGCCGGCCTTCTCGGCGGTGATGTTGTTCTCCATCTTCATCGCCTCGA
Source organism: Acidimicrobiales bacterium (assembly GCA_035296625.1). GTDB lineage: Bacteria > Actinomycetota > Acidimicrobiia > Acidimicrobiales > VFJN01 > DATCLS01. Next base: position 884 of record DATHAO010000032.1, on the reverse strand, counting down.
GCACGCACACGGTCTGGCCCACGTCGACGCTGTCGCCCGCGGCGACCAGCACCTTGACGATCGTGCCCTGCATGGGCACGGTCACGTCGCCCGACCCGGCACCGGCCGTGGACCCGGCGCCCGGGCGGCGGCGCCTCGTGGCGACCTTCCCGCCGGCGGCGCCGGCCGCCGCGGCGAGCACCTGCGACTCAGGGACCCACACCGACACGGAGTAGCGGCGCCCGTTGACCTCCACGTCGACGTCGCGCCGCACCTTGGCCTCGGGTTCCTCGCCCTCGCCGGCCCCGTTGGCCGACGGGGCATGCGCGGACACACCGGACGCACCGGCCCGTCCGGCGGCCGTGGAGGACAGGTCGAGCCGGTCCTCCACCCACTTCGTCGAGTGCTGGGCGGCCACGAACTCGGGGTGGCGCAGGATCGCCAGGTCGGCGGGAATCGTCGTGGCGATGCCGGTGACCTCGAACTCGTCGAGCGCCCGGATGGTGCGGGCGATCGCCGCGTCGCGGTTCTGTCCCCAGATGATCAGCTTGCCGACGAGGTTGTCGTAGTACTGGCTGACGGTGTCGCCGGCCTCGTAGCCGCCGTCCCAGCGCACCCCGATGCCCTGGGGCACCCGCAGCGTGGTGATCGTGCCCGGCGCGGGGAGGAAACGGCCGGCGGCCGGGTCCTCGGCGTTGATGCGCACCTCGATGGCGTGGCCGCGGCGCTCGATGTCCTCCTGGGTGAACGACAGCGGCTCGCCGGACGCCACCCGGATCTGCTCGGCGACGAGGTCGAGGCCGGTGATCAGCTCGGTCACAGGGTGCTCGACCTGTAGGCGGGTGTTCATCTCGAGGAAGTAGAACTCGCCGTCCTGGTACAGGAACTCGACCGTGCCGGCGTTG
>DATHAO010000031.1:0-30332 GCA_035296625.1 Acidimicrobiales bacterium | reverse complement strand
GTCGGCGGCGAGGTCGACGAACCGGTCGACGGCGGGGAACTCAGCGGCCGGCGTGGCCCGGATCGCCGCCTGCATGTCGGTGTCCACGACGCCCGGCGCCACGGCAAGAGCCCGCAGGCCGGCATCGGCCTCCTCGACGGCGATGACGCGCGTGGCCTGGTCGACCGCCGCCTTCGAGGCGCAGTAGACGGCCCAGCCGGCGTAGACCGAGCGCGCCGCCCCACTCGACACGTTGACCAGCGCGCCGCCACCCGGGCGGGAGCGCACGTGGCGGGCGTAGGCACGGCTGCCGGCCAGTACGCCGACGAGGTTCGTCCGCACGTGCGCTTCGACCTCGGCAGGAGCGGCGTCGCGCAGCGGACCGATGGGAGGGAGCACGCCGGCGTTGTTCACCCACAGGTCGATCGGGCCGAACCGGTCGGCGACGGCGGCGCAGAACGCCTCGACGGCGGCGGCGTCGGCCACGTCGAGGGCCGCCGTGACGGCCTCGGCCCCGAGTGGGACCGGCGGCTCGTGCCGGGCGCACAGCCCGAGGCGCAGCCCACGAGCGGCGAAGCGGGCGGCGAGTCCGGCCCCGAGGCCCCGGCTGGCGCCGGTCACGACCGCCACCCGACCGGCGAGGTCGGGCAGGGAGGACCCGCCGCCCGCACCGCCCGCCGCATCGGGGGCGTCGGGGTCGGGGGCGGGTGTCGGGCCACCTAGGTTGCCGGCCATGACCGGATTCGAGCAGGCGGTGGTCGCCGTGCTCCAGTCGCTCGCCCCCGGCGACGTCGTGACCTACGGCGAGGTGGCGGCCGAGGCGGGCCGCCCGGGCGCCGCCCGTGCCGTCGGGCGCATCCTCGCCACGGGCGAGGCCGAGGTGCCCTGGTGGCGCGTCGTCACGGCGTCCGGACGCCTCGTTCCGGGCCACGAGGCCACGCACGCCGAGCGGCTGCGGGCCGAGGGCGTCGAGGTCGTCGACGGCCGGGTGGTCGCTGCCGTGCCGTCCTCCCGCCCGACCCCCCGGCGCCCGTAGGCGGGCCTGGGCGCCGGCGGCCCGGGTGTGGTTCGCCGGTCGGTCCGCCAGACTCCCAGGGTGACCGGAGCTCCGACCGACCTCGCCGTGGGGAGCTTCAGCGAGACCCCGCCCTGGACCCTCGAGGACCCGAGCGCCCTGCCGTGGCGCCAGGGCCTCGACGAGGTGCGCCGCCGGGTGCGGGCCGAGGTGCCGACGCTCACCTCCGCCGGGCGGGTGCCGCCGGTGGGCCGGTTCGGCCGCGTCGCCCGCCACCTCGGCGGGGCCGTCGGCCTGTGGGCCCTCCGCGAGCGCAAGGCTCCGCCGGCCGAGGACGGCCGCAGCGCGAGCCGGTCCGGCATCTCCCGCCGCCTGCGCGTCGCCGCAGAGCACCTGGGCCCCACGTACATCAAGCTCGGGCAGATCATCAGCTCGGGCGAGGGCATCTTCCCGCCCGAGCTGGTCGACGAGTTCAAGCTCCTGCGCGACAAGGTGCCGGCCGAGCCGTTCCCCACCGTGCGCGCCGTGATCGAGGCCGACCTCGGCCCCCTGGACGAGGTGTTCCGTCACGTCGACCGCACGCCGCTGGCCGCCGCCTCGATTGCCCAGGTCCACGCGGCGACGCTGCGGACCGGCGAACGGGTGGTGGTGAAGGTCCAGCGCCCCTCGGTGGCCCGGCTGGTCCGTCAGGACCTCCGGGTCATGGCATGGCTCGCCCCCCACCTCGTGGGGCGCATCCCCATCGCCGCGCTGGCCAACCCGCCGGCGCTCGTCCAGCTGTTCGCCGAGACGATCGTCGAGGAGCTCGACTTCCGGCTCGAGGCCGAGAACATGCTCGACGTGGCGGCGGTCTTCACGAAGCTCGGCCAGCGTCACTACGTCGTGCCGCGGCCCCACCCCACGCTCGTCACCCGGCGGGTCCTGGTGATGGAGCGCCTCGACGGCTTCGCGTTCGACGACGTGGTCGGCATGCGTGGCGCCGGCGTCGACACCGAAGCCGTGGTGCGGGCCGGCATGATCGCCTCGCTGGAGGGGGCCATCCTCGAGGGCATCTTCCACGGGGACCTGCACGGCGGGAACCTGTTCGTGCGCCCCGACGGCCGCACGGCCCTGCTCGACTTCGGCATCACCGGGCGCCTCGACCAGACGCGCCGCGTGGCGCTGCTGCGGCTGCTCATCGGCGGCGCCGCCAACGACCTTCGCAGCCAGGTCGAGGCCATCCGCGACCTCGGCGCCCTGCCGGCCGACGTCGACGTCGACCGGGTCATCCGCGAGCTGAACCTCGACGCCCCGCCGGTCGACCCGACGACGCTCACCGGCGACCAGCTCGTCGGCGAGCTGCAGCAGATCGTCAAGGGCCTACTCGGCCTTGGGGCGAGGTTCCCCAAGGAGCTCATGCTCTTCGTGAAGAACCTCGTGTTCGTCGACGGGGCCATCAGCCGCCTGGCCCCCGACCTCGACCTCCTGGGCGAGATCGCCACCGTGTCGATGTACTTCGCGACCAGGCACGGCGACCGGATCATGGCGGATGTGGGCGTCGACCCCCGGGCCATCGAGGTCGACCTGACCGGGGCCAAGGCGGCGTTCGGCCTCGATGAGGGCACCGATGCCCTCACCCACCGGGAGCTGCGCCAACGCCGGGAGTCGATCCGCGAGTCGATGCGCAGCCGCAGCCGCCGCTCAAGGCGCTGAGGACCGGCGCGGGACCCGCCGGCCCGCGTCGAGCCGGTCCGGCCGCAGGCCGACGCGCCGGTAGCCTCGCCGCCGATGCGCCTGGTCGTCGCCCGCTGCACCGTCGACTACGTCGGCCGGCTCACGGCCCACCTGCCGCTCGCCGCCCGTCTCGTGATGGTCAAGGCCGACGGGTGCGTGGCGGTGCACGCCGACGGCGGCGCCTACAAGCCGCTGAACTGGATGAACGCCCCGAACACGGTCACCGAGGGCGTCGACGACGAGGGCCGTGTCGTCTGGACCGTGCGCAGCCCCAAGGGCGAGTCGCTCACGATCACGATGCACGAGGTCCTCGCCGACGCCAGCCATCCGCTCGGCGTCGACCCGGGCCTGCAGAAGGACGGCGTCGAGGCCCACCTGCAGGAGCTGCTGGCCGCCAACTGCGCGGCGATCGCCCCCGGGCTGCAGCTCGTGCGGCGCGAGTATCCGACCGACATCGGCCCGGTGGACCTGCTGTGCCGCGACGCCGAGGGCGGCGCCGTGGCGATCGAGATCAAGCGCCGGGGCGAGATCGACGGAGTCGAGCAGCTGGCCCGCTACCTCGAGTTCCTCCGGCGCGACCCGATGCTGCGGCCGGTGCGGGGCGTGTTCGTGGCCCAGCGCATCAAGCCGCAGGCCAAGGTGCTCGCCGGCGAGCGCGACATCGCGTGCGTCGAGGTCGACTACGACGCGCTGCGGGGCGTCGAGCCCGACCACCTGCGCCTCTTCTGACCTCGGAGCCGGCTCGTCCGCGCGCCTCCCACACCGCCAGGGCGGTGCGAGAGACGCCGGAACCAGTCAGTCGTCGTAGGTGGCGCGGCCCGAGTCGACGACGACGCGGCCGTCGCCGCCGAGCGTCTGGAACTGTGCCTCGCCGTCGCCGATGCGCCAGACCTGCACGGTCAGCGCCTCACCGGGGAACACCGGGCTGGCGAACCGGGCGTCCATCGAGCGGAACCGGGCGGGATCGGACGCGCACAGCGTGTGGAGGAGCGCCCGGCCGGTGAAGCCGTAGGTGCAAAGGCCGTGCAGGATCGGCTTCGGGAAGCCGGCCATCTCGGCGAACTTCGGGTCGGAGTGCAGCGGGTTGCGGTCACCAGACAGGCGGTAGGTGAGGGCTTGGTCGATGCGGGTGGCGTAGGTGACCTCGTGGTCCGGCTTCTCGGTGGGGGCGTCGAGCTTGGTCGACGGGCCCCGGTCTCCCCCGAACCCGCCCTCGCCCCGCAGGAACACGCTCGAACGGGTGGTGAACAGCGGCTGGCGGTCGGACACGAGCGTGGCCATGGTCTCGCTGGCCACCACGGCACCAGAGCCCTTGTCGTATATGCCGATGATCTCGGACACGGCCTCGAGCTCGCCCTCGACCGGCACCTCGCGGTGCAGCGTCACGCCCTGCTCGCCGTGTACGAGCGTGACCGGGTTGAACGAGCCGATCTTGTCCATGCCGCCGCCCATCGGGGCGATCACGACCGGGAGCGTGGGCAGCGCCCGCTGCGTCACGTCCTGGCTGTTCTCGGTCGTGAAGGCGAGCTCGTCCAGCGGGTCCTCGGCGCCGGCGCCGACGCCCACGGCGTAGAGCAGCGCGTCCTTCGAGGTCCAGGAGCGGCGGGCCGGCTCGGAACGGCTGCCGACGGCGTCGGGGTTGAGGGGCATGGTGACCTACTTCTCGTCGTAGCCGAACATGTTGGCGTTCGGCCGGGCCTGGGCGACGAGGTCGACCACGGCGTGGCCGAGCACCTCGGGGTCGTCGTCGGGGTTCTCGATGGACGGGCCGCGGTGCCAGCCCTCGGAGACCGACAGCATCCGGCCCGTCACGTCGAAGACCCGGCCGGTCACGCCGGCCGAGAGCGGGCTGGCGAGCCAGCACACGATCGGAGCGATGTGGCGCGGCGACATGCGCTCGCGGGCCTCGTCCTCCAGGTTGCCCATGCCGAGGTCCTCGGTCATGCGCGTGATGGCCGCCGGGGCGATGGCGTTGACCGTGACCCCGTAGCGCGCCAGCTCCTTGGCGGCGATGATCGTGAACGACGCGATGCCGGCCTTGGCGGCGCCGTAGTTCGTCTGGCCGACGTTGCCGTAGATGCCCGACGGCGACGTCGTGTTGATGATGCGGGCGTCGACCTCCTCGCCCGCCTTGGAGCGCTCGCGCCAGTGGTTGGCGGCGAAGTGCGTGGGGCCGAACGTGCCCTTGAGGTGGACCTTGATGACGGCGTCCCACTCGGCCTCGGTCATGTTGACGAGCATGCGGTCGCGCAGGATGCCGGCGTTGTTGATCAGCGCGTCGAGCCGGCCGAACGTGCCGACCGCCGTCTTGATCAGGTTCTCGGCGCCGGCGAAGTCGCTGATGTCGTCGGCGTTGGCCACGGCCTCGCCGCCGGCGGCGGCGATCTCGTCGACAACCTGCTGCGCCGGGGTGGCGTCGGTCCCCGAACCGTCGCGAGCCCCGCCAAGGTCGTTGACGACCACCTTGGCGCCCTGCGCTGCCAACAGAAGCGCGTGCTCACGCCCGATGCCCCGGCCTGCGCCGGTGACGATGGCCACCCGGCCGTCGCAGATGCCCATGTACGGCTCCTCTTCGTTCGCTGGCTTCCGAGGCGAACGTAGCAGCGCGAGCATGGGGGTCCCATGGCCGACGTCCGCCAGTGTCCCTACTGCGAGCTGCGATTCCTGTCCCGCAACGAGCTGGACATGCACATCGCGCTCGACCACCCCGACGTCGTCCGCGACGACGTCGACGACGACACGGCGCCGCCCCCGGCGGGCGGCGACGACCGGCGCCCGTAGGCGCCACCCGAGGCGCGGCCCGGGGACGCCGGGCGCGCCCCGCCGCCCGGTCCGTGTGACGGACCGGTTACGACCTACGTGACGAACCCGTGTCAGGCCGATGTCAGGGACGGGCGAAGGCAAGAGACGCTTGTGGCCGACCCCCTCCGACGTGGCAGGCTCCTCCGTCGTGGACGGGACGCAACCTGACCCGCCGCCCGACGACAACGGCATCGAGGCCGGTGACGCCGCATCCTCTGCGGCGGCAGCACGTCCCGGTGGCGGCGGCGACGGGCACGAGGGCGGCGAGCCACGCGACCCCGCGCGGACCACGGCGACGGGCCGGCCCACGGACATCCCGCCTCCGGCGACGGCCGACGAGAGGACTCCCCCCGATGCGGCGACGGCCGACGAGCTCGCGGTGACCCCCGACCCTGCCACCATGTCCGAGTCCCGCCCCACCGAGGGGCCGGACCCCAGCGGCACGCCCGCCCCAGACGGCACACCCGAGCCGGGCGCCCCTGCCCCCAGATCGGCCCCCGCGGACGTTCCTGCGGCCGACGGCCCAGCCCCGGCCGACGCTCCTGCCCCGGCCGACGGCCCTGGCCCGGTCGATGCTCCTGCCCCGGCCGACGCTCCTGGCCCGGCCGACGCTCCTGCGCCGGTCCATGCTCCTGCCCCGGCCGACGCTCCTGCCCCGGCCCCGTCCGGCGGTCACGCTGCCGCCCTGGAGGCCCCGGGTGCACCGGCTGCCACGGACGAGCCCTACTCCGCCTCCGGTGGGACCGGCTCGATGGTCCCGGGCAGCGGCGGCGCTCCCGACGGCGGCGCGGACCCGGGTGGTCCCGGCCCCACCGACCACGACCCCGCACGGGGCATCGCGTTCTCGCTCGACGACGGCTCGGCGCCCTCGCCCGGCGGCGCCCCCGCCTCGACCGCCACCGAGGCGCCCGCAGCCCGAGCCGGAGCGGGCACCCCCACCGACGGCCCCGCGGCGGCCGGCACAACGCCGGCACCCGCGCCCGTCGGCGACCGGACGCCTCCGGGCACCACGTCGCCGGGCGGCCAGGCCGACGGCTCGGCACCCTTCGGCGCCTCGCCGGCGCAGGGCGACTCCGGCGACGCGCCAGCGTCGAGCGCGGCCGGCCCCGCCCGCCCGGACAACGGGGGCCCGGGTCTCGGGAGCGACGGCCTCCCCCGCCCTGGCGCCTGGTACGAGGCCGCGGCGCCCGGTGGCGGCCATGCGCCCACCGACGGCACCGCCCCGACCGGCGGCGCTCCCGAAGCGCCCGACGCGCCCCGATCACCAAGTGCGCCCGGCGCGGCTGGGGCTGGGACCGCCGAGGCCGCGTCCCCGGCACCGACCCACCAGGCAACTCCACCCCCGCAGCCGCCGGGTCCGTTCGCGGGCGAGGACGGCCGCCCCGCCGCCGCGTCGACGACCCCGCTGCTGCCGCCCGATCCCTCCGCCGACGACTCGGCCGTGACGGACAGGCCGGACCACACCCGCGGTGCCGTACGGCCGGCCGAGCCGCCGCCCCTCGGCGACGTCGGCGCCGCCAGCCCGGCGGGCGGCGCCGATCCCGGCGCACCTGCGCCGTTCAGCCGCCCGCCGGCCCCGACCTCGGACCCGGACGCCACGGCCCAGCAGGACGCCATCACCGTCACTCCGTCGGCCCCGGCCACCGGCCCCGGCTGGGCCGGCCCGGCCGGCGCGGCGGGTCCCGGCGGCCGCCCCCGCATCACGCCGCCCGGGGGCACCACCCGGGTCGGCGACGACGACGCACCCGGCCACATCAAGCGCTCCGGCCATCGCCGCCGGCCGGTTGCCCTGGTGGCCGCCGTGCCCCTGCTCATCCTCGTGCTGCTGATCGTCGGCTGGGCCATCGACAGCGCCGCGCTGTCGGGCCAGGTTGTCCGCAACGTCGAGGTGGCCGGCCGCCCGGTCGGCGGCCTGGGTGAGGCGTCGCTCCCGGACGTGATCAGCGACATCGCCGAGGAGACAGCCGCCCGGCCCGTGCGGATCACCAGCGGCGCCCAGACCTACGAGACCACCGCAGGCGAGATCGGCCTCACGCTCGACCAGGAGGCGACGGCCGAGGCCGCGCTCGACGCCGGCCGCGACGACTCCATCATCGCAAGGCCGATCGCCTGGTTCCGCTCGTTCTTCGACGCTCGCGAGATCCCTGTGCAGTTCCAGGCCAGCGAGGCCGCGGTCGGGCTGAAGTTGCTGCAACTGCAAGGCGGCGACGTCACCGCGCCGGTCGAGCCGACGATCGCCCTCGACGGCGCAACGGGTGAGTTCGTCGTCGTTCCCGGGCGGGCGGGCTCGGGCATCGACGCCCGCCAGGTGGCCGCCGACCTGCCGGGCGCCGCCGAGGCTTCGACGGGCACGATCAAGATCAGCGCGGACGACACCGACGTCTCGCCCCGGTTCTCCGACGACGACGCCCAGCAGCTCGCCACGCGGGCCAACGAGATGACGGCGCCCGGCCTGACGCTGATCGCCGACCAGACGCGCGTGCCGGTCGACGCGGCCACGCTGCGCACCTGGATCCGCCCGGCCGAGCCGGCCGACGGCGAGATGCGCCTCGAGATCATCCCGGAGGCGGTGAACGGCGCGTTCCCGACGTTGTTCGCCGGCCTGTCGGCCGAGCCGAAGGACGCCTCCTTCGACCTGCAGAACGGCGCCCCGGTGGTCGTGCCGGCGGCGAACGGCGTGGCCTGCTGCGGCGAGAACGGCCCGCAGCTGGTGTGGGAGGCCCTCGACTCGGGCGGTACCGAGGTCACGCTCGAGACGCAGGTCGTCGAGCCGGAGCTGACCACCGCCGAGGCCGAGGCGCTCGGCATCCGCGAGGCGGTCGGCGGCAGCCGGGCGTACCAGAACGGCTCGGAGGTGCCAGGGCCGGGACCGGGGTTCACGACCTACCACGCCGCCGGCGAGGCCCGGGTGACGAACATCCACCGCATAGCCGACATCGTGCGCGGGACGGTCGTGCTGCCCGGCGAGACCTTCTCCATCAACGAGGTCGCGGGGCAGCGCACGACCGCCAACGGGTTCGTGCCCGCCGGGGCCATCAGCCAGGGCCAGCACGTCGAGGAGGTCGGCGGCGGCGTGTCGCAGTTCGCCACCACGACGTTCAACGCCGCCTACTTCGGCGGCTACGACATCACCGAGTACCAGGCGCACTCCGAGTGGTTCACCCGGTACCCGCCCGGGCGTGAGGCGACGATGGGCTACCCCAGCCCCGACCTGAAGTTCGAGAACAACAGCGACTACGGCATTCTCGTGTGGACGTCGTACACCGACACGAGCCTGACGGTGACGCTGTACTCGACGCCCTATGCCACGGCCGAGCAGACCGGCTCCACCGAGTCGATGTCGGGCCAGTGCCGGGTCGTCGAGACCACCCGCACCCGCACGTTCGCCGCCGGGGGCACCGACACCGACACGTTCAAGGCCACCTACCGGCCCGGGCCCGGCATCGACTGCAACGGCCAGCCGATCGCGCCGACGCCCCCTGACATCGCGGGCTGACTGCGACCGGCCCGGGCGGGACGGCGGCCCGCCGCCCCGGCCGGCTCGGTCAGCCCTGCGCCCCGCCCGTGATGCCGATCGGGTTGCGGGCCGGGATGGTCGGCAGGGTCAGGCTCGCGAACGGCTCCAGGGCCGCGGCGGCCGCCTCGACGGTCGCCGGGTCGGCGGCCCGGGGGACGCTGCGGGCGTCGGTGGCCGCCTCGATGGCGGCCCGGGCGCGGTGCCCGGCGTCGGTGAGCGCCCGGTCGGGCCCCACCCATCCTCGCTCGGCGAGTCCGGCGTAGGCGTGGGCGATGTCGTCGTCGCTCCAGCCGCGGTCGGCGGCGGCCGAGTCGTCGCCGGCCTCGCCCTGGCCCCGCCAACGCAGGGCGAGGACCATGGCCTCGCAGCCCGACAGACCCTCGCCCGCCAGCACGTGGAGGTGGCCGTCGCCCCGGTGCTCGCGCAGCAGGGTGACGCCGTGCCACAGGGCGAGGTGGGGGTCCTCCGGCCACGGCCGGCCGGCATGGGCGGCGAACAGCGGCCGGCCACCGACCTCGCACGCCTCCGCGAGCCGACGGACCAGGTCGACCGCCGCCAGCCACGCCTCTGCGGGCGGCGCCCCCGACACTCCCGACCCGCCCGACTCAGCGGACGTGACGGACGTGGCGGACGCCGCCCCGGCGGAGGAGGGGGCGCCGAGGCGGGACAGCAGAGCGGCAACCGCGATGCGCCGGGCCTCGTCCCACCGGGCCCCGTCGTCGGAGGACGGCAGGTGCTCGGTGACCATCCCCGGCGCGAAGACGTAGAGCACCGAGGTGGCCAGCCACGGGTCGACCGTCCGCAGCGGCGCCAACCGGGTGCCGAAGTAGCCGGCCCAGAACCCCGGGGCGCCCGCCGCCCGCACGGCCCGGCGCACGTCCCGGTCGAAGTACACGATGGCGTGGACGGCCTCGGCCGCCTGCCACAGGCGCTGCGCCGGTCTCTCGGCCCCCTGCGCTCCGTCGGCCCCTGCGCCCATCGGCCCTTCCCCTCGTCGCTGTCATCGCGGTCGTCGCTCTGTCGTCCTCGGCCCGATCGTAAGCAGGAACCTGCACCGGACGGCCAGACCGCCCACCGGCCGCCCGAGGCGCCCCGGCGCTGCCGCCGCCGGTACGGCCCGACCGGCGGCGGCACGGCCCGACCGGCGCCGGGCCGGATGCCGCCCGGATACCGGGGTCGGGGGGGGCGCCACTAGCGTCGGTCCGGTGCAGAGCGTGGACGTGGCCGTCATCGGGGCTGGGCCGGCCGGAGCGGCCGCCGCCATCACGCTCGCCCGGATCGGGCGGGCCGTGACGCTCGTCGACCGAGCCCGGTTCCCCCGCGACAAGATCTGCGGCGACGGTCTGACCACCGGCGCGCTGCGGCTGCTCGAGCACCTGGGGCTCGACCCGGCGGCCGTGGCCTCGTGGCAGCCGGTCGACGACGTGGTCGTGCGCTCGCCGTCGGGCCGCGAGGTCACGTTCCCCCTCCCCCGCGACCGCGGCGCCTACGCAGCGGTCGCCCGCCGGGCCGACCTCGACGCCGCGCTGGTCGACCTGGCCCGCACCGCCGGCGTGAAGGTGCTCGACGGCCACGCCTGCACGGGCGCCAGCGAGGACGGCGAGGGCGTGACCCTCGAAGTCGACGGTCTCGGCGAGCTGCGGGCGCCGTTCGCGATCGCGGCCGACGGCATGTGGTCGCCCGTGCGCAAGCACATCGGCCTCGCCACACCCGGGTACCGGGGCGAGTGGCACGCGTTCCGCCAGTACTTCAGCGGCGTCGGCCCCCGGGCGGCCCGCGACCTGTTCGTGTGGTTCGAGCCCGACCTGCTGCCCGGCTACGCCTGGTCGTTCCCGCTCCCGGACGGCCGGGCCAACGTCGGCTTCGGCATCCAGCGAGGCGGCAAGGTCGGCCGGGTGCAGGACATGGCCGGCATCTGGCGCCGGCTGCTGGACCGTCCCCACATCCGGGCGGTCCTGGGCGACGGTGCCCGGCCCGAGTCGCCGCACCGGGCCTGGCCCATCCCCGCCCACGTCGACGGGGCCGTGCTGGCCGGGCGGCGCACGCTCTTCGCCGGTGACGCGGCCACCGCCACCGACCCTCTGACCGGCGAGGGCATCGGTCAGGCCCTGCTGACGGGCGTGCTCGCCGCCGAGGCGATCGGTGACGGCCGCCGGGCCGCGAGCGACGTGACAGCCGGCTACGAACGGGCCGTCCGCCAGGCCCTGGTGGCCGATCACCGCATGTCGCTGCTGTTGATCCGGGCGGTGAAGCACCGCAGGGGCGTGCGGGCCGCGCTCCGGCTGGCCGGTGCGACGGGCTGGGCGCGGCGCAACTTCGGTCGCTGGCTGTTCGAGGACTACCCGCGGGCCGTGGTGGCCACCCCGCGCCGATGGCGCAGAGGCGTGCTGACCGGCCCCGGGGCCTACCGCGTCACCCCCGGCGCCACCGACCCCGATACCGACGCCGGGACCATCCGCGACGCCTTCGCCGACGCCGCAACCGCCCCCGAAGCGCTCGACGGGTGACCGGTGCCACACCGATCTGCATTCGAAACGCGATCGTCAGACTGCTCGTAACACAGGTTCACACCCCGCTCATCGGGCGTTGACCGGCCCGGCGTAGCGTTCGGGATGCGGGCACGGAAGGCGTTGCTCCCCCTCCACAGGCGACTCCCGCCCTGGCTCGCACGCAGGTGGTTCGCAATCGGCGGCGCAGCCACCACGGCGTAGAACCGGCGCATCCCACCCCTCGGGGATGCGCCGGTCTCGCGCCCGGGCACCGCTCGCCCTTGACCGACCGGTCAAGTCCGACCAGCATCGGCGCCATGGCCGCGCTGCGCACCCGCCTCACCGACGCCCTCCAGATCGATCACCCCGTGATGCTCGCAGGCATGGGCGGCGTCTCGTACCACCGCCTGGCCGCGGCCGTGTCCGAGGCCGGCGGGTTCGGCTGCCTCGGGGCCTCGACGATGGGCCACGCCCAGATGAACGCCGAGATCGCCGCGGTCCGCGAGGCCACCGCGAAGCCGTTCGGCGTCGATCTGCTCACCGCCGCCCCGCAGGACATGGCGGCCAAGATCGTCGACATCGTCAAGGGAGGTGCCACGGCGTTCGTCGCCGGGCTCGGCGTGCCCCGAGACGTCGTCGACCTGTGCCACGAGCACGGCCTCGTGGTCGTGAACATGTGCGGCAAGGTCCGTCACGCCGTGGCCGCCGTCGAGGCGGGGTGCGACATCGTCGTGGCACAGGGCACCGAGGCGGGTGGGCACACCGGCAAGGTCGCCACGTTCGCGCTCGTCCCGCAGGTCGTCGACGCGGTCGGCGCCCGGGTGCCGGTCGTCGCGGCGGGCGGCATCGTCGACGGGCGGGGCCTGGCGGCCGCGCTGGCCCTCGGCGCCGACGGGGCGTGGATCGGCACGCGCTTCATCGCCACACCCGAGGCCCGGAGCGTGGTCGGCTACAAGGACGCCCTGCTCCGGGCTCACGAGGACGACACCGTCGTGAGCCGCGCCTACACCGGCAAGACGTGCCGGGTCCTGGCCAACGACTACACCGCGGCCTACGAGACGGGGCGCGAGGCCCAGCCATTCCCCGCCCAGTACCTCACGTCGGTGCAGGAGGGCGTCAACCACCTCGGCGGCGACGAGACGACCGACGGCGTCGACCCCGACCGCGAATTCTTCCCGGCCGGCCAGGGGGTGGGCGCCATCGACGACCTGGTGCCCGCCGGCGAGCTGGTCGTCCGCATCGTCGAGCAGGCCGAGGCGGTCCTCACGAAGCTGCGCCCCTGAGGGGCGGACCGGCTCGACGCGCCGGGCGGCCCCGGCACCCCAGGCGGGACCGCGGCCGGGACGCGCGGTCACGCGTCAGCACGCGCCGGCACGCGGTCAGGCGTGCTCGATCCACTCTTTCAGCTGGACGACCAGCGCGGGGACGTCCTCGGCGATCGGCGTGACGTTCAGGCTGCTCACGCCCGCCGCCTTGTACGCCGCCAGCCGGTCGCGCACATAGCCCTCCGGCCCGCACAGCGTCGTGGCCTCGAGCAGGGCGTCGGGCACGGCGGCGGCCGCCTCGTCCTTGCGCCCGTCGAGGTAGAGGTCCTGGATCTCGACCGCCTCGGCCTCGAACCCGTAGCGCTTGGCCAGGTCGTTGTAGAAGTTGCGCCCGCGAGCCCCCATGCCGCCGACGTAGAGGGCGACCATCGGCCGGGCCAGGTCGCGCAGCTCGGCGGCGTCGTCGCCGACGGCCACCAGGCCGCCGGCCACGATCTCGAGCGGCCCGAGGTCGCTCGACCGCTTGGCGGCCCCGGCGGCCAGCGCGTCGCCCCATACGTCGTCGACCTTCTCCGGCAGGTAGAACAGCGGCAGCCAGCCGTCGGCCACCTCGGCCGTCATCTGCACGTTCTTCGGGCCGAGGGCCGCCACGTAGATCGGGATGCGATCGCGCACCGGGTGGGTGATCATCTTGAGCGGCTTGCCCAGGCCCGTGCCGTGCTCGGGCGGCAGGGGAAGCGTGATCGTCGAGCCCTGGTACGTCAGCCGCTCGCGCTTCCAGGCCATGCGGCAGACGTCGATGATCTCGCGGGTCCGCGTCAGCGGCTGGGTGTAGGGCACGCCGTGAAAGCCCTCGATGACCTGAGGCCCCGAGGCCCCGAGGCCGAGCACGCAGCGCCCCTCGGACAGGGCGTCGACGCCGGCGGCCGTCATGGCCAGCAGGCTGGCCGTGCGGGTGTAGATCGGCAGGATGGCGGCGCCGATCTCGACCCTCTCGGTCACGGCCGCCAGGTAGCCCATGAGGCTGACGCCGTCGAAGCCGTACGCCTCGGCCACCCAGATGGTGTCGAGCCCCGCCTTCTCGAGCGCCACGGCCTGACCCGCCGACTCCTTGAACCCGCCGGCGTAGCTGAGCGGCATGCTGAGCTTCATCTGGTCCCCCTCTGGTCCGGGCGTGGGTGCCGGTATCGGGTGGTCGGGCGGCAGGCCCGCGGACGGCGGCAGCAGCCGTCCTCAGGCGGCCAGGCGCTCGCGGGCCCTCTTCGAGCGATCGATCAGGTGCGGCGGCACGGTCACCCCGTTGACGACCTTGCTGGTACCGCCGGCGGCCGCCGCCCCCGCCCCGTCACCTTCCGCTTCGGCCGCCCCGGCCACGGCCGCGGCCGCCTCGGCGGCCTTGATCCGGCTCTCGAGCGCCTCGTCGTACTGGCGGGGCCGCGCCAGGGTCGAGCCGTCGAGCGAGCCGACATCGACGCCGTTGGCGAACAGCACGCGATAGCGGGTCCACGCGATGCCGTCCACCAGGGTGACGCGGCCGACGGTCCCCTGCGGGACGCCGGGCAGCGAGTCGAGGGTCTTCACCGTCTCACCACGACGGAACTGGTCGATGGGCTCAGCCTTGGCCATACGGGAGGAATCCTGCCAGGTGGGACGGGGTATGCGCGAATCAACTGGCGGCCCGTCGGCGCGGACGCCCCGTCCACGAGGTTGGAACGCTACGCCCCTCTAATTAGCCTGGGTAATCGATGACCGCCTCCTCCCACGCCGGGCTCGACATCGTCGACGTTGCGGCCCGGCTCCGCCTGGCCACGGCTCGCCTGGCGCGCCAGCTGCGCCAGCAGGCCGGCACGGGCCTGTCGCCGTCGCAGCACTCGGTGCTCGCCTCCATCGACGCGAACGGCACGCTCACGCTCGGCGAGCTGGCGGCCATCGAGCAGGTGGCGCCGCCCACCATCACGAAGGTCGTCTCCAAGCTCGAGGACGACGGTCTGGTGACCCGCGCCGTCGACGCCCGCGACCGGCGCGTGGCCCGGGTGTCGATCACCGAGGCCGGGCACCGCCGCCTCGACCACAGCCGCAGCCGCCGCGAGGCCTGGCTGGCCCAGCGTCTGGACGAGCTCGACGCCGACGACGTGCGCCGCGTGGCCGACGCCCTCGACGTGCTCGAGGCCCTGGCCGGCAACCCCATCGGCGCCGCGCCGGCGGGCCCGCCGGCGGTCGCCGCGCCGCCCGCGGCGCCCTCGTCGGTGACCGCGCCCGCCGCCGAGACCCGACCGGGTGGGGGCGGCGACGACGGCCGGCCGGCGAGGCCGCGGACGGTGACGCCGTGACCGCCAGGCTCCGCTCGGCGTCGAAGGACACGTTCCGCTCGCTGCACACTCGCAACTTCCGCCTGTTCTTCGCCGGCCAGCTCGTCAGCCAGGCCGGCACGTGGATGCAGTCGGTGGCCATCATCTGGGTCGTCCTCGACCTCACCGACAACGGCCTGGCGCTCGGCCTGGTGACGGCGGCGCAGTTCCTTCCCCTGCTCCTGCTGGGCGCCTGGACCGGCGTGCTGGCCGACCGGGTCGACCGGCACCGCATGCTGATCGGCACCCAGATCGCCTTCACGGTGCTGGCCACGGTGTTCTCGTTCATCGTGCTGACCGACCGGGCGACGGTTGCCTGGATGTACGGCCTGTCGCTCGTCTTCGGTGTGATCACGGCCCTCGACAACCCCGTCCGCCGCGTGCTCGTGGGCGAGTTGGTCGAACCCGAGGACGTCCCGAACGCCGTCGGGCTGAACAGCGCCATGATGACCGGCTCCCGGATATTCGGTCCCGCGCTGGCCGGGGCCCTGATCGCCGGGCCCGGCGCCGGAGCCTGCTTCGTCCTGAACGCCGCGTCGTACGTGGCGGTGATCGGGGCGCTGCTGCGCATGGACCGCTCGTCGTTCCACGCCGCCCCGCCCGTCGGCCGGGCCAAGGGCCAGGTGCGGTCGGGCCTGTCCTATGTGTGGCGCACCCCCGACCTGCGGGCGTCGCTCCTCCTCGTCGCGGTTGTCGGGCTCGCGGCCTTCAACTTCCAGGTCACCCTCGCCCTGCTGGCGGAGCGCACCTTCCACGGCTCAGCCGGCACCTACACGCTGCTGTTCTCGGTCATGAGTGCCGGCTCGATGGTCGGCGGTCTGGCGGTCGCCCACTCTCGGCAGGTCACGATGCGCCAGCTCGTTCGGGCCGCGGCCGGTCTGGCGACCTCCATGCTGGCCATGGCGCTGGCGCCCAACCTGTGGCTGGCGGTGGTGGCGGCGCTGCCCGTGGGCTTCTCGTCGATCTACCTGATCAGCGGCTCGAACGCCGTCGTGCAGCTGCGGGCCGATCCCCGCATGCGCGGCCGAGTGCTCGCGCTCTACGCCATGCTCTTCCTCGGCTCGACGCCGATCGGCGGACCGATCATGGGCTGGCTGGCGGACGTCACCAACGCCCGGGTGGCTGTGGCCGTCGGCGGCGTGGCCACGGCCCTGGCCGCAGGGTGGACGGCCCACAGGCTGCGGGTCGACCCCGGCATGGCGGCCGCGGACGAGCGTCCGCACGTCGAGCCCGCCGTCGCCGCCTGACGCCGGCCCCCGCCCGGAACCGCGGGCACCCCGCGACGGGCGGCGGCAGGCGGCGCAGCCGTCAATGTCGGGTCTCGCTCCAGGCGAGCCCCGTCTGGGCGTCGGGCTCGTGCGGCAGGCCGAGCGAGCGCTCGGCGATGATGTTGCGCTGCACCTCGCCGGTCCCGCCGCCCACGGTGAGCGCGGGGGCGAACAGGAACCCGTGGTGCCACAGGTCGACCGGCGCCCCGAGCGGGCCGGCATTCGAAAGCATGCCGCCGGCCCCCGCGAGGTCCTTGGCCAGACCGAACACCCGCTGGCCGTGCTCGTCGGCCAGCACCTTGCGCACCGAGGCCTCGGGCCCGGGGGCCTCGCCGCGGATGCGGGCAGTGACCGTGCGCAGGCGGATGAGGCGCAGCACCTCGGCCTCGACGTGCAGGCGCACCACCCGGTCTCGCAGCACCGGGTCCTCGACGCCGCCCCGGGCGCGCACGAGGTCGACGAGGTCGGCACCGGTGGGTCCCATCCCCCAGAGCGCCCCGCCCGAGGACAGCGACACGCGCTCGTTGCCGAGCGTGACCTTGGCGAGGTCCCAGCCCTGGCCGACGGCGCCGACCAGGTTCTCGCCGGGCAGCCGGGCCTCGTCGAGGAAGACCTCGTTGAAGGTGTGGGCGCCGGTCATCTCGATGATGGGGCGCACCTCGATGCCCGGGGCGTCCATCGGGCACACGAAGTACGAGATCCCGCGGTGCTTGGGCACGTCGGGGTCGGTCCGGGCGATGAGGATGCCGAAGCGGGAGTGCTGCGCCAGAGACGTCCAGATCTTCCGGCCGGTGACGACCCACTCGTCGCCGTCGCGCACGGCCCGGGTCGCGAGCGAGGCGAGGTCGGACCCGGCGCCCGGCTCGCTGAAGAGCTGGCACCACAGCTCCTCGCCGGCCAGCAGGGGCGGCAGGTAGCGGCGCTGCTGCTCGTCGCTGCCGGCGTGCAGCAGCGTCGGGCCCGCCCACCCGATGCCGATGGGGTTCACCGGCCGGCGCACCCCGGCCGCACGCAACTCGTCGTCGATGATCAGCTGGTGGACCGGGTCGGCGTCGATGCCGTAGGGCGCCGGCCAGTGGGGGGCGACGTAGCCAGCGTCCGCGAGCTGGCGTCCCGTGGGCGCCGGGTGGTCGGCGAGCCAGTCCCGCACGGCGAGGCGGCGGGGGTCGTCGTCGGCAGGCAGGTCGAGGTCCACGGCCGCACGCTACCGAGGACGTTCGCGCCGGCGCTGCCAGCGTCCTTTTTCCGCTCGGTGACCACCCGGTAGCCTCGGCCTGACCGGGTGGTCAACGGTCGAGCGGTGCCACAACGAGGGGAGACGACATGTCGGGCTGGAACTTCGCCGAGGTCTGGGAGACGGTCGCCGAGCAGATCCCCGACGCGCAGGCGCAGGTGCACGGCGACGTGCGCCGGACCTGGGCCGAGTTCGACCGCAGGGCCAACGGCGTCGCCCACACGTTGCTCGAGCGGGGCGCCACCGAGCAGGACAAGATCGCCCAGTACCTCTACAACGGCACCGAGTACGTCGAGTCGATCTTCGCGGCGTTCAAGGCCGGCCTCGTGCCGATCAACACGAACTACCGCTACCAGGACGACGAGCTCGCCTACCTGTGGGACAACGCCGATTGCGTGGCGGTCGTGTTCCACGGCGTGTTCGCCCAGACCATCGAGCGCGTCCGCCCCCGCGTGCCGAAGGTCGAGACGTGGCTGTGGGTCGACGACGGCAACGGCGAATGCCCCGACTGGGCGATCCCCTACGAGGACGCCGCCGCCTCCCACGCCCATCGGGTCGTCGCCCCGTGGGGCCGCACCGGCGACCAGCTGATGATGACCTACACCGGCGGAACCACCGGCATGCCCAAGGGCGTCATGTGGCGACAGGACGACCTGTTCCGCAACCTCGTCTCCCAGATGAATCCGGCCTACAGGGACGGCGACGTCGACCTCGACCTCATCCGCCAGAACGTGACCGCCCCCGGGCCCATCGGCATGCCCGCGTGCCCGCTCATGCACGGCACCGGCCTGTACACCCAGCTCATCATCCTGTCGCTGGGCGGTAGCTCCGTCACGCTCACCTCGCGCAAGCTCGACATCGTCGAGATGCTCGACACGATCGAACGCGAGAGCGTCGCCCAGATCGCCATCGTGGGCGACGCGTTCGCCCGGCCCCTCCTCGCCGCACTCGACGCGAACCCCGGCCGGTGGGATCTCTCCAGCGTGTTCCTCATCGCCTCCTCGGGCGTGATGTGGAGCGAGCAGACGAAGCAGGGCCTGCTGAAGCACCACCCGAACATGATCCTCGTCGACGCCTTCTCGTCGTCGGAGGCGGTGGGCATGGGCGCGTCGTTGTCGACCGGCGGCTCGGCGTCGCAAACCGCCAAGTTCACCCTCGGGGAGAACACGATCGTGATCAGCGACGCCGGCACGCGGGTCCAGCCGGGCTCTGGCGAGATCGGCCGCGTGGCCGTGGGCGGCTTCCAGCCCATCGGCTACTACAAGGACGACGAGAAGACCGCCAAGACCTTCATCCAGTTCGAGGGCAAGCGCTACTCGTGTCCCGGCGACTACGCCCGGGTCGAGGCGGACGGCTCGCTGACCCTGCTGGGCCGCGGCTCGGTGTGCATCAACACGGGCGGCGAGAAGGTCTTCCCCGAAGAGGTCGAAGAGGTGCTGAAGACCTACCCGGCCGTGCGCGACGCCGTGGCGGTGGGGGTGCCCGACGACAAGTTCGGCGAGGTCGTGGCCGCCGTCGTCGAGATCGACGGGCCCGGGGCCGACGCCGACGACATCATCGCCCACGTGCGTTCGAAGCTGGCCGCCTACAAGGCACCCAAGCGGGTCCTCGTGGTTCCCACGATCGGCCGCGCCCCCAACGGCAAGGTGGACTACAAGCGCCTCAAGGCAGAGGCCACCAGACAGCTCGCCGCGCGCTGAGGCGCCAGCGAACGCCCGGTGGCCGCCGCGTGGCCACCGGGCGGGAACTGTGAGCCCCGGGTGAACAGAGATACGGTGCCGGCCGTGTCCCCGCCGCCCAACCCGCTGCGCAAGCGGTTCCACCAGCAGTTGGTCGACATCGACGCCAAGGTCGTCCTGCTCTTCGCCATGGTGAGCGAGGGGGTCGCGGCGACCACCGACGCGCTGCTGTCGGGCGACACCGCCGCCGCCCGCGAGCTGACCGGGCGCGACAGCCTCGTCGACCAGCTAGAGGCCGACCTGGAGCAGCTCGCCGAGCGCGAGCTGTTCACCCAGCAGCCGATGGCGGGCGATCTGCGGTACCTGATCTCGGTCCTCCGCGTGGTGCCCGAGCTCGAGCGCAGCGGCGACCTGGCCGAGCACATCGCGTCACGGGCGGCGCGGGGGCTGGCCCTGCACCTCACCCCGGGCCTGCGCGGCCTGCTCGAGCAGATGGGCACGATCTGCGTCGCCATGTGGCAGGCCGCGGCGGACGCATGGGTCGAGCGCGACGCGTCGGCGGCGGCCGCCATCGACGCCCGCGACGACGAGCTCGACGCCCTGGCCGACCAGCTCTCGGAGCGGCTGCTGACCGGCGAGGTGCCCCTCGCCGAGGCGCTGCAGACGATCCTCGTCGGGCGCTTCTACGAGCGCCTGGGCGACCACGCGGTCCACATCACCGAACGCATCAGCTACCTGAACCCGGGGGCCTGACACACGTGCGCTTCCGCCTCGTCCCCACCGACGACGCCTTCTTCACGCTGTTCGACGCCTCGGCCGCCAACGTGGCGGAGTGTGCCCGGCGGCTGCGCGAGATCCTCGCCGAACCGACCGTGCCGTCCCGGCACGAGAAGGTGGCGGCCTGCGAGCAGCGCGGCGACGAGCTCGTCCGGGCCATCCTCCAACGGCTCAACTCGACGTTCGTCACGCCGTTCGACCGCGAGGACATCCACGCCCTCGCGGAGGAGCTCGACGACGTGGTCGACGACATGCTCGAGGTGTCGCACCGCATCCAGCTCACCGGCATCACCGCGACGCTGCCCGAGCTGAAGGAGCAGGCCGACCTGCTCGTCCAGTGCGCCGACGAGACCCAGCAGCTCATCGCCCGGCTCGAGTCGATGAAGGACGTGCAGCCCCACCTCGACGCCATCGACCGCCTCGAGAGCGAGGGCGACGCCGTGCACCGGCGCATCCTCGCCCGCCTGTTCGGCGGCGAGTTCGAGGCCCTCGACGTGCTGCGCTGGAAGGACGTCATCGAGTCGATGGAGGGCGCCATCAACACCCTCGAGGACATCTCCGACGTCGTCGAGTCGATCGTCCTCAAACACGCGTGAGCACGCCCGACCCGCCTCGACGCCGCCCCTGACGCCGCGATGGAGCTGTCCCTCGTCCTGGTCATCGCGGTCGCCCTCGGCTTCGACTACGTCAACGGCTTCCACGACGCCGCCAACTCGATCGCCACCGTCGTCTCGACGCGGGTGCTCACCCCCCGCCTGGCCGTGGCCTGGGCGGCGTTCTTCAACTTCGCCGCCTTTCTGATCTTCGGTGACCACGTGGCCTCGACGATCGCCAACGACGTCGTCGCCCAGTCGGTGCTGTCCATCGGCGTCGTCTTCGCGGGCCTGCTCGGCGCCATCCTCTGGGACCTCGTCACCTTCTACCTCGGACTGCCCACCAGCTCGTCGCACGCGCTGGTGGGCGGCATCGCCGGGGCGGCCGTAGCCAAGGCCGGCTTCGAGGTCCTGAAGGGCGAGGGGCTGCGCACGATCGGCGTGTTCATCGTGCTGTCGCCTCTCATCGGCCTGGCGATCGGCCTGGTCATCACGCTCACCATCTTGTGGGTGTTCCACCGCAACCGCCGGCTCGACGGCCTCAACCGGGGCTTCCGCCGCGGTCAGCTCGTCTCGGCCGCGGCGTTCAGCCTCGGCCACGGCGCCAACGACGCCCAGAAGACGATGGGCATCATCCTCGCCCTGCTCATCGCCACGGGCCACCTGCCGGGAGGGTCGGACACGCCGCTGTGGGTCGTGCTCGCCGCCCACACCGCCATCGGGCTCGGCACGCTCACCGGAGGGTGGCGCATCGTGAAGACCATGGGCTCGCGCATCACCCGGCTGCAGCCCGCCGGCGGCGTGGCGGCCGAGACCGGCGCGGCGTTGACGCTGTTCGCCACGTCCGCCGCCGGCATCCCGGTATCGACCACGCACACGATCACGGGAGCCATCGTCGGCGTGGGCGCGGCGCGGCGTCTGTCCGCCGTGCGCTGGGGGGTCGCCGGACGTGTGGTGTGGGCCTGGATCCTGACCATCCCGGGGGCCTTCGCCATCTCGTTCCTGTCTTTCGTCGTCGTCGACCTGGTGTCCTGAGGCCCCGTGGACACACGCGCCCTGTTCTTCCTCGCCGCCGCCGGCCTGTGCCTTCTGCTCGTGCCCGTGGCCGAGGGCCACGCCTGGGTGGCCGCCACCGTGTCCGGCGTCTACCTGGTCCTGGCGGCCGCGTCCTGGCTCGACTGGCGGTCGCGGCAGCGCCGCTGATCCCTCGCTGACAGCGCCGCCGCGGTGGATTCGGAGCGCTCCGAGGTCGACCTCTACGCTCCGCCGCATGGCTGATCTCGGATTCGACGGCAAGGTTGCGATCGTCACGGGCGCCGGTGGCGGCCTCGGTCGCTCGCACGCGCTGGAGCTGGCCCGTCGCGGAGCCCTCGTCGTGGTGAACGACCTGGGTGGCTCGGTCGACGGCACCGGCAGCGCGACGACGGCGGCCCAGATCGTCGTCGACGAGATCAAGGCGGCCGGCGGCGAGGCCATCGCCAACTACGACTCGGTGGCGACCCCAGAGGGCGGGGCCGCCATCGTGCAGACCGCGCTGGACACCTTCGGCGGGATCCACGTCATCGTGAACAACGCCGGCATCCTGCGCGACTCGTCGTTCAAGAACATGGACGCCGACAAGTTGGGTCCGGTGATCGACGTGCACCTGAAGGGCGCGTTCTACGTCACGCAGCCGGCCTGGGAACACCTTCGCGCCCGGAGCTACGGCCGCATCGTCAACACCAGCTCGGCCGCCGGCATCTTCGGCAACTTCGGGCAGACCAACTACGGGGCCGCGAAGATGGGCCTCGTCGGCCTCACCCGCGTGCTCGCGGTCGAGGGCGCGAAGAACAACATCAAGGTCAACGCGATCGCCCCGGTGGCCAAGACGCGCATGACCGAGGACCTGCTCGGCCCGATCGCCGACAAGCTCCTGCCCGAAACCGTGACCCCGGTCGTCGCCTACCTGGCGCACGAGGACGTGCCGGTGACCGGCGAGGTCTACTCCGTGGGCGGCGGCCGCGTGGCCCGCGTGTTCATCGGCGTCACCCGCGGGGTCACCGACCCGAACCTGACGGCCGAGAGCGTGCGCGACAACTTCGACAAGATCCGCGACGAGGGCGGCTACAAGGTGCCCGCCAACCTCACCGAGGAGCTCATGATGGGCCTCGAGGCGCTGGGCTGAGGCCCTCCGCGCCGGCCGGGTCAGGCCCGGCCGGCCCGGGCGATCCGCAGCGCCCGGCGCACGAGCGGCACCTGCAAGGGCAGCCGCGCCAGGCATGCGGCCCGGTAGAGGCCGGCGGGCACCGTGGGCATCGCCTGGCGCTCGGTGCCGGCGTCGAGCACCATCTGCACGTTCGCCGGCAACACCCCCACCAGCAGCGCGGCGGTTGCCCAACCGCCGAGCCGGCGGGTACCGGGCACGAGCAGCAGGGCGCCGCACGCGAGCTCCGCGACGCCGCTGACGAGCACGACCCGGCGGGGATCCCCCGCCCAGCGCGGCACGGCCGGCTCGTAGAGCTGAGGCGCGAGCAGGTGAACGACCCCGGAGCCCAGCATCAGGGCCGCCAGGCGCGCCCCATCGGCCGCCACCGGATCGTCCTGCCCGTCGTCGCTGTCGGTCACGGCCATCGGCGCGACCCTAGCGACCCGACGCGTCGGCGAGCAGGGCCCGCACGGTCCGGGCCATCGTGGCGCGGGCGGCCTCGGCCGTGGCGCCGGACGGCGCGCCCGTCGACGGGCACCGGGGGTGTGGCCCCCACGGAGGGTCATGGCCGGTGCCCGGAGGTTTCTAGCCCGGCGCGTGGGGAGCCACGGGCGACCCGTGGTGGATGACCATCCGCCAGGCGCCGTCGACCCGGCGGAACACGTTGAGCGCCATCACGGTCGAGCCCGAGCCCTCGGTGATCAGGTTCTCCTCGACGGTGACCCAGGCGGTGTCGCCCGACACGTGGGCCCGCTCGGCCGTGAGGATGAACTGCAGCACCTGGGGCCCGCCGAACAAGGCGAACCACGAGCCGGCGACCGCGCCCCACCCGTGCAGCGCTCGCCAGCCGGGGTGGGTGCATACCACGTCGTCGCCGTGTTCCCACAGGTCGGACATGGCGTCGAGATCGCGCCGCTCGAAGGCCTCGTAGAATGCCCGGTTGGCGGCGAGGACGGCATCGACGTCGACAGCCTCGGTCACGTCGGCCGACCCTACCGGGCCCGGCCGATGTGCCGAGCCGGCGGCCGTGCTGTGACGATGTGTGCGTGCCCCCCACCGTGAGCGTCCGATCGACCGGCGGCGTGAGCCTGGCGCTCCACGACCTGGGGGGCGACGGCCCACCCGTGCTGCTCTGCCACCCGACCGGTTTCCATGCCCTCACCTGGGCGCCCGTGGCCGCCGAGTTGTCCGGCGTGGCCCGCTGCTGGGCGCTCGACTTCCGGGGACACGGCGACTCGACGCTGCCCGGCGACGGCCACGTGGAGTGGGACGGCATGGCCGACGACGTGCTGGCCGTCGTCGGCCACCTGGGCCTGCGCGGCCTGCGGGCGGCGGGCCACTCGATGGGCGGGGCGGCGCTCGTGCTCGCCGAGCAGCGCCGTCCCGGCACGGTCGCCGCCCTGTGGTTGTTCGAGCCGATCCTGTTCCCCCGGCCCGAGGGCGCCGGCCCGGGGCCGAGCGGGTTGAGCGAGGGGGCCCGGCGGCGGCGCCCGTGGTTCCCCGACCTCGACGCCGCGTACGCCAACTACGCGGCCAAGCCGCCGCTCGACCGGCTGCACCCCGCGGCCCTGCGGGCGTACGTGGACCACGGCTTCCGCGACGTCCCTGATGGCGACGGGGTCGAGCTCAAGTGCCCGCCCGAGATCGAGGCGGCCGTGTTCGAGGCGGGGACGCGCTCGGACGGCTTCGCCCACCTGAGCGAGGTCGCCGCGCCGGTCGTGGTGGCCGCGAGCGGCGACCAGGACGGCCCCGCCCAGTTCGCGCCCGCCGTCGCCGCGGCACTGCCGCACGGGCGGCTCGAGCGCCACCCCGATCTGACCCACTTCGGCCCCATGGAGAACCCGCCCGCCGTGGCGGCGGCCATCCGCGCCGGGCTCGGCCTCGGGTGAGGGGCCGCCGGGCCCGGGGGTCCTCTTGCGTGTCACACCGCCGACCTAGCCTGAGCGCCATGGCCTTCCCGGTGCCGCGGTCGCTGAGCCCCTCCAAGGTGTCGTCGTTCACCGACTGCGCGCTCGCGTTCCGCTTCTCGGTGATCGACCGGCTGCCCGAGCCGCCTTCGGCCGCGGCCACCAAGGGCACGCTGGTCCACGCCGCTCTCGAGAAGCTGCACCTGCTTCCGCGGGCCGAGAGAACGATCGAAGCGGCCCTCGCCGGGCTGGCCGAGGCGGCCGACGAGCTGCGCGGCGACGACGAGTACGTCGGCCTCGACCTCTCGCCCGACGACGAGGCCGCGTTCCACGCCGACGCGGCCACGCTCGTCCGCCACTACTTCCAGCTGGAGGACCCGACGGCCGTGCGGGCGATCGGGCTCGAGCTGTCGCTCGAGGCCGAAGTCGACGGCGTGACGCTGCGCGGCATCATCGACCGCCTCGAGCTCGACGACGACGGCGAGCTCGTCGTGACCGACTACAAGACGGGCGCCGCCCCGTCCGAGCAGTACGAGCGCAAGCGCCTCTCCGGCGTGCACATCTACTCGCTGCTGTGCGAGCAGCTGCTGGGCCGGCGGCCCAAGCGCGTGCAGCTGCTCTACCTGCGCTCGCCGCTCGCCATCATCACCGAGCCCACCGACCAGTCGACGCGGGGCACCCGCCGCACGCTGGGGGCGGTGTGGCAGGCGGTCGAGCGGGCGTGCGACCGCGAAGACTTCCGCCCGAAGCCCTCACGCCTGTGCGACTGGTGCGCCTTCCAGGCCTGGTGCCCGTCGTTCGGCGGCGACCCGTCCACGCTGCCCGCCCCCGGTCTGGCCACGGCGGCGTCCCCGCCCGTGGCCGACACCCCGGCGCTCTCGCCGGCGGGTTTCGTTCCGGGGCTCGCGCGCGCCCCGGCGTCGGCGGAGCGGACCGTCCCGGTCGCCGCCTCGCCCGCTTCACCCGTGTCGCCCGTCCCGGTCGCCGTCTCAGCGGCCGCACCCGCGCCCCCCGTCCCGGTCGCCGCCTCGCCCGCCGCACCCGCGCCCCCCGTCCCGGTCGCCGCCTCGCCCGGCCCGGTGCCCGCAGGTTCGCCCGCCATCCCGGTGGCGACGCCGTCCGACAGGCCCATGCCCGGCGCCTCGGGCGCCGGTGCCGAGCATCTGCAGATGGCGACGTGAGCCTCGCCGACCTGGCCGGCGGCCGCCTCCGGAGCTCGGGCCCGGTCGCCCTGGTGGGCGACGTGACCCCCACGATCCACCGCCCCCGCGGGCTGGCCCGGGGCGTCGCCGTGTTCGACGCCATCGTCGATCGCCGGGTGGCGACCGTGCGGGGCCGGCCGGGCCTCGACCGCCTGATGTACAGCGCCTCCGAGCTGGGCAACTTCAGCCTGATCTGGCACCTGCTCAACACGACCCGGGGTCTGCCGCCCGACCGGCGCCTCACCCACGTCGCCCGGGTCGCCGCCGTGCTCGGCGTCGAGTCGCTGCTCGTCAACGGCCCGGTCAAGAGCCTGTTCCGCCGCCACCGCCCGGTGTGGGAGCACGAGCGCCCGCTCCGCCTGCGGGTGCCGCGGACCTCCAGCTTCCCGTCGGGCCACGCCTCCTCAGCCGCCGTGGCGGCCCGGATGCTGGCCGAACGGGATCCGCTCTGGCCGATCTACGCCACCACCGGTGCCGTCGTGGCGGCCAGCCGCGTGTACGTGGGCGTGCACCACGCCTCCGACGTGGTCGCCGGTGCCGCGCTCGGCCTGGCGCTGGCGCACGTGGCCCGCAAGGCTTGGCCGTTCCCCGAGCACGACGCCAGTGAGCCAGACAGGCGCGAGCCCGTCGCCGCCGAGGCCGATGCCCCCCAGCTCGACGCTCCCGAGGTCGAGGTCGCGAATGACGGAATGCCGGACGGGGCAGCCGGGGTTCCCCTAAGCGATGACTGACTTCGCGATCACCTGGGACTACCGCTGCCCGTTCGCCCGCAACGCTCACGAGCACGTCGTGGCCGCCCTCCGGGCGGGGGCGACGTGGGACGTGCGCTTCGTGCCCTTCTCGCTCGGTCAGGTGCACGTGGCCGAGGGAGAGCCCGACATCTGGCAACGCCCACAGGACGACAGCGGCCTCCTCGCCCTCCAGGCCGGCGTCGTGGTGCGCGACCGCTTCCCCGACCGGTTCGCCGACGTGCACCTCGCGCTGTTCGGGCTGCGCCACGACGAGGGAAAGCACCTCGAGGACCCCGCCGAGGTCCGCCGGGTCCTCGTCGATCACGGTGTCGATGCCGACGCCGTGATCGACGAGATCGCCACCGGTGCGCCGCTCGAGACGGTGCGCCGCGAGCACGAGGCGGCCGCCGAGGGCCACGACGTGTGGGGCGTGCCCACGTTCATCCACGACGACCAGGCCGTCTTCGTCCGCCTGATGGACCGGCCCCACGGGGACGGCGACGTCGGCCGCCGCACGATCGAACGGGTCCTCGACCTGCTCGTCGAGGTGCCCCAGCTCAACGAGTTCAAGCACACCTCGCTCAAGCGCTGAGCAAGGCCGGCACGAGCGCTTTGACCACGACCGACCGTCACGCATCAGGGGCCGCAGTCCTCAGTGAGTCCTCAGTGGAACGGAGGAAGGCCCCGTCCACCGCTTGGCGGATCCGGTCGTCGTCGCCCGACCACATGTGGGAATAGAGGTTCAGTGTCGTAGCCGCCGACGCATGCCCGAGAGCGTGCTGCACAGCCTTCACCGAGCAGCCGGCCGACACCAGCGCCGAGGCGTAGGCATGGCGCAGATCGTGGAACCGCAGGCCCTTCACTCCCGCCGCCTTCGTCGCCTTCCGCCACCAGTAACACGCGTCGTTGTAGTTGACCGGCGCGCCGTCACGGTGCAGGACGAACCCGTGCTGCCGCCGCCCGACGTGAGCCGCCAACTCGTCAAGCACGAAGCCGGACGCGGGGATCGTCCGGCTCGAGGCAGTGGACTTCGGTGGGCCAAACTCGGACCGGCCATGACGCGACATCCACTGGCGGTCGACCCGCACCGTTCGGCCGAGCCAGTCGATCCGGTCGACCGACAGTCCCGACGCCTCGCCCTGGCGTAACCCGAGCCCCGCCCCGAGGATGACGGCCGGACGGAACCAAGGCGCCGCCGCCTCGTAGATCGCAGCTACCTGTTCCCGGCTTGGCGGGACGATCTCACCGGACCGTCCAGCCGGCAGCTTCACGCCACGGGCTGGGTTTCGCGCAAGCAGACCATCCTCGACGGCCGCCGCCATCAGCGTGTTCAGTTGCTGAAAGGCGGTCGCCACGGTCGCCGGCGCCAGGTCGAGCCCGGTAACGAACGCCTGCACGTCGCCCTTGCGGATACTGCCGAGCGGGCGAGCGCCCAGCACCCGGCGAGCGTGGGCCAGCGCGTTGGCCGCCAGGACTGCCGTGGACGGTCGCCACGGCTGTCGGGCCAGGTAGACCTCGGCGAAGGCGTCGAGCGTCACGCGTGACTCCTCGAGCGCCACATAGGTCCCGGCGAACAACCGGTGTTGGACGTCGACCAGGAACCGCTCAGCGTCGACCTTCCGGGCGAAGTGCTTCGCCTTCTGCGGACCACCGGGATACTCGCGCCAGCGGGCCCGCCACTTCCCGTTCGGACGTCGGTCGATGCTGGCCATCAGGTCGTCCGGTCCCTGGTGCAGTCCTCGTCCAGCCAGCGGCGGACCTCGGCGGGCCGGTAACGCAGGTGACGGCCGACCCGATAGGCCTTGGGCCCGACGCCGAGATAGCGCCACTGACGCAGCGTCTTGACCGGCAGAACCAGAAAGGCGGCCAGCTCGTCGGTGGAGATCAGCCCGTCGCGCTCCAATAGCCCGGGGCCCGACGGGGCGACGACATCGGTCGGGTCGTCGCTCATGGTGTCCTCCTTGATTGTGTCGTTCGTTGCGGTGGCGGTGCTGGTGGGGTTGGGCCGCCCGCTCACCGGGGGCCGGGAGTGTGACGGGCTCCTCCGGCGCGTCAAGGCACGCTGCGCTCTTCGGCCTTGGCACGCCGGCTCCGCCGGTCAGGGATGGGCGGCCAAATCGAGAAGGAGCCCGTGTGCTCAGGGATCGCGTCGGACTCGTGCCCGGGCGCGGCAGGCGGAGACGAGGGCTTGGGCGGCTTGGTCGATGTCGAGGTAACCCGAGCCGACATAAGCCCAGGTCGAGTGGACGACGACCGTGGACTCGTCGCCGGCCGGGTCGTCGTCGGCGGGGAGGTCTCGGATGGTGGCGTCGGGGTCCAGGCCGGCGGGCCGTTGCCGGTAGATCCGGCGGGCCCGGCGCAGGGCCCCGAAGGTCACGGAGTAGCGGCGGCTCTTGGTGATGGGATGGCCCCGGTAACCGAGCGTCCCGTACCGCGCCGCCAGCGGCTGGTAGTCGGGGCCCCCGTGCGCCGCCAGGTCCTCGGCCGTTTCGATGAGGCGGACGGCGTGGGGGGAGGCGTCGAGCTTGCGGGCATGAGCGGCGGAATGGACCCGGCCCTGAGCGTCGAGGCCGAAGTCTTCGGTGGACTTGGTGAGGTACTTGGCGAGGTAGGCGGCGACCTGGCCCGGGTGGGCCCCTCCGGTGCGGTCGTCGCGGCCGGCGCTCGAGGTGATGGGCCGGGTGTCGACCTGGGCGCCCCAGCGCAGCCGGGTTGGGCCCCAACACTGGGGGGTGGCGGTGTAGCGCTGGGCGGCGGCCACGTCGTGGACGGCGGCGCCGATGTCGCCGGCATCGAGGTCCACGCCGGGCGGGGTGTCGGGCCCGTCGGGTCCGTCGAGGCGGACGACCACGTGGACGTGGATGACGCCCCGGGCTTGGAACTCGACGACCTTGGTGTAGGAGAGGCGGGCTCGAGCCCGGAACCCGGCCTTGGTGAGTCCGGCCTGGCGGGCCAGGGCGGCGCGGAGGAGCCCGCCGAAGCGGCGCCAGAGTTCGGGGGCGTGCCACTGCCAGAGGACGTGGCCCCGGTAGTCGTAGCAGTCGCGGCATAGGGGTTCGCCGAGCCGGTGGTCGTCATGGTCGTGGCGGGCGACGCACCACGAGGGCCGCCCATGGGGACAGGTGGGCTTGTCCCGTCGGGGCCGACAGGTCCGACCTTGGCGGAGGCCGTGGACGGGCCCGAAGCTGGGGGCGGTGAGGGTGACGAAGGTGGCGGGGTGGTCGGTGACGGTGTCGGGGACGCCTTTGCCGCCGGCCAGGCCGGCTTGGAGGAGATGCCAGGCGTCGCCCTTGTACTCCCGTGAGCATGACTCGCAGCGGTGGGCCCGGCGGTCGCCGCAGCGCACATAGGTGATCCCGTCCAGCTCGGAGGCCGAGGAGTAGTGGGCGAGGAGCTGACCGGTGGCGGCGTCGAGGCGGGTGGTGGAGCCGACCAGCCGGATGGGCCGGGCGCAGCCGCGGGTGCGGCGGTGGGCCGATTCGAGGGCGGCGCCGCCGACGGCATCGACCGTGAGCTCGTCGGGCAGCAACACAGTCATGGGGCGGCCTCGAGGGCGTGGGCCATCACCAGCTTGAAGCCGGCGTCCTGGGCGCCGAGGAACGAGCCTTCGACCCCAACAGATCGGTGA
>DATHAO010000030.1:0-4535 GCA_035296625.1 Acidimicrobiales bacterium | reverse complement strand
CGAGCGCGCGCCGCTCGATCGCCAGCAGGTCTTCGAGATGATCCGCGACCGCCTGGCGGACATCCTCGAAGTCGAGCCCTCGTCGATCAACGAGGGTGACTCCTTCACCGACGACCTCGAAGCCGACTCGCTGGCTCTCATCGAGCTGGCCGAGGCGCTCGAGGAAGAGGTCGGTGAACGCAGCGTCGGTTTCCGCATCGAGGACGAGGACCTCGAGGACATCAAGACCGTCCGCGATGCGGTCGACTACGTCCTCGCTCGTCTCTAGGGGAGTTCGCCATACAACTCCCCGTACCGGCCCTCGACGAACTGGCGGAGCGTCTCGGTGTCGAACTGTCCTCGCCCGAGGTGCTGGCCCCCGCGCTCGTCCACCGCTCCTGGTGCGCCGAGAACCTGGGCCACGACTCCAACGAACGCCTCGAGTTCCTCGGTGACGCCGTCCTCGGCGTCATCATCACCGACCACGCGTACCACGCCTACCCGGCGCTGAGCGAGGGCGAGCTGACCGACGTCCGCAAGGCCGTCGTCAACGCCGTCACGCTGGCCGAGGTTGCCGACGAGCTCCACCTCGGCCGCCACCTGCTCCTCGGCAAGGGCGAGGAGCAGTCGGGGGGTCGCGAGAAGCCGTCCATCCTGGCCGACGCACTCGAGGCGATCCTCGGTGCCGTCTACGTCTCGGCGGGCATGAAAGCCGCGCACGACCTCGTGCTGCGCCTGCTCGGTGCCCGGGTGGCCGAGGCCCACGCCGGTGGGCCGGGAGGACAGGACTACAAGAGCCGGCTCCAGGAGCTGGCCGCCCGCCACTACGACGATGCCCCCCGCTACGACACCCTCGCCGAGGGCCCGGACCACGCGCGTCGCTTCCACGTGACGGTGTCGGTTGCCGGCGTGGCCCGCGGCACGGGCGACGGCCGGTCGAAGAAGCAGGCCGAACAGGTTGCCGCCCGCGACGCGTACACGACGCTGGTGGCCGAGGTGAGGAACGACGACGCGAATGCCTGAGTTGCCCGAGATCGAGACGGTTCGTCGCGGCCTGGAACGCGAGGCCGTCGGCCGGCGGGTCAAGGCGGCCGAGGTCGCCGTGGCCGACGCCGTCAAGCGCAACGGCGGCAAGAAGGCGTTCGAGTCCCGCCTCGACGGGGTCAAGATCAAGTCCGTCGACCGGCGCGGGTCCCTGCTCGTGCAGACGCTCGACAGCGGCGACCTGCTGGTCATCGACGTCGGGGAGACCGGCCGCCTCCTGCGGTCCGGCCCCAAGGACCCGGCCGACGACGACCTGCTCGTCACGATCACGTTCACCCAGGGCGGCGCCCTGCGGCTGTCCGACTCGTCCAAGGCGGCCGAGGTGTTCGTGGTGAGCCCCGACCGGCTCGCCGACGAGGTCCCCGCCCTGGCCGAGCTGGGCCTCGACCCGGTCGCCGCCCCCGTGTCGTGGACGGCGTTCGCCCGCTCCCTCGTGGCCCGGCGCACGTCGAAGCTGAAGCCCCTGCTGCTCGACCAGACGTTCGTGGTCGGCCTGGGGGGCCTCTACGCCGACGAGATCCTCCACGACGCCGGGCTCAAGCCCGACCGCGAGGTCTCGACGGTGTCGACGATGGAGATCCGCCGGCTGTACCGCTCGCTGGTCGAGATCCTGCACGAGGCGACGAAGCACCACGGCACCTCGACCGGCGACAGGCCGTTCACCGACCTCAACGGCAAGCCCGGCGGCTACCAGTCCGAGCTGCAGGTGTGGGGCCGCGACGGCGAGCCGTGCCGCCGGTGCCGCGGCGTCGTGTCGAAGCAGCGGTCCAGCGGCCGCGTCACCTATTGGTGCCCCAGCTGCCAGGTGTGACTTCCCTCGGGGGGCTCCGCCCCCCGAGCGCCCCCGGCGGGGCTGCGCCCCGCGCTGGACAGCTGGCGCGTCGGTGGTCGGGTTCGACCTCGCGGGGTCGGCCTCCGAGCGCCCCCGGCGGGGCTGCGCCCCGCGCTGGACGGCTGGCCCGTCGGTGGCCCGGGTCGATCCCTCCCGCGTCGTAGCCTGGCCACGATGTACCTCAAGGCCCTGACCCTCAAGGGCTTCAAATCGTTCGCCGAGCCGGCGACGCTCGAGCTGCAGGACGGCGTCACCGTCGTCGTGGGCCCGAACGGGTCGGGCAAGTCCAACGTCGTCGACGCCATCGGCTGGGTGCTCGGCGCCCAGGCGCCCTCCGCCGTGCGCTCGGGGAAGATGGAGGACGTCATCTTCGCCGGCACCGACAAGCGCAGCGCGCTGGGCCGGGCCGAGGTGACCCTCACGATCGACAACGGCTCGGGGCGCATCCCGGTCGAGTTCAGCGAGGTCACGGTCACCCGCACGCTGTGGCGCTCGGGCGAGAGCGAGTACGCCATCAACGGCGTGGCCTGCCGCCTCCTCGACGTGCAGGACTTGTTCAGCGACACCGGCGTCGGCCGCCAGCAGCACGTCATCGTGGGCCAGGGCCAGATCGACGCCGTGCTCAACGCCCGCCCCGAGGAGCGGCGCCTCGTCATCGAGGAGGCGGCCGGCGTCCTCAAGCATCGCAAGCGCAAGGAGCGGTCCGAGCGCCGGCTGGCCGCCACCGAGGGAAACCTGCTGCGTCTCGGCGACCTCGTGCGCGAGGTCCGCCGCCAGCTGCGCCCGCTCGAGAAGCAGGCCGACGCCGCCCGCCGCCACGACGACCTGGTGGCCGAGCTGCGAGCGCTGCGGGTGTTCGTCACGGGGCGCGAGCTGTCCACGCTCAAGCGCCGCCTGGGCGACACGACGGCGGCCCGGGCCGAGGCCCGCAACGAGGAGGCGTTGCTCAAGCGGCGCCTGTCCGAGCTCGACGTGGCCGTGATGGCGGACGAGGCGAAGCTCGGCCAGCTCGGCGGCAGCGACCTGGGCGACGCCCTGGGCCGGTACGAGGCCCTGCGCGAGAAGGCGCGGGGCCAGTTGGCGCTGATGGCCGAGCGGCGCCGGGGCATCGAGCGCGAGCGGGCGGCGTTCATCGACCAGGGCGTGATCGCCTCGCTGGAGGCCGACGCCGCCCGCCTGCAGGAGGACATCGCCGAGGTCGAGTCCGAGGCGGCGGGACTCGAGCCGGCGGGCGCGGCGCTCGTCGAGGCCGAGACCGGGCTGGCCGACGCCCGATCCGCCTTCGAGGCCGAGTGGGCCGGCGGCGTGCCGGCCCCGTCGGGACGGACCGCCGAGGTGCGCGGCGAGCTTGGTGCGCTGCGCACGGCGATGGGGCGCTCGGCCGGCGACGACCAGCGGTCCCAGTCCCGCCTGACGAACCTCCGGGGCCGGCTGCAGCGCATCGAGTTCGACGCCGCGGACGCGGGCGAGCAGGTGGCCGCTGCCGAGGCGCAGGTCGACGCGCTGGCGGCGGCACTGGCCGCGGCGCGGTCCGAGCGGTCGGCCACCGAGTCGGCGCTGGCCGAGGCCGAGGGGCGGCGCGACGAGACTGCGGCCGAGCGTGCCACCTGGGCCGCCCGGGTCGAAGCGCTGACGTTGGCGCTGGACGAGGCGCGGTCGCGGGCGGGCGCCGAGCGCCTGGCGGGCGTCGACGGCGTCCGGGGCACGTTGCTCGAGCTGGTGGACATCGACCCCGGCTGGGAGGCCGCCGCCGAGGCCGCCTGCGGCGAGGCCCTGGCCGCCGTCGTGGTCGACTCGGTCGCGGCCGGCCGGCACGCCCTGTCCGTCCTGGCCGAGGGTGACGTGGCGGGCGGGGTCCTGGCCCTGGGCGCGGGGTCGCCGTCGGGCGCCGCGGGTGCGATCGCCGCGGCCGGCGCCGGTGGGCCCGGCGGGCCTGCTGGAGCCCCGCCGCCGGTCGGGGAGCCGGTCCGGCCGCACGTGCGGCCCCACAGTCCCGAGGTCGGCCCGCTGCTCGACGCCCTGCTGGCGCGCGCCGTGGCGGTCGACGGCCCGTGGGAGCAGGCCCTCGACGCCGCCCTCGCCCATCCCGACGCCGTGGTCGTGACCCGCTCCGGCGGGCGCTTCGGCCTCACCGGCTGGCGGGTCGTGACCGCCACCACGGGTGCGACGGGCGCGGCGCTCGACGAGGCCGTGGCCCGCGCTGCCGACGCGGCCGACGCGGCCGAGGCCGCCGCCACCGCCTACCGGGCCGCCCGCGAGGCGGCCGACGCCGCCCGCCGCACCGCCGGAGCCGCCGGACGGGCCGTCGACGACAACGACCGGGCCCTGGCCGCCGCCCGCGCCGCCGCCGAGCGCTATGCGAGCCAGCGCGAGGACACGACCGCCGAGCTGGCGGCCCTCGCCGAAGAGCAGGGCGACGCCGCCGACCGCCTGGCCCGCGACCGGGCCCGGATCGCCGAGCTCGAGGCCCTGCTGCCCGAGCTGGAGGCCGAGGACGAGGCCCTCGCCGGCCGGGCCCGCGCCATGGCCGAGGCCCGCCGCCGGCTCGACGAGCGGGCCAGCACGGTCGGCCAGATGCGCACCGAGCTGCAGCGCCGCCGGGCCGGCATCGAGGACCGCTCCGCCTTCCTCGCCCGCCGCCTCGCCGAGGTCGAGCAGCGCCTGGCCGGCTCGGTCGAGC
>DATHAO010000029.1:0-2060 GCA_035296625.1 Acidimicrobiales bacterium | reverse complement strand
GCACGGTTGCCGGTCAGGCGGATGAGCCGGTGCAACCCGATGGTCTGCTCGATCTCGGCGCACTCGGCCGCCGTGCGCTGGTCGTTCCAGAGGATCGCCGGGCGGATGGGCCGGTCCCCGGCGTCGAGCGTGACGAGTCCGTGCATCTGCCCCGACAGTCCGATCCCGGCGGGCGTGCCGACCGCGGCCTCGAGGTCGTCGAGCACCCCCGAGGCGGCGTCCCACCAGTCCTGGGGGTCCTGCTCGGCCCATCCGGGGTGTGGCGTGAAGAGCGGGTAGGGCCGCTCGGCGCGGGCCAGGACCGTGCCGTCCTCGGCTACCGCGACGCCCTTGGCGGCCGAGGTTCCGACGTCGAGGCCAACGGCGGCGCCGGTCAAAGCGGGAGCGTCCCGACGGGCCTGAGCATACAGCCTGTATGTTATCGGGCCATCGCGCAGGGAAGCGACCTGAGCATGGCCGAACGTGTCCTCGTTGGCACCTCCAGCTGGGCCGATCCCGGCTTCGTCGAGGACTGGTACCCGCCGACGCTCGCGCCGGCCGATCGCCTGCCCTGGTACGCCGAGCGCTTCGACGCCGTCGAGCTGAACTCGTCGTTCTACGCCGTCCCGGCCCGCCGGCTCGTCGCCCGCTGGGCCGCCGTCACGCCGGCCGGCTTCACGTTCGACGTCAAGCTGCACCGCCTGCTCTCGCGCCACGCCGCCGGGATGGAGTCGCTGCCGCCCGACCTGCGCGAGCACGCCCGCACCAACGAGCGCGGGCGGGTGGTCCTCACCGCGGAGCTGGAAGCGGCACTGATCGACCGGACGGTCGAGGAGCTCGCGCCGCTGCAGCAGGCCGGCAAGCTCGGTGTGCTGCTGCTCCAGCTCTCTCCCTCCTTCGCCCCGGAGCGCCACGAGCTGGCCGAGCTCGACCCGCTGATCGAACGTCTCGCCCCCCACGCGGTGGCGGTGGAGTTCCGCCACCGCGGCTGGGTCGAGGAGGCGCGCCTCGAGGACACCCTGGGCCACCTGGAGGACCGCCGGGCCGCCTTCGTGTCCGTCGACGCCCCCGAGGGCGAGCAGGTCACCATCATGCCGCCCCTGGACGCCGTCACGCGCGACGACCTGGCCTACCTGCGCGCCCACGGGCGCAACCACGCCGGATACGTCAGCGGCAAGGGGGTGGCCGAGCGCTTCGGCTGGACCTACGCCGACGCCGAGCTGCGGGAGATCCGCGATCGGGTGGCCGGGCTCGCCGACGAGGCCGCGGCCGTCCACACCATGTTCAACAACAACCGCTCGGCCGACGCGCCCAACGCGGCCCGCCGCTTCCGCGAGCTGATCGGCCAGGACCCGGGGCCGCCGCCCGACCAGCACGAGCAGCTCGAGCTGTCGTGAGCACGCTCGAGGCCATCGCCGAGGAGATCCTCACGCACCGCCCGTGCGACTCGGAGCCGTGCATGACCTGCACCCACCTCGTGCCCGGCGAGGGCAACCCGCGCGCGGCCCTGATGGTCGTCGGCGAGGCCCCCGGGCGCCAGGAGGACGAGCAGGGCCGGCCGTTCGTCGGGGCCGCCGGCCGGCTGCTCGGCACGCTGCTGGAGGAGATCGGCCTGGCCCGCGACGACGTGTTCATCACCAACGTCCTCAAGGCCAGGCCGCCCGGCAACCGCAACCCGCGCCGGGCCGAGGTCGAGCACCACCGGCCGTGGCTGGAGGCCCAGCTCGAGGCGGTGCAGCCGCGCCTGGTCGTGCTCCTGGGCAAGCACGCCCTCGACGCGCTGGTGCCCGGCCACAAGATCACCCAGGTCCACGGCCGGCCGCTCGAGGGGCCCGACGGCCGCTCCTACTTCCCGAGCCTGCATCCGGCCGCCGCCCTGCGCACGCCGCCGCTGCGCGCCACCATGCGCGAGGACTTCGCGCGTATCCGGGCCGCCCTGGGCGTCTAGACGATCGGCACTTCGAGCTCCAGCGTGCCGGGCTCGGGCATCCGCCGGTCGACCTCGCCGAAGCGCTCCATCAGGCGCACGAAGGCGCCGTTGTCCGAGCCGGTCTGGGCGACGAACCGCCGGATGCCGCGGC
>DATHAO010000028.1:0-19016 GCA_035296625.1 Acidimicrobiales bacterium | reverse complement strand
CCAAGTCATGTGGACCGGCCCGCTCGTGGTGCCGGCGGAGATCACGGTCGCCCAGGCCGCGGCCGCCGCCCAGGTCTTCGGACGACCCACGCTGATCTGGGACAACACCCCCGTCAACGACTTCCCGCCCACCGCCGGGCGGCTGCTGCTCGGGCCGTACACCCGGCGCGAGCCCGGGCTGTCCGACCAGGTGGCCGGGCTCGTGCTCAACCCGATGAACCAGGCGTCGGCCAGCAAGGTGGCGCTGATCGGCGGCGCGGATTTCACCTGGAACGACGCCGCCTACGACCCCGCGCGCGCCCACCGGGCGGCCGCCAGCCACCTCGCGGGCGGCGACGAGGCCACGATCGACGCCCTGCTCGCGTTCTTCGACGTCGAGACGCTCGCCCCCACCTCGGCCTCGGACGGCACGCTGGCCCAGGACCAGGCCCCGGCGCTGGCCGCCCAGCTGGCCACGTTCCGGGCCGCGTGGGGAGCGGGCGACCGGGCAGGCGCGATCGCCGGCCTCCGGCCCCACGCCGAGCGCTTGGCGGCGGCCCCCGAGCGCATCCGCACCGGTGTGACCGACCCCGGGTTCGCGGCCGACGCCGGCCCCTGGCTCGACGCCACCGCCCTGTGGGGCGCGGCGCTCGTCGCCACGCTGGACGGCCTCGACGCCCGGCTGGACGGGGACCCCGGCACGGCGGACGCCCGCTTCACCGAGGCCGACGTGCTCGTCGCACGAGCCCAGTCCATCACCACGATCGCGGGCGAGACCCGCCCGCAGGGCACGGTGCGCGTCGCCGACGACGTGCTCGACAGGTTCCTTGGCGAGGCCCACGCCCTGGCCTGAGCGCGGACCGGTGCGGCCGCCGGCGAAGGAGCCCGACGTGCGACCTACCTGCGGCAAATGTGGCGCGTCGACCCGTCGGATCCGCCGCATGTTTCGGCAGCCCCCGCGAGCCCCGACCCAAGCGAGACGGCCCCCGCGAGCCCCGGCCCGAGCGAGGCGGCCCCCCGCGAGCCTGGCCGAGCCAGGGCCTCCGTGCGGGCCCCTCTCGAGCGAGGCCGGCCCCGAGCCGCCGGGCGTCAGCCGGCCGGTGCCTGCGGCGGCTCGAAGTCGGCGAGCAGGTGCAGCAGGGTGCGCACGCCGAAGCCGGTCCCGCCCTTGCGGGTCTCGGCGTCCTCGTCCTGGGCCTCGGCCGGCCCAGCGATGTCGAGGTGGGCCCACGGCGTGTCGTCCACGAACTCGCGCAGGAAGATGCCGGCGATCAGGGCCCCGCCCCATCGCCCGCCGGCGATGTTCTTGAGGTCGGCGACCTCGGAGTCGAGCTTCGGCCGCAGGTCGTCGGGCAGCGGCAGCGGCCACACGTCCTCGTCGACGGCGTCGGCGGCCGCCTGAACCTGGCCGAGCAGATCCTCGTCGTTGCCCATGAGACCGGCGATGCCGGGGCCCAGCGCCACCATGCAGGCCCCGGTGAGGGTGGCGAGGTCGACGATCGCGTCCGGCTCGGCCTCGGTGGCCATGGCCAGCCCGTCGGCCAGCACGAGGCGGCCCTCGGCGTCGGTGTTCAGCACCTCGACGGTGGTCCCGTTGCGGATCCGCAGCACGTCGCCCACCCGGGTGGCGTCGCCCCCGGGCATGTTGTCGGTGAGGGGCAGGAACCCGAGCACCCGCACCGGTGGGCGCAACCGGTCGAGGGCCGAGAACGTGGCGAGCACGGCGGCGGCGCCGGCCATGTCGCACTTCATCCCGATCATGCCCTCGGCCGTCTTTAGCGACAGGCCTCCCGAGTCGAACGTGATGCCCTTGCCCACGAGGGCGACCGTGCCCCGCGGATCCTCGGGCTCCCAGGCGAGGGTGACGAAGCGCGGCTCCTCGTCCGATCCCCGGTTCACGCCGAGGAGACCGCCCATCTTCTCGGCCTCGATGGCGTCGCGGCCGAGCACGTCGGCGGTGAAGCGGCCTGCGGCGGCCAGCTCCGAGGCCCGATCGGCGAAGGCGCGGGGCGTGAGCTCGCCGCCCGGCTGGTTGACGAGGTCGCGGGCCAGGCACACGGCGTCGGCGACGACCGCGCCCTCGTCCAGCGCCTCGGCCAGCCCGTCGCCGCTGCCCACGACGTCGACCCTGGCGATCGTCGATGCCTCGGGGTCGGACTTCAGCGCCGTGTAGCGGTACGCCCCGAGCACGACCCCCTCGGCCATCGCCCGGGCGACCTCGACGGGATCGACGCCATCGGGCACGTCGTCGAGCAGCGTGGTCGCCACGCGCTCCTTGCGGCCGGCCGCCCGGGCCAGCGCAGCGGCGGCGCGGCGGAACACGGCGGAACCCGCCTCCTCGCGGGCCCCGAGCCCGAGCGCCACCACGAGCTGGCCATCCGGCAACGGCGCCACCTGGGACTCCCCGGGTTTCGCCGTGAAGCCCTGTGACGAGAGGAAGCCGGCATCGAGCGGCTTGGCGATCTCGCCGGCGGACAGGTGGTCGGAGAACACACCGATGCCGACGACCTCGGTGTCTGCAGGCAGCGCTCCGGAGAGCTGGATCGCGATCGACATGCCCCGCAGGCTAGGGACCTGGACACCGGGCGCGTCGACCAGGTGCCGGTCCGCACGCACGTCGCTCGCAGAGCACGGGCGGGGGGTGCGGGACGGCTATCCGCCGGCGTCGACGTCGCGGGCGAGCAGGTGCTCCCCCTCGACCCAGCGGGCCTGCACCCACAGCAGCGACGACAGCCGGTTCAGGTACGGGAGCACGTGGGATCCCTCGACGGCGGCGGGCACGGCATCGCGCTCGGCCCGCCGCACGACCGTCCGGGCCACGTCGAGTTGGGCGGCGAGCGGGGTCTGTCCCGGCACCACGAACTGCGACGGCGCCTCGAACCGCTCCCCGAGGTCGTCGACCAGCGCCTCCAGCGCGGTCACCATCTCGGCCGACACCCTCGTCTGGCCGTCGACCAGCTTGGCCCGGTTCTGGGGGAGCGTGGCCACCTCGGCCATGAGCACCCACAGGTCGCGGCAGACCTGGGTGAGCGCCAAGTCGAGGTCGCCGCCCTCGTCGCACAGGGCCCGGGCGGCGCCGATGGTCGCCTGGGCCTCGTCGACGCCGCCCACGGCCCGGGGCAGCGCCGAGTCCTTCGGGACGCGCCCGCCGAAGAGCAGGCCAGTCGTGCCGTCGTCGCCCTTGCCGGTGTAGAGCCGGGTCACCCCGGCGACCCTACCGGCGGTGCCCGGCGCTGCCGGGCCGGGGCCTCGCCCGGTCCGCGTGGAGGCGGCGGGCGGACGCCGTGGACATCCTCTCGACCGGCCACCGGCGGCCGGTCAGGATGCCCGTGCCGACGGGGCCGGGGACTCGGTCCGCCCCCGGGGCGCGGGGCGGGCGACCTCGAACCCCCGCCGCTCGGCCAGGCGCTCCAGCGCCGCGGCGTCGCGCACGGCCGCCGCGCCCTGGTCGTTGTTGAAGTAGACGAAGACGTCCGCGTCGCTGCCGGGCCACGCCTCGGCCAGCCGGTCGGGCCACGTCGCGAGCGCCTTGCGCCCGTAGGACGGCCACGGCGACGCCGTGCCCTCGTGCAGCCGCAGGTAGCCCCAGGCAGCGGTGGCCCAGAGCGGCGTGAGCGGCTGGCTGCGCCGATCGGCCCAGCACAGGGTGGCCCCGCGGCGGCTGAGCACGGCGCGCACCTCGTCGGTCCACCACGAGTCGTGCCGGAGCTCGACCGCCACCCTCGCCCCGCCGGGGAACTGCGCCAGGCAGTCGTCGAGCAGGTCCGGTGCCACCTTCAGCGTGGGCGGCAGCTGCAGGAGGAACGGGCCCTGCCGGTCCCCCAGCCCGGCGGCCCGGTCCACCAGCCGTGCGACCGGTTCGGCGGGTTCGCGCAGCCGTTTCACGTGGGTGAGGTACCGGCTGACCTTGACCGTGACCACGAAGCCCTCCGGCGTCTGCTCGCGCCACCGCTCGAACGTCGAGCGCTCGGGCAACCGGTAGAACGCGTTGTTGACCTCGACCGTGGGGAACCGGGTGACGTAGTGCGCCAACCACAGGCGCTGCGGGCGGCCCTCGTAGAACGCGACGCGCCAGTCCTTGTACTGCCACCCCGAGGTCCCGACGAGAAGCCTCACCCCTCCCCCCTTCCCGCCCACCGGCGCTCTCAGACGACCAGCGGCTGGAGCGGCCCCCAGACTTGGGCCCACGGTGGCAGGAGCCGTGCGGTGAACGGCAGGTTTCCGCCTCGGACCAGGCCGCGGCCGACCGGTAGCCTCTGCGGTTATCTATGAGTCGCTTCCTCGACCTGGTCAACGAGCGCGTTGTCGTCTACGACGGCGCGACCGGCACCAACCTGCAGGAGCTGGGGCTCACTGCCGACGACTACGGCGGGCCCGAGCTCGAGGGGTGCACCGACATCTTGTCGGTCACCCGTCCTGACGTCATCGCCCATCTGCACGAGTCGTTCTTCCGGGCCGGTGCCGACGTCGTCGAGACCAACAGCTTCGGCGCCTTCGCCGTGCCGCTCGGCGAGTACGCCATCCCCGACCGGGCGCACGAGATCAGCCTGGCGTCGGCCCGGGTGGCCCGCGAGGTGGCCGACGGCTACGGCGGCTTCGTCGCCGGGTCGATGGGGCCGGGCACGAAGTCGCCGTCCCTCGGCCAGATCGCCTTCGCCGACCTGCGCGACGCCTACGAGGTCATGGCCCGCGGCCTGATCGAGGGCGGGGTCGACCTGCTCATCACCGAGACGCACTTCGACCTGCTGGCCGTGAAGGCGGCGGTCATCGGCGCACGCCGGGCCATGGCCGCGCTCGGCACGTCGGTTCCGCTGCAGGTGCAGGTCACCATGGAGCAGACCGGCACGATGCTGCTCGGCTCCGAGATCGGCGCCGCGCTCGGCGCTGTCGAACCGCTCCGTCCCGACATCTTCGGCCTGAACTGCGCCACCGGCCCGGGTGAGATGAGCGAGCACCTGCGCCACCTCTCGACCTTCGCCCGCCAGCCGATCTCGTGCCTGCCCAACATGGGCCTCCCCTCGGTCGTCGACGGCAAGATGCACTACGACCTCCGGCCGGCCGAGCTCGTCGAGTACCAGACCCGATTCGTGACCGAGCTCGGCGTGCAGGTCGTGGGCGGCTGCTGCGGGTCGACGCCCGAGCACATCCGCGAACTCGCCGCCGTCGCCAAGGACCTGACGCCCGCCCGTCGCGACGCCACCCGCGAACCGGGCGCCACGTCGATGTTCAGCTTCGTGCCGTTCCGGCAGGACGCCAGCTTCCTCATCATCGGCGAGCGCACGAATGCCAACGGCTCGAAGAAG
Source organism: Acidimicrobiales bacterium (assembly GCA_035296625.1). Taxonomy (GTDB): domain Bacteria; phylum Actinomycetota; class Acidimicrobiia; order Acidimicrobiales; family VFJN01; genus DATCLS01. The sequence goes on along the minus strand of DATHAO010000028.1, from coordinate 13,734 downwards.
TTCCGGGACACGATGCTGGCCGGCGACTGGGACAGCTGCGTCAAGATCGCCCGCGATCAGGAGCGCGAGGGCGCGCACGTGCTCGACGTCTGCGTCGACTACGTCGGCCGAGACGGCACGCTCGACATGGACGAGATCGCCAGCCGCTTCGCCACCCAGGTGACCGTGCCGCTCGTGCTCGACTCGACCGAGCCGCAGGTCATCGAGGCGGGCCTCCAGCGCCTCGGCGGCCGGGCCATCCTCAACTCGGCGAACCTCGAGGACGGCGAGGAGGAGGGCAAGCGGTTCGACCGGATCTGCCGCCTCGCGAAGGGGTACGGCGCCGCCATCGTCTGCATGCTGATCGACGAGGAGGGCCAGGCCCGCGACGTCGAGTGGAAGATGCGCGTCGCGCACCGCATCCACGAGCTGGCCACGCAGCGCTATGGGCTCGACCCGAGCGACCTCATCTTCGACGCGCTCACGTTCCCGCTCTCGACCGGCGACGACGACCTGCGCCGCGACGCCATGAACACGCTCGAGGCGATCCGTCGCATCAAGGCCGAGCTGCCCGGCGTCTACACGACTCTGGGCGTGTCGAACGTCAGCTTCGGCCTCTCGCCGGCCGCCCGGCACGTGCTCAACTCGGTGTTCCTGTTCGAGGCCGTCGACCACGGGCTCGACTCGGCGATCGTGCACGCCGCGCGCATCATGCCGCTCAACAGGATCCCCGACGAGCAGCGCCAGGTCTGCCTCGATCTCATCTACGACCGGCGCGACGAGGCCACGGGCTACGACCCGCTGGCCAAGCTGCTCGACGTGTTCGCGGACGTCACGGTGGCCAAGGCCGAGAAGCAGGATCGCTCGGGCTGGCCGGTCGAGGAGCGGCTCAAGCACCGCATCATCGACGGCGACCGCGAGGGCCTGATCGCCGAGCTCGACGAGGCCCGGGCCGCTGGCCTGACGCCGCTCGCCATCATCAACGATGTGTTGCTGTCCGGCATGAAGGTCGTGGGCGAGCTGTTCGGGTCGGGACAGATGCAGCTGCCGTTCGTGCTGCAGTCGGCCGAGACCATGAAGATGTCGGTCGCGCACCTCGAGCAGTTCATGGAGAAGGCCGACGACGACGACAGCGGCAAGGGCCGCATCGTGCTCGCCACCGTGAAGGGCGACGTGCACGACATCGGCAAGAACCTCGTCGACATCATCCTCACGAACAACGGCTACGAGGTACACAACCTCGGCATCAAGATCTCGATCGCCGACATGATCGACAAGGCCCGCGAGGTGCGGGCCGATGCCATCGGCATGTCGGGCCTGCTCGTGAAGTCGACCCTCATCATGCGCGACAACCTCGAGGAGCTGAACTCCCGCGAGCTCAGTGACATCCCGGTGTTGCTCGGCGGCGCAGCACTGACCCGCAGCTACGTCGAGCGCGACCTGCGCGACGTCTACGCCGGGCGCGTCTTCTACGGCAAGGACGCCTTCGAGGGCCTGCGCGTGATGGACAAGCTCGGCGCCATCAAGCGGGGCGATGAGGCCGACGACCCGGACTGGGGCCGGGTGCCGTCCGACTCCCGTGTGCCGTCGCGGGCGTCGCTCGGGCTGGCCGAGAAGGGGGCGAACGTCCCCGACGCCGCCGACCTGCCGACCCGCTCGCCCGACGTCGTTGACGACAACGAGGTGTTCGCCCCGCCGTTCGTCGGCTCCCAGATCGTGAAGGGCATCTCGCTCGACGACATCGGCGCCTACCTGAACGAGACGGCCCTGTTCCGCAACCAGTGGCAGTTTCGGCCCGAGGACGGCGAGAACGACGACCAGTTCAAGGAGCGCCTGCGCCCCCGCCTGCGCGAGGAGCTGGCCAAGGCCAAGGCCGACGGGCTCCTGCAGCCCCAGGTCGTCTACGGCTACTTCCCCGCCAACGGCGACGGCAACGACCTGGTCATCTGGACCGACGAGCTGGCCCGGGAGGAGCTGGTCCGGTTCTCGTACCCGCGCCAGTCGAAGGCGCCGTACCTGTCCATCCCCGACTTCTTCCGGCCGGTCGGCTCGGGCGAGGTCGACTACGCCGCCTTCTCGATCGTGACGATGGGCCCGGTGGTCTCCGAGCGCACGGCCAAGCTGTTCGCCGATGATCGCTACCAGGAGTACCTGCTGCTCCACGGGCTCGGCGTCGAGATGGCCGAGGCGCTCGCCGAGTACTGGCACGCCCGCATGCGCCAGGAGTGGGGCTTCGCCAGCGAGGACGGGCCGTCGCTCGCCGGCCTGTTCCGCCAGCAGTACCGGGGCGGCCGCTACTCGTGGGGCTACGGGGCCTGCCCCGACCTCGAGGACAACGAGACGGTCATGAAGCTGCTCGGGGGCGAGCGCATCGGCCTGGAGTGCAACGAGGAGACGGGCTTCCAGTACCAACCCGAGCAGACGACGTCCGCCCTGGTCTGCCACCACCCGCAGGCCAAGTACTTCGTGGTCCGCTGACCCGCGAGGTCCCGGTCAGCCGGAGAGGAAGCTGAGGCGGACCTGGCGCTCGGCGTTGTCGACGTTCGTGTCGACCAGCACGACCGACTGCCAGGTCCCCAACGCCGGACGGCCGTCGAGCACGGGAACCGTGATGCTGGGCGCCACGAAGGCAGGCATCACGTGGTCGGCGCCGTGACCGGGTGAGCCGTGGCGGTGGCGCCAGCGGCCGTCGCGGGGCAGCAGGGCGTCGAGCGCCGCGACGAGGTCGTCGTCGCTGCCGGCGCCGGTCTCGATGATCGCCACGCCGGCGGTGGCGTGGGGCACGAACACCGACACCAGGCCGTCGCCCCGTGGGCCGCAGAAGCGGCCGACCTCGTCGGTCAGGTCGACCACGGCCGGGCGGCCACCGGTCCGGACGGTCACGACCGTGCTGTCCATGCCGCCGACGGTATCGACCCCGGCGGTTGCGCATCCTCGCCTCCGCCCAACGCCGACCGAACCTGCGGCAGATCCGTGCGGCTGTGCGGCGGAACCGCCGCAGGATCGCGCCCGCGAGGTGCTAGGCCGACTTGCGCTTGGCCGTCTTGGCCCGAGGCTTGGTCTTGGTCTTGGTGTCGCCCGACGCCGACTCGGTGCCGGTCTCGGCTTCCTCGCCGTCGGACGCCGCCTTCTTCGCGGTGGGGTGTCGGCCTCGGGCCTGCTTCGCTTCCTTGACGCTGGCCTCGAGCGCGGCCATGAGGTCCACGACCCGCTCCTCGGCCACGGGGGCCGGTGCGGGCACCAGCTCCTCGCCTGCGGCCTTACGCTCGACGAGCTCGAGCACCTGGTTGCGGTGCTCGTCCTGGAAGTCGCCCGGCTGGAACGGCTCGCTGAGCGACTCGATGAGCTGGCTGGCCATGCGGATCTCGCGGTCGCTGACGTCGACGCCCTCGATGTCGTCGAGCTCGCCCAGCTCGTGGGGGTCGTTGACCTCGTCGGCGTAGACCATCGTCGAGAGCATCAGCACCCCGTCCTTGGGGCGCAGCGCCGCCAGATACTGCTTCGTGCGCATGACGAAGCGGGCGATGGCGACCTTGCCCTCCTCCTCCATGGCGCGGGCCAGCAGCGCGTAGGGCTTGCGGGCCGCCTTGTCGGGGGCGACGTAGTAGGCGGCGTCGTAGAAGACCGGGTCGATCTCGGCGAGGTCGACGAATTGCTCGATGTCGATCGAGCGCGACGACTCAGGGTCGAGCGCCGCGAGCTCGTCGTCGCCCACCAGGACGTACTCGCCGCTGGAGAGCTGGTAGCCCTTGGTGATCGCCTCGGACGGGACCTCGTCGCCGTCGACCGCCGAGACCTTCCGGTACTGGATGCGCGCACCGGTGCGGCTGTCGATCTGGTTGAAGTGAACGCTCTTGCGCGACACGGCGTTGAACAGCTTGATGGGGATGTTGACGAGGCCGAAGCTGATCGCGCCGCTCCAGATCGCACGGGGCATGTAGTGATTATGCCCTCTGGGAAGATCCTCCAAGCGTTCGCGGGTTCGGGACGCTGCGCGCGGCCGTACTAGTCAGGCCGGCACGAGCTGCGCGGTCACCGCTAACGTCCGGATAAGCACTTAGCGTCACAGTCGTCATCGCGCCGACGAGGGACAGGGCGGACGGGTGAGCAGCCGGTGCGACAGCGCCCCGTTGCGCCCCCTTCCCCCGCCGGCCACCGGAGCGGGCCCCCGCTTGGTCTGGTGTCCCCCGGGGCCCGCGGGACAGGGCGGCCCCCGGGGGCACCGGGATGGCGCTGCGGTCGCGACCTGGCACATGTCCGGGCCCCGGGCGGCCGACGGTGGCATGCTGTCCCGATGCTGACGCGTCGGGGGGCCGTGGGCCTCATGATGGCCGCGCTGGCGCTCACGGGATCGGTGGCGTGCCACACCGTTCCCGGCGGGCCCGGTCCCCGGCCGGCAGTGCGCATCAACGAGATCCAGGTGCTCGGGACGCACAACAGCTACCACGTACAACCCGAGCCGACGCTGCTCGCGGCGCTGCGGTCCTTCCTGGGCCCCGAGGCCGACGGCTTCGAGTACACCCACCGTCCCCTGGTTGACGAGCTCGACGCCGGGGTGCGCCAACTCGAGCTCGACGTGTTCCTCGACGATCCCCCGGGCGGCCTCTACGCAGCCCCGAAGCTCGTACCTGCGCTGGGTCTCGCCGCCCCCGACCCCCGGCTCGCCGGACCGGGGCTCAAGGTCCTGCACGTGCAGGAGGTGGACTACCGCTCGACGTGCCCGACCTTCGTCGACTGCCTGACGCAGGTGCGGGCCTGGTCCGACGCCCACCCGCACCACCTGCCGATCACGATCCAGGTCGAGGCGAAGGACGACGCGATCCCCGACCCGGGGTTCGGCTTCGTCGTCCCGCCGGCGTGGACCGCGGAAGGATTCGCCACGCTGGAGAGCGAGATCCGCTCCGTCTTCGACGCGGGCCGGATCATCACGCCGGGCGAGGTCCGGGGCGGCCATCGGACCCTGCCGGACGCCGTGCGAGCGCACCGCTGGCCGAGCTTGACGACCGCCCGGGGACGGGTGTTGTTCGTGCTCGACGACGGGGGGGCCAAGCGGGCCGCCTACCGGGCCCTGCACCCCGATCTGGCGGACCGGCTCGTCTTCGTGAGCGCCGCCCCACCCGACGACGACGCCGGCATCGTCGTCGTCAACGACCCGGTGGGCGACGCCGAGCGGATCCGCACCCTGGTGGCCGACGGGTTCATCGTGCGCACCCGGGCGGACGCTGACACCGTGCAGGCGCGCTCGGGCGACACGCGCCAGCGCGAGGCGGCCTGGGCCAGCGGTGCCCAGTACGTCTCGACCGATTACCCGTTCCCCGAGGAGGGCTTCGGCACGGGCTACGTCGTCACCGTTCCCGGTGGGGGGGTGGCCCGCTGCAACCCGATATCGGCCCGACCGTCCTGTCGGTTGACCACTCTTCGCGGCTGAACGCCGCGAAAAGTGTTGACACCGCTACTGACAAAGGCGGACTATTGGTCTGCGACCGGACGGGGCGTGATGTTCGGAGCACAGCGTCGGAGAGCCGTACCCCGGTCGGACGACGACGCTGGCTCCCCTCCGCGCCCCGTCAACCGGTCCCCGCCGGCGTGCTCGGGGGGCCGGGCCAGCAGGCGGGCTTGCTCCCCTGATCCCGCTCGCCTGGCCCGCCCCTGGCCGCCGGTCCACTGGACCGCACGTGGGCAGCGGCCGGCGCGGTCCGCTCAGGTGGCGAGCAGGGCCCGGGCCACGAGGTCGGTCCCGAACGCCGTGAGGATGGCCAGGTAGAGCAGGCCGGTGGCCGCCATGACCGCCGAGTAGTAGCGCTCACGGAGGGCCGCCCGCGTGACGACGACGAGGCCGATCGTCGTGACCGCGCACGCCACCCAGAACCAGCCGAGCATGCCGTTGTAGCCGTCGTCGATCGACCCGCTGAGCACCGAGGCCATGCCCGTCGGTACGAGCAGCAGGACCACCTCGAACGGCCAGATCACCCCCGTCCACCGCACCATCTCGAGCAGGGGCTTGCGGGCCAGGCCGGGCTGCACGAGGTACCAGTGGCCGAGCAGCATGCCGTCGGAGATGGCGCCGAGGAAGGCGGCACCGACGAGCACCCGGGCCACCGACAGCCAGGCCGGGTCGCCCGCCGCGACGCCTGCGGCCACCAGCCCGGGCACGGCCGCGAGCGGCGCGACGAGATCGAGCACCGGAGGGAACTCGGCTGCGTCGGGGTCGGGGCCGTCGGGGCGCCGGTCGATGCCGGTCATGGCCACGACGCGCTCGCTGCGCCGCGCCACCCGGGCCCGCTCCCCCGCCACCCCGGCCTTGCGGCGCACGATCGACACGCCGAGCGCGGCGCCGGCGGCCAGCACCACGGCGGCGGACGACGCCTCGCGCACCGGCACCGGGTCGACCGCGGCGCCCACGACCAGGGCGCCGAGCGCCATGAGCAGGTAGGTGCCGCGCACCAGCCAGCCGTAGCCGATGCCGACCTCGCGGCCCCGCGTGGTCACCCACAGGAACAGCAGCCCGCCCGCGGCCCACTGGAGCAGCACGGTGGCGGCGTCGAGGCGGATCACGGCGGGCGAGGGTAGGCGGCCGCCGGGCGCACCCGGCAACTCGGCCTCGGCGGCCCACCGCGGAGGCCGCGCCGAGGGCGCAACGGGGCCCGGCGGCCCACCGCCGAAGGCGCCAGGAGAGGAGGCACCGCGTCGTTCCACCTCCCGGCCGACGGGTGGCCGAGAAGACGATCGGGAACCGTGGGGGCAGCCTCTCAGGCGTCGACGACGACCAGGTCGTGGACGGCCCGGTTGAGCGGGTCGGGGCCGGCGTCGGCGGCGACGACGATGTCCTCGAGGCGCAGGCCGAACCGGCCGGGCACGTAGATGCCCGGCTCGACCGAGAAGGCGTGGCCGCGAGCGAGTGGTGTGGCGTTGCCCGACACGATGTAGGGGTCCTCGTGCTCCTCGACGCCGATGCCGTGGCCGGTGCGGTGGATGAACCGGTCGCCGTACCCCGCGGCGGCGATGATGCCCCGGGCGATGCCGTCGACATCCTCGCAAGCCACCCCGACGGCGGCGCCCGCCACCGCCGCCTGCTGGGCCTCGTGCAGCACGGCGTAGGCCTCGGCCACCTCGGCCGGCGGCTCGCCCACGTGCACGCACCGTGTGATGTCGCTGCAGTAGCCCACGCCCTCGGCGTCGAGCATCGTGCCGCCGAAGTCGCAGAGCACCACGTCGCCGCCGCGGATGACCCGGGCGCCCGCCTCGTGATGGGGGCTGGCCGCATTCTCGCCGGCGGCGACGATCGCGAAGTTGACCCGCTGGTGGCCCTCGTCGACGAGGCGGCGCCCGATGTCGGCCGAGACCTCGGCCTCGGTGCGCCCGACGAGCGGGATCTGCCCGGCGTGCAGCTGGGCGGCCACCCGGTCGGCGGCGTCCGCGGCCCGGCGCAGCGATTCGACCTCGGCCGGCTCCTTCACGGCGCGGAGCGGGCCGACGACGTCGGCGGCCCGCCGGAACCGGACGGCGGGCAGGGCGGCCTGCAGGTCGAGCACGAATCGGGCCCACGTGCGGTCGCCGATCGCCACGGTTGCCGCCGGGCCGACGAGGCCGGCGACGAGGGCGATCGGGTCGTCGGTCTCGTCCCACGGGACGAGGCCGAACACGTCGGGGCGCTCGACCACCCGGGGGGCCTCGAGCCGGGGCACGACCAGCGTGGCGTCGCCCTCGCGGGGCAGAACCAGCATGGTCAGCCGTTCGAGCGGCATGGCCTCGTAGCCCGTCACGTACGGCAGGTCGGGCCCGACGGACAGCAGCAGGACGTCGACGCCCACGTCGGCCATGCGGGCACGGACACGATCGGCACGTCGGGCGAGCATCGGCGCCAGCCTACGGCTGCGGGCTGAGCTGCCGGGCCGCCGCCGCCACGGCCCCCTCCGCGTCGTAGTCGAGCCCCGGGAGGCCGTCGATGCTGGCGGCGTTGCCGCCCGCCCAGCGCTCCGCGAAGTCCTCGGGGGCCTTGCGCTCGATGCGGTCGACGAGCGTCGAGCGGTCGCCGGCGTAGTCCATGAAGGGTACGGCGTAGCCGCACGACGTGGTCACCCGGTCGACCGCCACCCGGATGATCGAGCGTACGACCCGGGGGTCGTGCCGGAACGCCGGGCGCAGGGTGCCGAAGTCGGCGTCGGCCGGCAGCAGCGTCTCGCCCCGCCCGTAGAGCAGAACGATGAGCGGCTTGCCGTCGAACGCGCAGAACATGAGCGTGATGCGACCGTTGTCGCGCAGGTGGGCCGTGGTCTCGATGCCGCTGCCCCCCAGGTCGACGTACGCGACCGTCCGCTGGTCGATCACGACGGACGACCCCTCGAGACCCTTCGGCGACACGTTCACGTGCCCGCCGTCGCCCGACGGCGCCGTCGCCACGAAGAACAGCTTCTGGCGGGTCACGAAATCGGTGAGGCTGTCGTTCAGCGCGTCGAGGACGAGGCCCATGCGCCTCACGCTACGGGTGGCTGCTGCCGCGGTCGCCCGCGTTTCCTTCTGCCGACGGCACCCGGCCGGCCCCGTCGGGCGGGTCAGGTGGCGGCGAGGGCGCCGGTCCTCGCGGCGTCGCCGGCCGCCTGGCGGGCGTGGTAGCTCGACCGGGTCAGCGGGCTCGACTCGACGTGCGGGATGCCCATCGCCTCGCCCACCTCGCGGTAGCGGTCGAACGTGGCCGGCTCGACCCAGCGTGCGACCGGCAGGTGGTGCGTCGTGGGCCGGAGGTACTGCCCGATCGTGACGATGTCGACGCCCACGCCCCGCAGGTCGGCGAGCGTGGCGACGACCTCGTCGTCGGTCTCGCCCATGCCCACGATCAGGCCCGACTTCGTGACCAGGCCGGCGTCCTTGGCCCGCGCCAGCACCGAGAGCGTGCGGGCGTAGCCGGCCGAGGGCCGCACCGCCCGCTGCAGGCGGGCGACGGTCTCGGTGTTGTGGTTCAGCACGTCGGGCCGAGCGTCGAAGATCGCAGCGAGCGCCGACTCGTCGCCCTTGCAGTCGGGGATCAGCACCTCGACCTGCACGCCGGGCGTGCGGCGGCGGATCGCGGCGATCGTGGCGGCGAACGCCCCCGCCCCGCCGTCGGGCAGATCGTCGCGGGCCACGGCGGTGACCACGGCGAACCTCAGGCCCATGCGATCGACGGCCTCGGCGACGCGCCCGGGCTCCGTGGGGTCGAGCGCCCGGGGGTGGCGAGTGTCGACGAGGCAGAAGCCGCACGCCCGGGTGCAGCGCTCGCCGTTGATCATGAACGTGGCCGTGCCGTCGGACCAGCACTCGTAGATGTTCGGACAGCCGGCCTCCTCGCAGACCGTGACGAGCCCCAGGTCCCGCATCGTGTGCTTCAGCCTGAGGTACGACGGCGGCGTCTTCAGCGTCGTGCGGAGCCAGTCCGGCTTGCGGGTGGCGATGGCAAGCCCGTCGGTCACGCCGGCCTGCGCCAGGCGGCTCTTGAGGCGGACCGGCACGCCGTCGCCGTCCGCCCGTTCTGGCGCCGCGGGGACCGACATGGCGGTCTGTCGGGCACCGGAACCGTCGGTGGGCGCCTCGCGGCCGCGGCTCGGCTTGGTCGCCGCCACCGCCGCCAGGCGACCGGTGGGACGGCCGCTGGCGGAGACGACCTCGCCGGGGCCCTCGCCGCGGCTGAACGCCGAGAGGTCGTCGGGCGACTGGCGCCACACGACGTCCTGGCGCTCGACGTCGACGCCCCTGCCTGCGCCCCACAGCCCGGCGGCGCCAGCGGCCACGGCGTCGACGACGGCCCGCATCGGAACGGCGATGCCCTCCTGCGCCAGCGACGTCACCCCCTTGTCGGGGATGCCGCACGGCACGATGCGGCCGAAGAAATCCATGTCGGGGGCCACGTTCAACGCAAATCCGTGCATCGAGCGACCCCGGCTGAGGCGCACGCCGATGGCGGCGACCTTGCGGGGGTGGTCGCTCTCGGGCTCGATCCAGACGCCGGGGTACTCGCGCAGACGGCCGGCGGTGGGCAGGCCCAGATCGGACAGGGCGTCGATGACGAGCTGCTCGACCGAGCGGACGTAGGCCACCGTGTCCGCCATGCCCGTGCGCTCGCCGCCGCCCTTCGGGGGCAGCGACACGATCGGGTAGCCGACGAGCTGGCCGGGCCCGTGGTAGGTGACGTCGCCACCCCTGTCGGCCCGCACGAGGTCGGCACCCAACTCCGCCGGGGGCCGCAGCACGTGGCGCATGTCGGCCCGCTTGCCGAGCGTGTAGACGTGCGGGTGCTCGAGCAGCAGGAGGTGGTCGTCGGCCGACCGCTCGTAGAGGCCCCGCTGCACGGCGAGCGCCTCGCGGTAGGGCACCCGACCCAGCCAGCGGATGCGCAACGTCATGGTGCGAGCCTAGGGACCCTCGCCGCCGACGGGCGCCCCGGGCGGGCCGGCCGGCTCACGCCAGCTCGGCCTCCCAGTCCCGTGTCTCGAGGATCTCCTTGATGCGGTGCAGGAAGCTGGCGGCGTAGGCGCCGTCGAAGGCCCGGTGGTCCCACGTGAGGGTGATGTTGCCCACCGAGTGGATGGCGATGCCCTCGCTGCCGTCGGGCAGGTCGATCACAACCGGCCGCCGCTTGACCCCGTCGGTCGAGACGATCGCCACCTGCGGCTGGTTGATGATCGGCAGCGTGAGCGTCGTGCCGAACGGCCCGGGGTTCGTGATCGTGAACGTGCCCCCGGCGATGTCGTCGGGGCCGAGCTTCTTGGCCCGGGCGCGGCGGGCGAGGTCGGCGATGTCGCGGGCGATCGCCCGGAGGCGCTTGCTGTCGGCGTCCTGGACGACCGGCACCATGAGGCCCTTGAAGTCGAGGTCGACGGCGATGCCGAGGTTCACGTAGTTGTGCACCACCAGCTCGGTCTCGCCGAAGCTGGCGTTGACCTCGGGGTACTCGCGGATGGCGTCGACCACGGCCCGGCTGATGAAGGGCAGGTAGGTGAGGCTCGAGCCCTCGGTCGCCTTCCACTCGTCCTTGGCAGCCCGGCGCACCCGCTCGACGGCCTCGAAGTCGACCTCGATCGTCGCGTAGACGTGGGCCGAGGTCTGCTTCGAGCCCACCATGTGCTCGGCGGTGCGCCGGCGCATGTTGCTGTGGGGGATCGACGTGTCGCGCTCGCCGGGGCGCACCTGGGGGCGGGCGGGGGCGGCGGGACGGGCGGCGGCCGGAGCGGGGGCGGGGGCCGCCGGTGCCGCAGCCGGGGCCTGGGCGGCAGGGGCCGGAGCGGCGGCCGGCGCCGAGGCGCCCTTGTCGAGCGCGGCCAGCACGTCGCTCCGGGTGATGCGCCCGCCGGGGCCAGTGCCGGTGATGGCGCCGACGTCGAGGTCGTTCTCGGAGATGAGGCGGCGCACGACCGGGGAGAGCAGCTTGCCGTTGGCGCCGTCGGTGCCCCTGCCGGCCGCGGCGGGGGCGGCCGGCGCCTGGTCGCCGCCACCCTCGGGCGCCGGCGCGGGCTGCTCGGCGGCGGGCGCCGGGGTCTCGGGCGACACCGGGCCGGCGGCCGCCGTGGCCTCCTCCTCGGCCGTGGCCTCGCCGCCGCCGTCGCCGCCCTGCGGGGCCTCGGGCGCCTCGGGCTCGGCGGGCGCCTCGCGCTCGGCGGCCTCCGGCTCGGTAGCCGGGGCCTCGGCCTCGGCGTCCGCATCGGCCGGGGCACCCCCGTCGCCGCCGCCGGCGGGCGCGTCGCCCACCCGGGCCAGCACCGCGCCCACGTCGACCGTGTCGCCCTCGTCGACCAGGATCTCGGAGACGACACCCGAGATGGGTGATGGCACCTCGGAATCGACCTTGTCGGTCGAGACCTCGAACAGCGGCTCGTCCTCGGCGACCTGGTCGCCGACCTGCTTGAACCACTTGGTGATCGTGCCCTCGGTGACGGTCTCACCGAGCTGGGGCATCTGGATGTCGGCCATGGCTGTGGCGTTACTCCGGTAGGTGGGCGGCGGAACGGGCGACGGCCCGGCGCAGGGAGCCGTCGCCGTCGGGTGGTCAGTGGAGGCGGCGGCCCGTCATGTCCTGCACCGTGTCGCCGAACAGCTCGGACAGCGTGGGGTGCGGCTGGATGAACGCGGCCACCTCGTCGACGGTCGCTTCCCAGTTGACGGCGAGGTACCCCTGGCCGAGCTGCTCGGTGACCCAGGGGCCGACCATGTGCACGCCGAGGATCGTGCCGGCCGTGCCGTCCGGCGTCTTCTCGGCGATGACCTTCACGAGGCCTTCCAGGTCGCCGATGATCTTGGCCCGGCTGTTCGCGCTGTAGCGGTGCTTCACGGCGACGACGTCGTAGCCGGCCTCCTTGGCCGACTGCTCGGAGTGGCCGGCGAAGGCCACCTCGGGCCGGCAGTAGATGCCCCAGGGAACCTTGCCGTAGTCGATGGGCGTGGCATGCTCGCCGAGGATGTCCTGGATGGCGACCATGGCCTCGGCGAAGCCGACATGCGCCAGCGCCGGGGTGGCGACGCAGTCGCCGACGGCCCACACGCGGGCCTCGCCGGTGCGCATGACCTCGTCGACCACGAGGAAGCCGCGCTCGTCTATCTCGACCGCCGTGCCGTCGAGGCCGAGGTCGTCGGTCGCTGGCTTGCGGCCCACCGACACCACGACGACATCGGTCTTGAGCGGGTCGGCGCCCTCGACCTGGACGACGGTGCCGCTGTCGCCGGGCTCGTGGCCGGTGACCTTGACCTTCGTGCGCACCTCGATGCCGCGCTTCTTGAACGAGCGCTCGACGACCGAAGTGACGTCCTTGTCGCAGCCGGGGAGGATCTTGGGCAGGGCCTCGAGGATCGTCACCTGCGTGCCGAGGTCGGACATCATCGACGCGAACTCGCAGCCGATTGCGCCGCCGCCGATGACGACCGCGGTGCCGGGCACCTCGGGTATCGAAAGCACCTCGTCAGAGGTCATGACGATGCGGCCGTCGACCTCGAAGCCGGGGATCGTGCGGGTGACCGAGCCGGCGGCGATGATCACGGCGTCGCCGGTGACCTCGAGCTGACCCGACTCGCCGCCCTCGATCGAGACGCGGTGGCCGGCGTGGAGGCGGCCGTGGCCGTCGTAGATCGTGACCTTTCGGCCCTTCAGCAGCTGTCTGACGCCGCCGACGAGCTCGTCGACGACCGCCTGCTTGCGCTTCTGGGTGACCGCCCAGTCGACCTGGGGCTGGCCGGCCTCGATGCCGAAGGCGCTCGCCTCGGAGACCGTGCGGAAGACGTGCGCCGTCTCGAGCAGCTCCTTGGCGGGGATGCACCCGACGTTCAGGCAGGTCCCGCCGATCCACTGTTGCTCGACGAGAGCGATGTTGAGCCCGGCGCTGGCGCCGTAGAGCGCCGCCGCGTAGCCGCCGGGGCCGCCGCCGATGACGACGACGTCGAAGTGATCGGCCGTGGGGACCACCTCCCGAGAGGACGAAGAGGCCGTGTACCGGGGACTCTACCGGTCACGGACGGCGCGCCGGTCCGGCCGGCCGGTGAGCCCACGGGCTGCCGCGTCCCCTACCGTGGGCGACCGTCATGAGCACCCGGCGCCTCATCATCGCGGCCCTGGCCTGCGGCCTCGCCATCCTCGTCGCCTTCTCGCTGCAGCTGGCCCTGGCCCGCTGACGCGCCGGCCCGGCCGGTGAGCGGACCGCGGCGGCAGCGCACGAGGCTCACGGCGGCACGGGCCCACCCGACGCAACGTGTCCGCGTTCGCACGCGCCGGCCTCCGCCCTTTGGCTACCGTGCCAA
>DATHAO010000027.1:0-20625 GCA_035296625.1 Acidimicrobiales bacterium | reverse complement strand
TGCCGACCACGCCCACCACCACCGCGGCCGTCGGCGGCACCCTGCCCCGGACCGGCATCAACACCGCCCCGGTCGTCGCCGCGGGCCTGGCGCTCATCGTCATCGGCGTCGGCATGCTCGCCGCCGGTCGCTTCCGCGACGGACGCGCCTGAATTCGGCGTGGGGTGACGTCCGCCCCGTCACCCCACGCCGTCGTCCCACGGCCCGCCCCCCAGCCGGGCCGGGGAGACGGCCGCCGGGTGGGAGCGCCCAGTGCGCCCACCCGGCGGCCTGTTCGCGCCTGAGGCGATCGACGTCGTGTCCCGTCACCCCGCCCGAGCTACGGGACGATCGAGGTGCGCCCGGTCCGGGAGCCGTGACGGGCGAGGCCGAGCGGCGGCCGCCGCCGGCGAGCGTGGCGAACCTGAGCTGCGGCTCGATCGTCGACTAGGCCTGCGCTGCCGGGCCCGGAGCGCCACGGTTCTCGACGAGGAGCATCGTGGTGTCGTCGTGCAGCTCGTAGCTGCTGTGCTCCAGCACGGCGGCGACGAGGCGGCGCAGCATCTCGGACGGCGGCAGGTCGGCGAGGAGGTGGCGCTCCAGCAGGTCGACCAACCGGTCCAGCCCAAACCGCTCGTGGCCGCGGACCCCGCCCTCGGTGACGCCGTCGGTGTAGATCAGTAGGGCGTCACCGGACTCGAGGACCACCTCGTTTACCACCGGGTCCTTGCCGCCGAGGCCGATCGGCAGGACGGGGACGGTCGGTGCTTCGCCGACCACCTTCGAGTCGCGGATGACCAGCGGGGGCGGGTGCCCGGCGGAGATCCACCGGAACAGGCCCGAGGCCAGGTCGAGGCGACCGAACGCCGCCGTGGCGAAGCGCAGGTCGGGAAACAGGCGCGCCACGGCGGCGTCGGCCGCCGCATAGGCGTCGGGGAGGTCGAGGCCGTTGCGGCGGCTGTTGCGCAGGCTGCCCTGCACGAGGTGGGAGATGAGCGAGGACTCGAGCTCGTGGCCCACCGAATCTATGACGGCGACCTCGAGTGCGTCGGCGTCCAGGGCGTAGTCGAAGCTGTCGCCCGCCACCTCGTAGGCGGGCAGCAGGATGCCGGCCACGACGATCTGGGGCGTGATGAGGGCGACGGGCGGGAGGTTGCCGCGCTGCAGCTCCGCCTCGAGCGTCATGGGCCGATTCCGGCGGACCAGTTCGATGAGGTCGGTGTACTGGTGCTTGGAGATGACGAGCTCGGCGGCCAGGGCGGCCACGCGTTCGACCGCCGTCGTCGTGTGGTCGTCGCTCGCATCCTCTGCGGCGAACTCGACGCACATCACGCCGAAGCGGGCGGTGCCGTCGAGCAGCGGAACCCACATCCGCACGCCGCCGTCGACCGGCATCGTGACGGTCTGCTCCAACGCGTAGGCCCGCCCTCCGACCGTGCCGTCCACCCGGAACGACTCGAGGTCGGACGCGCCGGGGCGGAAGGGGTGGAGCGACATCTGGTCGTGGTCGACGAGGAACATGTGCGACGACCGGGCACCGACCTGGGTCAGGGCCTCGGCCACCGCGTCGCTCAGCTCGGCCGGCGGCAGCGTATGGGAGACCTTCAGCAACCAGGCCAGAGGGTCCTCGGCGGGGCCGTCGGGCGGCGGGGCGCTCACGACACAGGCTACCTCGGACCGGACCGGCCCGAGGAGACCCGCTCGCCGGCGGCCCTCCTGCGCCGCCGCCGCGCGGTGACCTGCGCCGCCAGGGACCCGGCCAACACGACCACGGCGTAGAGCGACCGCCATCCGGACTGCACCAGGGCGGCACCGAGGACGAGGAGGAACGGCAGGTTTGGGACCGAGCGGGCCGTCAGCCCGCGCACCCGCACGTACGACACGATGCTGAGCAGGTAGAGCACCACGAAGATGGCACCGGCCGTCGCCACGGCGTCCACGAGGACGCGAGGGAACGCGGCGAGCGCGGCGGCGGTCACGGCGAACAGGGCGCCCATCAAGAGGACGGCGCGCCGGGGCACACCGGTGGGTGCGGTCCGGCCGAGCGCCGGGGGCAGCGCGCCGGTCGTGGCGGCGCGGGCCAAGAGCTGGGAGACGCCCCACACCCAGGCGACCGCGTTGAGTGCCATGGCGCCGAACGCGATCCCGGTCACGGCGCCAACGACCAGGGCGCGGGGCCGGACCGTCTCCGCGAGCTGCAGCAGCCCGGTGACCTCGTCGACCTCGGCGCGGGGGATGCGCACGGCGATGGCGACGGTGAGCAGGATCGTGAACAGCCCGTAGGTGCCGAGGGCGACGGTGCTGACCGGCAGGAAGTCGCGGCGGGGGTCGCGCAGCTCGCGGCTGAGGAACGTCAGGTTCTCGAAGCCGGCGAACGCCCAGAAGGCGAGCAGGACCGCCGGCAGAACCGGACCGAGGTGACCGAGGCTCGGGGCCACCGTGTCCAGGCCGCCGGACACGCCCGGCGCGGCCGCGGCGATCAGCGCGACCGCCATCGCCACGAGCGCCGCCGTGCCGGCGTGCTGCACGCGGGCGCTGGTGCGCGATCCGACGAGGTTGGCGGCGACCGCCGCGGCGAGGAGCGACAGCGCGCACAGCACGGCCGCCGACCGCCCGGCGCCGACCGCCTGGGCGACGTAGCGGCCGGCCACCAGCGCCCCGGCGGGCAGGCCGACCACCACCAGCGCGAGGAACATGAGCGGCACGCACCGGCCGACCACGTCGCCGAGGCCGGCGCGGATGAACGCCTCGATACCGTCACCTTCGGGGTTGGCCCGGACCATGTCGTCGAACATCGCCAGCATGGGGAGGCACAGCGCCGTGGCCACGAGCCACACGACCAGGCTGGCATCGCCTGCCTCGGCGTAGACGGCCGAGGGCAGGAACAGGATCCCGGACCCGGCGACCGAGCCGATGGCCAGCGGGACGGCCTGCCATCTGCCGAGCCTCGGCGCTGACGGAAGCATGCTTCCATCATGCCAGCATGCTGGTATGGTCGTTGCCGTGGATGCCGTTGCCGCCTACCGGTTGCTGATCGCCGACGTGTACGAACTGGCCGGTACCTCCCGCCGGACGAGCGAGCGCATGGCCGCCGACCTGGGCCAGACCGCGGCCCGCTGGCACGTGATGAGCGTCGTCTCCGACGGTGCGCGCACGGTGCCCGCCATCGCCCACCGGCTCGGCCACGCCCGCCCGAGCGTCCAGCGGATCGTCCACGACCTCGAGGCGGTCGGGCTGGTCGAGCTGCGGCCCAACCCCCTGCACGCCCGCTCGCCGCTCGTGGCGCTGACCGAGCCCGGTGCGAAGACCCTCGAGCGGCTCTTCGACGACTCGGCCCGGTCCCGCACCGAGCTGCTGGCGCGTGCGGGCGTGTCGGCCGGCCGACTCCTCGAGGCGCGAGAGACGCTGCGCGCCCTACTCGACGCCTTCGCCGGGCCATCAGCCGACAGCTGAGGCCTGCTCATCCGACCGGCCCTAGCCTGTGCGCCATGGCGATCGACGGGGCGGCGGCGGGGACCGTCGTACCGGACATCCCCTACGTGCGCCGCCGCGACGGCAGCGAGCACCGGGCGACGTACTTCGAGCTGTTCTTCGACCTCGTCTACGTGTTCGCTATCACGCAGCTCTCGCACCACCTCCTCGCGGACCTCGACTGGGCCGGCGCCGCCCGCACGGCCTTCCTGCTGCTCGCCGTCTACTGGGCGTGGAACTACACGACCTGGATGACGAACTGGTTCGACCCCGAGACCGCGCCGGTGCGGCTCGTGCTCGTCTTCGTGATGCTGTCCAGCCTGCTCATGGCGGTCGCGATCCCCGAGGGGTTCGGCGACCGGGCGATGCTGTTCGCCGCCGCCTACGGGGCGCTGCAGATCGGGCGCAACGCCTTCGTCGTGGCGGTGACCCCCCCGGGCCCGTTCCACCGCAACTTCGTGCAGATCCTGGCGTGGAGCGCGGCGTCGCTGCCGCTGTGGCTCGGCGGCGCCGTCGCGGGGGACGCAGCCCGCTGGGCGCTGTGGCTGGCGGCGCTCGGGCTCGATCTGGCCGGCCCGCTCGCCCGCTACTGGCTGCCGGGCTGGGGCCGCACGCCGCTGCGCGAGTGGGAGATCGATCCGGGGCACTTCAGCGAGCGCTTCCAGCTGCTCGTCATCATCGTGCTCGGCGAGAGCATCGTGCTCACAGGCTCCGCGACCTCGGGCTCCGCGCTCGACACGCCGGTCGGCGTGGCCCTCGCGCTGTCGTTCCTGTCGTCGACGGCGCTGTGGTGGCTCTACTTCGGCCAGGTGGCGGGCTCGGCCGTGCGGCGGATCACCGCCGACGAGCTGCCGGGGCAGGTCGGCCGCGACGCGTACACCTACCTGCACTTCCCCATCGTCGCGGGCGTGCTGCTCGCCGCCGTGGGCGACGAGCTTGTCATCGCCCACCCCGGCGACGAGCTGGGGACGGCCGGCGCACTCGTGACACTCGGTGGCCCGGCCCTCTACCTCCTGGGGCTGGCGGTCTTCGCCGCACGGGTCGGGCGCCACCAGGCGCGGACGCGCCTCGCCGTCGTGGTCGCCCTGGTGGTGGCGATCCCCCTCGCTGCCGAGGCCACCGGCCTGGTGGTTGCCGCCCTCCTCACGGCGCTGCTCGCCGCCCTGGCGGTCGCCGACCACCGTGGCGTGGGCCACCCGCCGCCCGTGACCCCGGCCTCGGCCACCCCGGCGGCCCCCGCGTCGGCCACCCCGCCGGCCCCCGGCCCGTGACTCCGGCGATCGTCCGCCCGAACCCGGACGCGTGCTAGAGGACGCACATGACGACCAACATGGAGCGCCTCGAGCGCATCGTGTCCGAGCTGCCCGAGGCCGAGCGGGTCGACATCGAGGAGTGGGGCGACCACCCGACCTTCCGGGTCCGCACGAAGAACTTCATATTCTCCGACCCCGAGGCCGGGCACCTCTCGCTCAAGCTCTCACGTGACGAGACCGCCGCCGTCGTGGCCACCGACCCCGAGACCGCACCGGCCGGCTACGACCTCGGCCGTCACGGCTGGATCGCCCTCACCGTGCCCGCCGACGCAGGCGACGAGCGCTGGCAGCAGATCGAGGAGTGGGTCCGGACCTCCTACACCCTCGTCGCGCCCAAGCGCCTCGCCCGCCTCGTGGCCCCGGCCGAGCCGGACGACCCCGAGCGGGGGACCCACCGGCCGTGAGCCGGCGGGTCCCGCCGATCCGCTAGGAGTAGTCCTCGTCGCTGTACGGCTCGCGGGTACCCAGCTTCGCCAGGCCGCGGCTCACGATGTACGCGATCGCCACCCAGGTGGCGTAGCGCCAGCCGTCGGCGGCGTCGAGGTTGGCGTCCTCGACGTAGGTGGCGATGAGTATCGCCACAATGGCCACGACGGTCAGGATGAACTCCGTCGTCTTGTAGCCGGCCTTGCTCTCGGTGAACGTCCGGCGGGTCCGCGCGGCGGTGCGCCCGTACCGCTCGGCCTCGCGTTCGGTGCCGAGATCTGACTGATGGGTTGCCATCGTCGATTACCCTTCCGTAGGTTGACGTGACCTCCGCACACGGGGCGGAGATCATTGTCGGGCGCCGTGGGCGCCTACTGCGCGCCATTCTTCCCATTTCGCGGACCCGAAACACGCAATGTGCCGCTCCGCGGTCCGGACGTTGTTCACCCCCGCGGCGTACGGCGCGGGGATGGCTCACCAGGGCTTTCGGCGCGCCCGGTATCCTTATCGGGCGAGGCGGCGATCACGACCACGGATCCTGTTTGGCGCGCCTTTTCACCTGTTGGTCCTCCGGGGACGGCCGAAGAAACCCTGGTGGCGGGCGTCGGTTCACTGCGAATCGGCCGAAGGCGCCGAGCCCGGTGGGGCGCCGGGGCGAGGAGGAGGCGACCGGCGCACCTGAACGGCAGCTGAAGCCGCTCGCCACGATGCCTGTGCGGGTCCGTACTGTCAGGTCATGCGGGTGCTTGTCGTCGAGGACGAGGAGCGACTGGCCGCCGGCCTGCGCGCCGGGCTGGAGGCCGAGGGCTTCGCCGTCGACGTGGCACTCGACGGCACCGAGGGGTTGTGGCGGGCCCGCGAGAGCGCCTACGACGCGATCGTGTTGGACCTGATGCTGCCGGGCCTGAACGGCTACCGGGTGTGCGCCACCCTGCGGCGCGAGCGCATCTGGTCGCCGATCCTCGTGCTCACCGCCAAGGACGGCGAGTGGGACGAGGTCGAGGTGCTCGACATGGGCGCCGACGACTACCTGGCCAAGCCGTTCTCCCACGCCGTGCTGGTCGCCCGCGTGCGGGCGCTCATGCGGCGCGACCCCCACGAGCGGCCGGTGGCGCTCGTGGCCGGCGACCTGCGGGTCGACCCCGCGGTGCGCCGGGCGTGGCGGGGCGACGACGAGATCGAGCTCACGTCGCGCGAGCTGGCCGTCCTGGAGTTCCTGCTGCGGCGCCGCGGCGAGGTCGTGTCGAAGCGCGAAGTGCTCGACCACGTGTGGGACGCCGACTTCGAGGGCGACCCGAACATCGTGGAGGTCTACGTCCGGCGGCTGCGCAACAAGATCGACCGTCCGTATGGGCGGGGCGCCATCGAGACGCTCCGGGGCGCCGGCTACCGGCTGGCCGACGATGGCGGCTGACGACGCTGCCAACGCCCCGCCTCGCGGGGACGAGCTCGGCGGGGACGAGCCCGGCGGGAACGAGCCCGGCGGGGACGGGACCGGCGGGGACCGCCACGCGCTGCGCGGCCTGCGGGCCCGGCTCGGGACCGTGCGGGTCCGCACGACGGCGCTCGCCACGATCGTGGTGGGCGTGGCGCTGGCCGCCGGGGCGGTGGGGCTGGTCCTGGCGCTGCGGGCCACGCTCACGAGCGAGGTAGAGCGGTCGGTGCGACAGCAGGCGAGGGCCGCCGCGGAGGTGCTCGAGTCCGACGGCATGCCCAGTTTGCTCGTCGGCGACGGCGCCGACGACGACGACGTCGTGGCGCAGGTGATCGACCGCGACGGGCATGTCGTGGCGGCCAGCCCGGCCGTCGAGGGCGCCCCTGCGCTCGCCGACCCGGCACCGGGCCGGTACGCCACGTTCGAGATGCCCGGCGAGGACGAGCGCTTCCTCGGCGTGGCAACGACGGCCGACACCCCCGAGGGCCCCCGCACGGTGCTCGTGGCCGGCACGCTCGAGGCGGTGGACGAGTCCTCCACCGTCGTGGTCGGCCTGCTCGTCGTCGGCCTGCCCGCGCTGCTGCTCGTCGTGGCCGCAACCACCTGGCGCGTCGCGGGACGGGCGCTCGCCCCGGTCGAGGCCATCCGGTCGACGGTCGACGCCGTGTCCGCCGCCGACCTCGGCCGGCGGGTGCCGGAGCCGGCGACGTCCGACGAGATCGCCCGCCTCGCCGCCACCATGAATCGCATGCTGGCCCGCCTCGAGCAGGCGCAGGCCCGGCAGCGGCGCTTCGTCGCCGACGCCGGCCACGAGCTGCGCTCGCCGGTGGCGACGATCCGCCAGCACGCCGAGGTCGCCGGCCGCTACCCCGACCGGGTCGTGGTCGGCGACCTGGCCGAGACCGTGCTGGCCGAGGCGCTGCGCCTGCAGCGCCTGGTCGACGACCTGCTCGTGCTGGCCCGGGCGGACGAGCACGCCCTCGATCTGCGCCGCCGGCCGCTCGACCTCGACGACGTCGTGCTCGACGAGGCGCGCCGCCTGCGGGCGACCACCGAGGTGGAGGTCGACGCGTCCGCCGTCTCCGCGGGGGCGGTCGACGGCGATGCCGGGGCGCTACGCCGCGTCGTGCGCAACGTGGCCGACAACGCCGCCCGCCACGCCGCGGGGCGGGTCACCCTCTCGCTCGCCGAGCACGACGGCACGGTCACGCTCGCCGTCGAGGACGACGGACCGGGCATCGCCGCCGCCGACCGCACCCGCGTCCTCGAACGGTTCGTGCGGCTCGACGACGCCCGGGCTCGCGACGCCGGCGGCAGCGGTCTGGGCCTCGCCATCGTCGCGGAGCTGGTCGCCGCCCACGGCGGCTCCGTCGCGATCGGGGAGGCGGCCCTCGGCGGCGCCCGGGTCGAGGTGACGCTCCCCGCCAGTGCCTGACGGCCGGTTCAGGGCTCGTTCAGCGCCCTCGTGCGAGGCTGGTGCCACCGCCGCACGAGGAGGAACCGATGGACCGCAAGCTGACGTGGATCGCGGGCGGAATCGCGGGTGCCGCCGTGATCGCCGCCGGAGCCGGGGTCGCCGTGGCGACCGGCGGCGACGACGACGCCGGCGAGGGGCCCGACACGCCGCTCACCGGCGCGGCG
The DNA here is from genome assembly GCA_035296625.1 of Acidimicrobiales bacterium. Classification (GTDB taxonomy): domain Bacteria; phylum Actinomycetota; class Acidimicrobiia; order Acidimicrobiales; family VFJN01; genus DATCLS01. The sequence goes on along the minus strand of DATHAO010000027.1, from coordinate 12,360 downwards.
CTCGACCGGGCCAGCGCCGCGGCGCTCGCCGAGACGGGCGGGGGCCGGGTTACCGAGACGGAATCCGGCGACGAGGAGAGCGCCTACGAGGTCGAGGTGACGCTCGACGACGGCACGCAGGTGGACGTGCAGCTCGATGAGTCCTTCGCCGTCGTGTCGTCGTCGGCCGACGACGACGGCGCCGACGACGACGACGCCGGGTGACACCTTCCTCGGGCGCCACCACTGCGGCACTGCCACAACCTGTCACCACCCCGGCCTTCGGCCCGGTCCCCGGCCCGGGCCCGGAGGCCTCGCGGGGCGCGCCGGCGGGCGCGCTGGTCCATACGCCGCCCCTGACGTTGCGCCGCCTGCGAGAGCGCTGGCCGGCCCTGATGGTGGTAGCCGTGCTGCTCCCCCTGTTCCTCGGCGTGGCGGCGGCCGACGGCGGGCACCTTCTCGTGTGGGACGCCCCGCTCACCCACGCCGCCGTCGCGCACCGGACGGGCTGGCTCGATCAGCTCGCCTTTGCCGCGTCGCGCCTCGGCTCGTGGGTGGTGGTGTACCCGGTCGGGGCTTTGCTCGCCGTCCTGGCCGCCCGCCGGTCACCGCAGCTCGCCCGGGTGATCGCGGCCACCGTCGCCGCCCGCCCGTTCGTCGAGTGGCTGCTCAAGGACCTCGTCGCCCGCCCCCGCCCCGGTGGGGCCCAGCTCGTGGCCGGCACCGGGTTCTCCTATCCCAGCGGCCACGTGCTCGCCGCGGCTGCCACCTGGGCGTTCGTGCCCCTGGTCGCGGCGCTCTACGTCCGCCGGCGAGCCGTGTGGTGGGCGCTCGCCGGCGCGGCCTGGGCGATCATCGGCCTCGTGGCGTGGTGCCGCGTGTGGCTGGGCGTGCACTGGACCTCCGACGTCGTGGCCAGCCTCGCCGTCGCCTTCGTGGCGCTCAGCGCGGCCGAGGCGTGGCTCGACCGCCCGCCGAGCCGCCCCGCGCTGGGCCCGGCTCCGGGGCCGGACCCCTACCAGTCGCCACCGCCGATGTCGCCACCGCCGCCCCAGTCGCCACCGCCCATGTCGCCGCCCCAGTCACCGCCGCCGTCGCCCCAGCCGCCGTCGCCGTTGTCGATCACGATCGGCCCACCCCAACCGCCGCCCCAACCGCCGCCCCAGCCCCAGCCGCCGAGCATCGACCCGAGCAGCAGGCCGCCGAACAGGCCGCTGCCGCCCCCGAACCACCCACCGCCGTAGAACGGCTGGCCGCCGGCGTACACCGGCACGCCCCTGTCGTCCAGCTGCAGCGGGGGCTCGTCGTGGCGGCCCGGGCGGACCAGCGTCTCCGGCGGCGCCGGCGGCTGCCTGCCTGCCACCAGTGATCGGGCGCGGGCCATGGCGTAGCGGGCCTCGTCGACGACGCGCTCCACCCGCACGAGGTCGATGGGCTCGTCCGCGTGGTCGAGTGCGGCCCCCGCGACGCGGTAGCGCTCGACGCCGGCCTCGTAGTCGTCGCGCGCCTCGGGGTGCAGCTCGACCTCCGGCTCGAGCCGGAGCACGTCGTCGGCGAGCACGGCCAGCTCGGCCCGCAGGAGCTCGGTGTCCGCGGTGAGCTTCGCCCGGCGCCGCTCGCGCTCCTGGTTGCGGCGCCGGCGCGACCACACGAACAGCCCCGCCCCGCCGGCGGCGAGCAGCCCGACGGGCACGAGGGACGGCGCGCCGTCGTCCCCGTCGCGGCCGTCGTCGGCTCCCGTGACGCCGTCCCCTCCGCTCGAGGCCCCCGAGCCGCCGGCGGCCGCGGCGGACACTTCGTCGACGAAGCGCAGCAGCACCGCGCCGGCGCCCCCGGAGGACGCAGCCTGGAACGCCGCCGTGGCAAGCTCGTCGGCGTCGGTGAGATCGGTGCTGGTGGCTCGGAACCCGTCGCCGACGACCGCGGCGTAGGTCCCCGACAGGCCGGCCTCCTGGAGCAGCTGGCGCACGACCTGGTCGGCGTCGCCGGCGCTGGCGGGCAGCACGGCGACGAAGACGGGCGTGCCGGAGGAACGGATGGCGTCGCGGAGGCGGTCGGCCTCGTCGTCGGTCAGCGCCCGCTCGGCGGCGGGGTCGACGAAGACGGGGTCCCGCCGGAGGGACGTGGCGGCGTCGTCCACGGGGTCGGCCTGCTGGGCGGCGCCGAGCAGGGGGACGACGGCGAGGGCGAGGGCGACGGGCACGAGGATCACCTGACGGAGGCGCACACCCGCCTGCTACCCGCCCGAAGGCCCGATCACCAGGTGCTCGGCCCGAAGACGCGAGCGGCGCCCCGCGCCGCTCGCGTGCACGGTCGATCCAGGCCGCCGGGGCCACGACTGCGCGTGTGGGCCCCCCTCAGGGTTGGTGCTCGACCAGCTCGGCCCGCTCGTCGCCACCCCTGGTGGCGACTTCGAGCACGAGGCCGATGCCGCGGGCGTAGGACTTCTCCTCCACGACCTCGGGCTCCAGCGGGTTCCACTCCTCGGTGACCAGCAGGTCCCGGTACTGGCCGGCCGGCACCGTGGCCGTGCCGTCGAGGCGCAGGACCTGCCCCAGGTCCTCGGCCTGCCCCTCGTAGTACTCCTGGCGGTAGGCGTCGCCGACCGCGGGGTCGGCGGGCATCACGATGCCCGGCAGGGCGCCGTCGACACCGGCCTCCCACGAGCCCTCGGTGCTCGTGATCTCGCCGTCCTCGTACTCCGCGCTGTCCTCGCCGAGGTACCAGACGTTGCCGGTGCGGTCCTGCGCGAACCAGTCCCGGGTGTCCTCGGCAACCTCGCCGTCCACGGTGACGGTGTCGCGCACGACGATGGCGGCGACGCCCATGACCTCCTTGTGCTCGTCGGTCACCGTGACCTCCGTGCGCTCGGTCTCACCCTCCGACTCACCCTCGTAGACCCACTGGGCCCCCGGGGTCAGTGGCAGGTACGGGTTGTCGACGCCCTCGACGAAGTCGGCGGCCTCGATGTCGGGCGCGTAGTGGCCGCCGTCGCCGGGGTCGATGACGGGCTCGCCGGCTGCGCCGGCGCCCGTTGTCGCGGTGGCGTCGGCCGGCTCGGTCCCGCTCGTGCCCGCGGACTGGGTGTCGTCGTCGTCGCCGCACGCGGTGAGCGCGCCGATCACGGTGAGCCCGGTCGCCACCATCGTCGTACGGACCAGGGATCTCCTGCGCATCGTGTCGCCTCTCGCATCGGTCGGGTCGCCCGGGATCATGCGACCGACGCGCTGACACGGGCCTGAACCCCCGCTCCGGAGAACCGCTACCTCCAGCTCTTTGCACCGTTCCTGTCGTCATACGACAGCAACGTGCAAGGAACGTCGGCCGGCAACGGCGGCCGGAGGGCGCCGCGCTCAGGACGGCGGGTCGCCGGTAGCGTGGCCGGGCGGGTCGCCGGAAGAGTCGCCGCGCCGGTCGCCGGGCGGGTCGCCGGCCCGGCGCGACGGGGTCCGGTCGAGGGCGGCCTCGAAGACGGCGGCGACGTCACGGCCGTAGGTGTTGGCGGCGCTGCCGCCCAGCTGCACCACCGACATGAGCAGCGACAGGATGATCGACACGACGCCGTTCGCGATGGCGACGGGGTCGATGTCGCCCCGGACGGTGCCGTCCATCTGCTCGGCGCGGAGGCGCTCGGCGCAGGCCTTGCGCAGCTCGGCGAGCGCGGGGATCTCGAGCACCCGGTCGGTCACGTCCGGTTCGAGCCCGGCGAGCACCCGGCGGGCCAGCGGGTGGCGCTCGACCGCCCCCACGAGCGTGAAGATCAGGGTCTGGCGCCAGTCCTGCACGTCGGGATCGGCGATGACGCTCGACAGCCCCTCGCGCACCACGGCGGCCGCGTCCTCGTCGAGCGCGGCCAGGAACAGCGCCTCCTTGTTCGGGAAGTAGGCGTAGGCGGCCGTGCCGCCGACCGCGGCGTCGCGGGCGATGTCGGCCACCGACGTCGCCCGGTACCCCTCGCGCCCGAAGCGCGCGATAGCGGCGGTGAGGATCGCCTGCCGCGTCTGCGCACCCTTCGCCTGAATCGTCGCCACCTCTCCCGCTGGGGGACAGGCCCGACGGTACCAAAAGACGCGAAAACGAGAGATTGAGGAAATCTCTCGAACCGTCTATGGTCGGCTTGCGGAGGGCCGACCGCCGGGAGGCGACGCACGATGACCGGGATCAGCACGCCGGACCGCAAGGTCCCGACCCGCCGCATCTCGTTCGAGGAGTCGCTGCAGGAGCTGCCCAGGCACTTCGCGGCCGACGGCGACCTGATCGCCAGCCACCTCATGGCCTCGCTCTCGGCGGTGTTCCCCGACGGCGAGGACTTCTTCGTGCGCTCGGTGCGCGCCATGCGCGACCGGGTGACCGACCCGGTGCTCAAGCGTCAGGTGGCCGGGTTCATCGGCCAGGAGGCGATGCACGGCCGCGAGCACCGGGCGCTGAACGACCGCCTCGACCAGCTCGGCTACCCGACCAAGCGGGTCGAGCGGCTCACCCGCTGGGGCCTGACCACCCGCGAGCGGCTGCTGCCCGACACGGCGAACCTGGCGGCCACCGCCGCCCTCGAGCACTTCACCGCCACGTTCGCCGAGATCCTCCTCGGCAGCGAGGAGGCGCGGGCGATGGTCGGCGACGGCGTCCGCGGCCTGTTCCTGTGGCACGCGCTCGAGGAGTCCGAGCACAAGGCCGTGGCCTTCGACGTGTACCGGGCCGTCGGCGGCAGCGAGCGCACCCGGGTCCTCACGATCAACATGCTCACCGTCGGCTTCCTCGGCGGGATGGCGCTCCAGGTCATCGTGTCGCTCCTCGGCGACCGGGCCACCTACCGGCCGGGCGGGCTGAGGAGCAGCTGGCGCCGGTTGCGTCGCTCGCCGTTCATGCGCCGGGCCGTCTGGCGCCAGCTGCGCGACTACAACCGGCCCGACTTCCACCCCGACGACCGCGACACGGCCGGGCTCGTCGATCGCTGGCGCGACGAGCTGTTCGGCGAGCACGGCATGCTGAACGACATGCTGGCCGGCGGCACCGCCACGTCCCCCGCGTGACAGGCTGCTCCAGCGTGGAACACTTCGACGTCTTGATCATCGGCGCGGGCCTGTCGGGCATCGGCGCCGCTCACCACGTGCAGACCCGCTGCCCGTGGGCGAGCTACGCCGTCCTCGAGGCCCGCAGCGCCATGGGAGGCACCTGGGACCTGTTTCGCTACCCGGGCATCCGGTCCGACTCGGACATGTTCACGCTCGGCTACTCGTTCCGCCCGTGGGACAAGGAGGAGTCCATCGCAGACGGCCCCTCGATCCTGCAGTACATACGGGACACCGCCGCCGAGGCGGGCATCGGGGACCACATCCGCTTCGACCACCGGATCGTCCGCGCCGACTGGTCGACCGGCGACGCCCGCTGGACGGTCACCGCCGAGCGATCCGACACCGGGGAGACGGTCCGGCTCACCTGCGGCTTCCTGTTCTCCTGCACCGGGTACTACCGCTACGACCGGGGCTACCTGCCCGACTTCGCCGGCATGGACCGGTTCGCGGGGCGCATCGTGCACCCGCAGGACTGGCCCCAGGACCTCGACCACGCCGGCAAGCGGATCGTCGTGATCGGCAGCGGCGCCACCGCCGTCACGCTGATCCCCGCGCTGGCCGAGACCGCCGGGCACGTCACGATGCTCCAGCGCTCGCCCTCCTACATCGCATCGCTCCCGACCCGCAACCCGGTGACCGGTGTTCTGCGCCGGGTGCTCCCCCGCCGGTACTCCGACGTGGCGATCCGGTGGGTCAACGCCCTCGTCACGCAGGCGTTCTACCAGCTGAGCCGGCGGCGACCCGGGCTGGTCAAGCGCATGCTGCGCAAGGGGCTCGAGCGCGAGCTGCCGCCCGGCTACGACATCGACACCCACTTCACGCCCCGCTACGACCCATGGGACCAGCGGCTCTGCGTCGTGCCCAACGGCGACCTGTTCGCCGCCATCGGGGCCGGCACGGCCTCGGTCGTGACAGACCACGTCGAGACGTTCACCGAGACGGGCCTGCTGATGCGGACGGGCGCCGAGCTCGAGGCCGACATCGTCATCACCGCCACCGGGCTGGAGCTGCTGTTCCTCGGCGGCGTCGCGCTGTCGGTCGACGGCAAGGCCGTCGACGCCGCGGGCCGGCTCACCTACAAGGGCATGATGCTCGAGGGCGTGCCCAACCTGGCCCTGGCCATCGGCTACACGAACGCGTCCTGGACGCTGAAGTGCGACTTGACCTGCGACTACGTGTGCCGCCTCCTCAATCACATGCGCGCGGGCGGGATGCGGCAGTGCACTCCCCGCAACGCCGATCTCGACGTCGTCCCCGCGCCGCTTCTCGCGCTGTCGTCGGGCTACGTACAGCGGTCCGCCCACCTGTTCCCCAAGCAGGGCTCACGCTTCCCGTGGCAGGTGCACCAGAGCTACCTCCGGGATTACCGGGCGCTCAAGCTTCGCGGAGTCGACGACGACGCCATGGTCTTCTCGAACCCGGTCCCCCGGCCGGCGGCCGCCGCGGCGGGGAGCTGACCCCGCACCGTCTGGCTCCGGCACGGGCGCGGGAGGGACGTGGAGCGGCGGCGCCCCGCAGGGAGCCGCAGCCCTAGCTCCGCGCGCGGGCAAGGCTGACGTGGGTCCGGGACGCCCCGCACCGACCGCCGGACAGCCCGCCTGTGTGAGTGAGTGCACACTCAGTTAGCGTTCCGGGGGTGACACGCGACGGCGAGGCGATCGACGAGGGGCACGGCCGGGGCCGGCGCGCCGCGGCGATGTCACCCGACGAGCGCCGGGCGGCCATCGTGGCCGCCACGCTGCCGCTGCTGCTCGAGCGTGGCCTCCTCGTGTCCACCCGCCAGATCGCCGAGGCGGCCGGCATCGCCGAGGGCACGATCTTCCGGGTCTTCCCCGACAAGGCGGCGGTCGTGCAGGCGGCCGTCGACCTGGCCTTCGACCCGGCGCCGACCGAGCGGGCGCTCGCGGCGATCGACCGCCGGCTCGCGTTCGAGGACCAGTTGGCCGAGGCAGTCGGCATCATCCAGCGGCGCCTCTCGGAGATGTGGCGGCTCCTGTCGACCGTCGGCGAGCGCCCCAAGCCCCCATCCCGGCCGCCCGACTCCCCCGCCCTCGCCGGGCTCTTCGCCGCCCACCGCGACCGCGTCCGGATCGATCCCGTCGTGGCTGCCCGCCGGCTGCGCGCCCTCACGCTGGCGGTCAGCCACCCCTTGCTCATCGCCGACGAGCCCTTGCCGCCCCCCGAGATCGTGTCCCTCCTGCTCGACGGCATCCGCACCCGGCCGGACGCCGCCACGACCGGGGCCGTGCCCGCGGCGCCCGTCGCCACGACCGCCGTCCCCTGACCCGCCCCTCCCAGCCCGTCGAGGCCACCCGTGCTCACGAAGTTGCTCCGCTCCCACCTGCGCCCCTACCGCGGATTCCTGCTCGCCGTCGTGGGGCTGCAGGCCGTCCAGGCCCTGGCGTCGCTGTACCTGCCCACCCTGAACGCCGACATCATCGATTCCGGCGTGCTCGCGGGCGACAACGGGTACATCCGGTCGACCGGGCTCGTCATGCTCGCCGTGACCGGCGTGCAGGTCGTGTTCGCCGTGGCGGCTGTCTACTGCGGCGCTCGGGTGGCGATGGGCTTCGGGCGTGACGTGCGGAGCGAGCTGTTCCACCGGGTGACCGGCTTCTCCGCCCGCGAGGTCAGCGTGTTCGGGGCACCGTCGCTCATCACCCGCATCACCAACGACGTGCAGCAGGTGCAGATGCTCGTGGTGATGACATGCACGCTGGCGGTCGCCGCGCCGATCACGGTGATCGGGGGCATCGCGCTGGCCGTGCGGCAGGACGTCGGCCTCACCTGGCTGCTGCTCGTGAGCCTGCCGGCGCTCGCCCTCAGCGTCGGGCTCGTCGTGCGGCGGATGGTGCCGCTGTTCCGGCGCATGCAGGAACGCATCGACGGGGCGAACCTCGTGCTGCGCGAGCAGATCACCGGCATCAGGGTCGTACGGGCGTTCGTCCGCGAGCCCGACGAGGTCGGCCGCTTCGGCGGCGTGAACGACGAGCTCACCGACACCTCGTTGCAGGCCGGGCGGCTGATGGCGCTGATGTTCCCGACGCTGCTCGTCATCATCAACGCGTCGAGCGTCGGCGTGCTGTGGTTCGGCGCCGACCGCATCGACAGCGGGGCCATGACGGTCGGCTCGCTCGTCGCGTTCCTCACCTACTTCACGCTCATCCTGATCGCCGTCATGATGGGCATGTTCGTCGCGCTGATGGCGCCCCGGGCGACCGTGTGCGCCGAGCGCATCGTCGAGGTGCTCGGGACCGAGTCGTCGGTTGTCACGGCCGCCCAGCCCGTGACCGAGCTGAGGACCGTCGGGTCGCTCGAGCTGCGCGACGTCGGCTTCCGCTACCCCGGGGCCGAGGCACCGGTGCTGGACGGCGTCAGCTTCACATCCCTCGCTGGCCGGACGACGGCGATCGTGGGAAGCACGGGCGCGGGCAAGACCACGCTGGCCAACCTGGTGACCCGGCTCGTCGACGTCACGGCGGGCGCGGTGCTCGTGGACGGGACCGACATCCGCGACCTCGAACCCGACGCACTGTGGAGCCGCATCGGCCTGGTGCCTCAGAAGCCGTACCTGTTCTCGGGCACCGTGGCGAGCAACCTGCGCTACGGCAAGCCCGACGCCACCGACGACCAACTCTGGGAGGCGCTGCGCATCGCCCAGGCGTCGGAGTTCGTCGCCGCCATGCCCGGCGGGCTCGGGGCGACGATCACCCAGGGCGGGACGAACGTGTCGGGCGGCCAGCGCCAGCGGCTGGCCATCGCCAGGGCACTGGTGAAGAAGCCGGAGATCTACCTGTTCGACGACTCGTTCTCCGCCCTCGACCTGGCCACCGACGCCCGGCTACGGGCCGCCCTCGCGCCCTGGGTGGCGGGGGCGACGGTGGTCATCGTGGCCCAGCGGGTGTCCACCATCATCGACGCCGACCAGATCCTGGTGCTCGAGCACGGCCGCCCGGTCGGCCTGGGCTCACACGACGAGCTGCTGGAGTCCTGCCCCACCTACGCCGAGATCGTGGCCTCGCAGGTCGGGGCGAGGGACGCGGCATGACCACGACGACCTCCCCCGGGCCCGCCGCCCCGACGCCGCCGCGGCCGGGCCCGAGCACCATCCGCCCGATGGCCCTCGGCGTTCCCGGCGAGACGTCGCGGGACTTCCGCAGCTCGTCTCGCCGGCTGCTGAGCCGCCTGCACCAGGACCGCCTCGGCGTCGGCGCCGTGGTGGCCCTCGCCGTCGTAGGCGTGGGCCTCACGGTCATCGGCCCCAAGATCCTGGGCCACGCCACCGACATCGTCATCCGGGGGCTCCTGAGCCCGTCTGGCATCGACTTCGCGGACCTGCACCGCGTGCTGCTCGGCGCGCTCGGCCTGTTCGTGGCGTCCTCCGCCCTCACCTACTCGAGCGCGTACCTCCTGGCCGGCATCGTGCAGCGGACCATGCACCGGCTGCGCGCCGACGTCGAGGACAAGCTCAACCGCCTCCCCCTCGCCTACGTCGACCGGCACGCCCGGGGCGACCTGCTCAGCCGGGTCACCAACGACATCGACAACATCGCCCAGAGCCTGCAGCAGACGCTCAACCAGCTGCTCACCCAGCTGCTCCAGCTGACCGGCGTGGTGGCGATCATGGTCTGGATCTCGCCGCTGCTGGCGCTCGTGGCGATCGTCTCCGTCCCGCTGTCGGTGCTCACGATGCGGGGCATCGGCAAGCGGTCCAAGGCCCGCTTCCTCTCCCAGTGGACCCACACCGGCGCCCTCAACTCCCAGGTCGAGGAGGCGTTCACCGGCCACGCCATCGTCAAGGCCTTCGGCCGCCAGCGCGAGGTCGAGGAGCGGTTCCGGCTGACGAACGACGAGCTGTACACGTCGAGCTTCGCGGCGCAGTTCGTCTCCGGCGTCATCCAGCCGGCGATGATGTGCCTCGGCAACCTGAACTACGTGATCATCGCCGTGATCGGCGGCCTGCGAGTGACGTCTGGCGCCATGACGATCGGGGACGTGCAGGCGTTCCTGCAGTACACGCGGCAGTTCGCGATGCCGCTCACGTCGCTGGCCTCGATGTTCAACGTGCTCCAGTCGGGTGTCGCCTCGGCGGAGCGCGTCTTCGACCTGCTCGACGCCGAGGAGCAGTCGTCCGACGATGGCGCCGTCCCGGTCGCGGGCGAGCCCCGCGGGCGCGTGGAGTTCGACCGGGTGTCGTTCTCCTACGATCCCGACGTCCCGCTGATCACCGACCTGTCGCTCGTCGCCGAGCCCGGCCAGACCGTGGCGATCGTCGGGCCGACGGGGGCCGGGAAGACCACGCTGGTCAACCTCATCATGCGCTTCTACGAGCTGGACAGCGGCCACATCACCATCGACGGCCGGGACATCGCCACGATGCGCCGGCGCGACCTGCGGGCCCACACCGGCATGGTGCTCCAGGACACGTGGCTCTTCGGCGGGACGATCCGCGACAACATCGCCTACGGCAACGCCGAGGCGACCGAGGAGCAGATCCTGGAGGCCGCCCGGGCCACCTACGTCGACCGGTTCGCACACTCGCTGCCCGACGGCTACGACACCGTCCTCGACGACGAGGGCACCAGCCTGAGCGCCGGCGAGAAGCAGCTCGTCACGATCGCCCGGGCCTTCCTGGCCGACCCGGCGATCCTCATCCTCGACGAGGCCACGAGCTCGGTCGACACCCGCACGGAGGTGCTGATCCAGCGGGCCATGGCGGCGCTGCGTTCCCAGCGCACCAGCTTCGTGATCGCCCACCGGCTCTCGACGATCCGCGACGCCGACGTGATCCTCGTCATGGAGGCGGGCCGCATCGTGGAGCAGGGTCACCACTCCGATTTGCTCGCGCGCGGCGGCGCCTACGCCAACCTCTACAACGCGCAGTTCGCGGCGGCGGCCACCGAGATCGCCTGACCCGCGCCGACCGCCTCCCGCCGGGCGGGACGGGCGGTTGGCGCCACGGCCGACGGGGAAGGCGTCGACCCAGACGCCGCCCGCCGGGCGCGCATCAGGGGGACACGATGGCCACATCCCCTTCGCACGCAGTGCCAACGGGACGAGGCGACGCCGCGGTCGAGGGTCGGGCCAAGCGCCCGCTGACCCCGCTCGCCGGCCCGTACGGGCACCCGTTCCATCCCATCGCCGTGACCATCCCGATCGGGGCGTGGACGCTCAGCTTCGTCTTCGACCTCGTCTCGCGGTGGGCCGGCGAGGACGAGGTCTTCGTCAAGGCCTCGTTCTGGCTCATCGGGGCCGGCATCGTCGGTGCCGTGCTCGCTGCGCTCCTGGGCCTCATGGACCTCACCAGGATCCCGCGCGGTACCCCGGTGTTCCGCACGGGCCTGACCTACCTGGCCCTCAACACGGTCGTGCTCGTCCTCTACGCGGTGTCCTTCCTGCTGCGGCGGGACCACCTCGACGAGGGGGACGTCACCGTGGGGGCCTTCGTGCTTTCGGCCATCGCCCTCGCCACGCTCGGGGTCTCGGGCTGGCTGGGTGGCAAGCTGGCCTACCACTACGGGGTGCGGGTGGCCGACGACGCCACCCAGGCAGAGGGCTTCCGGCCGGCCTCCGGGACCCGTACGACCAGCTGACGGGCCGCTGACGGGCCACGCCCGGGTCAGAGCCAGTCGCGCCGGCGGAACAGGAGGTAGAGGCCGGCGGACAGGATCGCGATGAGGGCGGCCGACGCGACGACGCCCGAGGTCTCGCCGGAGCCGGGGAAGGGCACGTTCATGCCGTAGTAGCCGGTCACGAGCGTCGGGACCGCGATGATGGCGGCCCAGCTCGTGACCTTCTTCATGATCTGGTTCTGGCGGAAGTCGCGCAGGCTCAGGTTCGTCTCGACGATCGTCGACACGAGGTCGCGCAACGAGTCGGTCGACTCGTTGACCCGCAAGAGGTGGTCGTAGACGTCCTGGTAGTAGGGGTACAGGTCGGCCGCGACCGCGCCGTGGTCGCGCCGCATCAGCGCGCTGAGCGCCTCCCGCAGCGGCACGACGAGCCGGTGGAACCGGACCAGCGCCCGGCGCATGTGGAACCAGTCCCGCTGCTGCGCAGGGTCGAGCGGGTGCTCGGAGAAGATGCTCTCGCTGACGTCGTCGTAGAAGTCGTCGAACTGCTGGACCGTGTCGAAGTAGCCGTCGACGATGACGTCCAGCAGCCCGTAGAGCAGGAAGCTGACCCCGTGGGCGCCGAGGTCCGGGGCGCGGTCCCAGCGCGCCACGACTGTGTCGATGTCGAAGAAGCAGTCGTCGTCGAGCACGGTGATGAGCCACCGCTCGTTGATGAAGGCGTCGATCTCGGCCTC
>DATHAO010000026.1:0-1414 GCA_035296625.1 Acidimicrobiales bacterium | reverse complement strand
CTGGCGGGGACCATGGACATCGACCTCACCACCGAGCCGCTCGGCACCGACGCCGACGGCCGGCCCGTGACCCTCGCTGACCTGTGGCCATCGGAGGCCGAAGTCAACGAGGTCATCGAGTCGGCCCTGGCGTCGGACATGTTCCGCTCGGCGTACGGCGAGGTGTTCGACGGCGACGCCCAGTGGCAGTCGCTGCCCGTCCCGGCGGGCGGTGCCTACGAGTGGTCGGACACGTCGACCTACGTCCGCCGCCCCCCGTACTTCGACGGCCTGCCGGACGAGCCGGCGCCGCTGGCTGACGTGGAGGGAGCGCGGGCACTGGCGTACCTGGGCGACAGCGTCACGACCGACCACATCTCGCCCGCAGGGGCCATCCACCCCGACAGCCCGGCGGGGCGCTGGCTGATCGACCAGGGCGTCGCCCCCGGCGACTTCAACTCCTACGGGTCACGCCGGGGCAACCACGAGGTGATGATCCGCGGCACGTTCGCGAACCGGCGCATCCGCAACCTGCTGGCGGCGGGGACCGAGGGCGGCGTCACCCGCCACCAACCATCGGGCGACGAGATGACGATCTACGAGGCCGGTGAGCGCTACCGGGCCGAGGGCGTGCCGCTCGTGGTGCTTGCGGGCAAGGAGTACGGCTCGGGCTCGTCGCGGGACTGGGCGGCCAAGGGCACGGCGCTGCTCGGGGTCAAGGCCGTGATCGCCGAGAGCTTCGAGCGCATCCACCGGTCCAACCTCATCGGCATGGGCGTGCTACCGCTGCAGCTCGCCGACGGCGCGACCTGGGAGACGCTGGGCGTCGACGGCACCGAGACGTTCACCATCCGGGGGCTCACCGGCACCGACGCCTCGACGCTGATCGGCGCCCGCCTGGCGGTCGAAGCCGACGGCACGACGATCCCGGTCACCGCTCGGCTCGACACCCCGATGGAGACCGCCTACTACGAGCACGGCGGCATCCTCCAGTACGTGCTCCGCCAGCACCTCGCCGCCGCCGTGCCCGGGTAGACCCCCGCCTCACCGTCAGGGGCCGGCGAGATGGCGGGCGAGCTGGCGGAAGGCGCGGCCGCGGTGGCTCAGCGCGTGCTTCTCGGGCTCGGACATCTCGGCGAACGTGCGGCCGTCGCCCTCGAGCGGGACCATGATCGGGTCGTAACCGAAGCCGCCCGTCCCCCGTGGCTCGGTGGCCACAACCCCGTCGACGAACCCCCGCACGACGATCTCCCGGCTGTGCGGGCCGGGCCACACCGCCGCGGCAGCGCACACGTAACGGCAGCCCCGCTCGCCGTCGGGCACGTTGGCCAGCTCGCGCAGGACCCGCAGGATCCAGTCGCCCTCGGCGGTCCAGCGGGCCGAGCGCACACCGGGGGCGCCGGCCAGCGCGTCGATCTCGATGCCCGAGTCGTCG
>DATHAO010000025.1:0-17221 GCA_035296625.1 Acidimicrobiales bacterium | reverse complement strand
CGATGAACATAGTCGTATTTTCTACATTCTGGGATCGCTTCCCGCAACAATGGAGTAGGGCGGGTGTGCGTGTGTGATCATCGGAGCGTGCCGGCCGCCCGCACAGACCGCCCCGACCGCTCGGACCGGACCGACCGCCCGGACCGCCCCGACCGCACAGACCGCCCCGACCCCCCGGACCGCACCGACCAGCGATCGGGCGCTCAGTCGGTCGAGCGGGCGCTGGCCGTGCTGCGCTGCTTCGAGACGGCCGCCGGCGAGCTTGGCGTGACCGACATCGCGGCGCTGACCGGCTTGTCCGTCAGCACTGCGCACCGCCTCGTGCGGGCGCTGTGCGGGGGTGGACTGCTCACGCAGGACGCTCGCAGCGAGCGATACCAGCTCGGCCCGGCGCTCGTCGTCCTCGGCCGGCGCGCGGAGGAGCACCTCGGCTACGCCCGAGCCCTCCCCACGCTCGAGGCGCTGGCCGAGGCGACCGGTGAATCGGTGAACCTCGGGATCCGCTCGGGGAGCGACGTGCTCGTCGTCCTCGACGTGGCGTCGCCCCAGCCGCTGCGCTTCGCACAGGCCCTGGGCAGCCGGGTGCCGCTGCACGTCTCCGCGATGGGCAAGTGCCTGCTCGCCTTCGCGCCGGATCCGCGGCGCGAGCTGGAGGAGCTGCCGCCGCTGGTCCGCTTCACCGACCGGACACTCACGGACCTGGCCGCGCTGGCCGCCGACCTCGACCGCACGCGGGCGCGGGGCTGGGCGCTCAACGACGAGGAGCGCAACCTCGGCGTTCGGGCGGTTGCCGCTCCCGTGTTCGACGGGGGCCGGATCGGCGGCGGGCGCGGGGGGAGCGACGCCACCGGGCGCGGCAGGAGCGGGGCCGGTGGCCGGGGCCGGAGCGGCGCCGTCGGGGGAGGTGAGGGCGGCCGAAAGAGTGGCGCCGTCGGGCGTGGTGAGGGCGGCGGTGGCGGCTCGCCGGGGGCGGCCGCCGCCGTCGGGCGGACGCCGCTGGCGGCGGTGGCGGTGCAGGGCCCGGCCATCCGCCTCGCCGACGACCGCCTCGCCGGGCTCGGCGCCCAGGTCGCCGCGGCGACCACCGCCATCGCGCCCCTCCTGGCCACACCCAGCTGACCCAGCCATCCGGCCACTCCGCCACGGCGCCGACGGGCTCTCGGCCCGGCGGGAGGGCACTTCTCAGCACGGACGGGTTGTCGGATCGCTTCTCAGCACGGACGGGTTGTGGGATCGCTTCTGGCAGCGCCCGGTCGCACATAGCGAAGGGAGCGCTGCCAGAAGCGAAGAGCGGCGGTCGTCGTGCTCAGCAGCCGTCCCGGCCGGGTGGTCGAGTGCGCGTTGGCGTGCCGTTCGGCCGATCGCAGGGATCCGAGGTGCGGCCCGACGCCCGCTTCCTCGCCCTGAGGACGACGTCGACCACCTGCTGCACGAGCGCACGCGCACGCCCGCGGTCTGCGCGGGCCGGGCGGTTCCGGCCCGTCCGCCAGGCCGCGATCTGCCTATTGCACACATCGTGAAAATAGGAATACGGTGCCGGCGGTGAGTGAGACAGTTGTCACAGACGGCCGAGGCAACCGGGCCACCCGGACGCGTCAAGCAGTCGTCGACGCACTGCTCGCGCTCATCGATGGGGGGAACCTGCGGCCGACGGCACGGGAAGTGGCCGAGCGGGCCGGCGTCTCGTTGCGATCGGTGTACGTCCACTTCGACGACGTCGAAGCCCTCTTCGTCGCCGCATCGGCCCGCCACTACGAGCGGATCCAGACGCTGCCGAGCCTGCAGGTGCCGATCGATCCGACCGCCGGCCGGTCCGAGCGCATCGCCCAGATCGTCGAGCGGCGCCGGGACGTGTTCGAGCGCGGCGGTCAGGTCCGCCGGGCGGCGCTCCTGCAAGAGCCGTTCTCGCCCGCTCTCCGGCGGGCTCTCGAGTTCGGGCGACGGGCGAGCCGGGGCGAGACCGAGGCGACGTTCGCCGCCGAGCTCGACGCCGTCGGCGACGCCGAGCGCCCGCGCCTGCGGGCCGCCATCGAGACGGCCTTGAGCGGCTCCACATGGGACGCCCTGCGCGCCCACCACGGCTTCGAGATCGAGGAGGCCGCCGCGCTCGTCCGGGACATGGTCTCGGCCGTGCTGGCCGCCTGGACGACGACGTCCACGGCGCCGCCGGCGACCACGGCGCCGGCCGCAGCACCTGCGGCGGGCGACACGACCACGCCCAGCGGGGGGCCCGGACCACCGACCGCCGGGTCGGGGTGAACCCGACCGCTGGCGTTCGCACGTGATAGGGGGGACGAGCGTCATGACGACAGACACCGTCGGCGGACGACTACGAGGGCAGTTCGGTGACCGGGCGACCCGGTTCTCGTTCCTCGTGCCCCTGATCGCCCTGGTGGCCGTCCAGAAGGTGTTCTTCCCCGCCCCCATGGGCGTCGTGCTGAACGGCGCGCTGGTCGGCGGGCGCATCGCCCTGATCGCGCTCGGCATCGCGCTGATCTATCGGGCGAACCGCGTCATCAACTTCGCGCAGGGCGACCTCGGGGCCGTGCCGGCCAGCCTGTCGGTGATGGTCGTGCTGGCCTGGGGCCTGAACTACTGGCTGGGCTTCCTCATCGGGCTCGGCGCCGCGCTGCTGCTCGGCCTGCTGATCGAGACCCTGATCATCGGCCGCTTCTTCCGGGCCCCCCGCCTCGTGCTCACCGTGGCCACGATCGGCATCAGCCAGATCCTGACCGGCGCGGCCCTGCTGCTGCCCCGGGCGTTCGGCGAGAACGCGTTCGGCAGCCGGCTGCCCCAGCCCTTCGGCCTCGAGTTCGAGGTCGGCGGCACCATCTTCAACGCCACCGACGTGCTGACGATGATCGTGGTGCCCGCTGCCTTCGTGGCGCTCGCCCTGTTCCTCACCCGGTCGAGCGTCGGCATCGCCATCGTGGCCTCCGCCGAGCGGGCGGACCGGGCTGCCACGCTCGGCATCCCCGTCCGCCGGCTGCACACCGTCGTGTGGGTCATCGCCTCGGTGCTGGCGTACGTGGCCATGTTCCTGCGGGCCGGCGCCGTGGGCCTTCCGATCGGCGAGGTGCTGGCGCCCACGTTCCTGGTGCAGGCCCTGGCCGCCGCCGTGTTCGGGCGTTTCGAGCGCCTCACCACGATCGCTACCGCGGCGATCGGCCTCGGCATCGTCGACCAGTCGATGACGTTCCAGAGTGGCAACAAGCCGGCCTACAACGACGCCGTCCTGTTCGTGATCGTGCTCGTCGGCCTGCTGGTCGTGCGCCGGTCGCGGACCGGCGAGCGGGTGGACAGCGACGCCTCGGCGACGTGGCAGGCGGCCCGCGAGATCCGGCCCATCCCGCGCGAGCTCGCCGCGCTGCCTGAGGTGCGGGCCGTGCGATTCGGCATCTGGGCGGCGATCGGCCTGTTCGTGGTCACCCTGCCGGCGTGGCTGTCGAACAGCCGGCTCAACCTCGCCACGATCATCGTGCTGTTCGCCATCGTGGCGGCGTCCCTCGTCGTGCTCACGGGCTGGGCCGGGCAGGTCAGCCTCGGTCAGATGGCGTTCGTGGGCGTGGGCGCCGCCGTGGGCGGCGCCCTGACCTCCGACCACGACCAGGATCTGCTCGTCGCCGTGCTCGTCGCCGGCCTCGTGGGGGCGGCGGCCGCCGTGGTGGTCGGCTACCCCGCCATCCGCCGCCGGGGCCTGACGCTGGCGGTCTCGACGCTCGCTTTCGCCCTGTTCGTGGCGTCCTACCTGCTGAACCGCACGATCTTCGAGGACCAGCTGCCCGGGCGGCGCATCGGCCGCGGCACCCTGCTGTGGAGCATCGAGCTCACGAACGACACCCGGTTCTTCTACGTGTCGCTCGCCTTCCTCGGCCTGGCCCTGGCCATGGTCGTGGGCGTGCGCCGCAGCCGGACCGGCCGGGTGCTCGTCGCCATCCGCGAGAACGAGAAGGCCGCGCGCGCCTACGGCGTCAACGCCACTCGCACCACGCTCGCCGCCTTCGCCCTGTCCGGCTTCCTCGCCGCGCTGGCGGGCGCGCTGTACGTGCACCAGCAGCAGGGCCTCTCGGTCGAGCCGTTCCTCACGCAGCGGAGCCTCGACCTGTTCTCGATGGTGGTCATCGGCGGCCTGGGCTCGCTGCCGGGCGCCGTGCTGGGCGCCGTCTACGTGCGGGGTGCCGACTTCTTCCTGCCGCTCGACTGGCAGTTCCTGGCCACCGGCGCCGGCCTCCTGCTCGTGCTGCTGCTGCTGCCCTCGGGCTTGGGCGGCCTGCTGGCGGACGTGCGCGACGCGGCGCTGCGCCGGGTGGCTACCCGGCGGGGCCTGGTCGTGCCGAGCCTGCTCGCGGACGTGCGGGTCGAGGAGCTCGACGAGGACCGCTCGCTCGAGCACGCCGTGGCCGCCGCCAAGGCCGAGGCCGCGGCGGGACCGGCGACGAAGGTGGCCGCGTTCGCCGGCGGCCCGGCCGGCCCGGCCGACGCTTCGGACCCCGCCGGCGCGGCCGGCCCGGCCGACGCTTCGGACCCCGCCGGCCTGGTCGGCCCGGCCGACGCTTCGGACCCCGCCGACGCCGTCGACCCGGTCGGCCCGCCCGACGCTTCGGACCCCACCGAGCCCGCGGGCCCCGCAGACGCGCCGTCCGTATCCGGCCGCCCACCCGACGACCCACCGGACCCGTCGTCCAACCCCAAGGCCGAGGTGAAGCGGTGACGGACACCACCCGCACCAGCGAGACGGGCCCCGACGACGAGGGCCGCTCCGTCCCGCCGCCGGACACCGCCGACGCACCGACCGGCGCCGTGGCAGCGCCCGCGTCGCACGTGCCCCAGGATTCGGCCGCCGGCGAGGCCGTGGCGGAGGCCGGCGCGGACGTCACCGCCGCCGACGAGGCGACCATGCAGGCGGTCCTGGCCAAGAGCGACGACGACCTGTCGCTGGCCCCGGCGTCCACCGTCCCGGCCGCCACAGGGGGTGCAGCCGTGGCGCCGGCCGAGCCCGGCGGTGGGCCGATACGCCGTTGGCTCCTGCGCACCACGGGTGGCGCGTCCTTCTACCCGCTGCTCGTCCTGTTCGGCCTGAACATGGTCGACGAGCTCGACCGGTCGGCGTTCGGCGTGCTGACGCCCGAGATCCGGGACCACTTCGGCCTCGACGTCAGCGGCATCCTCACGGTGATCTCGCTGTCGCTCATCGCCGCGCTGCTGCTGGGCCTGCCGATCGGCTTCTACGCCGACCGGGCCAAGCGCATGCCGATCGCCGTGGCCGGCGCCGCCATGTGGGGCATCTTCTCGGTGCTGACCGGCCTTGCCGCCAACCTGTGGATGCTCGGCATCGCCCGGGCCGGCTCGGGGCTCGGCCGGGCCGTCAACGAACCGGTCCACAACTCGCTGCTGGCCGACTACTACGACATCCCCGTCCGGCCCCGGGTGTACGCGGTGCATCGCTACGCCAACGCCGCCGGGCAGTTCATCGGCCCGCTGGCGGCCGGGCTCATCGCCTACTCCGTCGGCTGGCGGGCGCCGTTCGTCATCTTCGGTGCGGTCACCGCCGTGTTCCTGGTGCTGGCCCTGCGGCTCAAGGAGCCGGTGCGCGGCAGCTTCGAGCGCAGGGCCATGGGCGCGAGCGACGAGGTGGTGAGCACCGAGGAGGAGCCGCCCTCCTGGGCCGAGTCGTTCCGCATCATCTGGCAGGTCCGCAGCCTCCGGCGGATCTACTACGCGATCCCGTTCCTGGCGATCGCCATCGTGGGCCTGCTCGTGCTGTCCGGGCTGTACTACGACGACGTCTTCAACCTCGACGAGCGGGCCCGCGGCTTCCTGTCGGCGGGCCTCGAGGGGCCGGCGCAGCTCGTCGGCCTGCTGCTCGGCATCCCGCTCGCCACGCGGCTGATGGCCAGGGGCCCAGGCTACGTGCTCCGGTTCCTCGCCCAGGTGTCCTTCGGCGTGGCGATCGCCTGGACGGTGTTCGCCCTCGCCCCGGTGCTGCCGCTCGCCATCGCCGCCAACGCCGTCGTGTCGCTCGGATTCTTCCTGCTGATCCCGGGCATCTACGCGGTGATGTCGCTCGCCATCCCGGCCAAGGTGCGGTCGTTCGGCTTCGCCGTGATGACGCTGTTCATCCTCCCCGGCCTGGTGGCGCTGCCGATCATCGGTGCCCTCGCCGACGCCCACGGCATCCGCACCGGCCTGCTCTTCGCCGCCCCGATCTTCATGACCGGAGGCCTGGTGATCGCCTCGGGCAGCCAGTACGTGGCCCACGACATCGCCCAGGTCTGGAAGACGACCGCGGCCCGCTCGGAGGTGGCCCACCTCCGACGCCAGGGCGAGGTGAAGTTGCTGCTCGCCCGCGGCGTCGACGTGCATTACGACAACGTGCAGGTCCTCTTCGGCGTCGACCTCGAGGTCGACGAGGGCGAGATCGTGGCGCTGCTGGGCACGAACGGCGCCGGCAAGTCGACGCTGCTCCGGGCCATGTCCGGTCTCGTCCAGGCCAGCGCCGGCGCCGTGGTGTTCGACGGCCGCGACATGACCCACACGCCGCCGAACGAGGTGGCGATCCGTGGCGTCGCGCAGGTGCCTGGCGGGCAGGGGGTGTTCACGCAGCTCAGCGTGGCGGACAACCTGCGCCTGGCGGCGTGGCAGGTGCGGCGCCGGCCCTCCGAGGTGCGAGCGGCGACCGACCGGGTCCTCGACATCTTCCCGGCGCTGCGCCAGCGGCTCGACGAGCCCGCCGGCAACCTGTCGGGCGGCCAGCAGCAGATGCTCACGCTCGGCATGGCGTTCATCGCCAAGCCGCGCCTGCTCATGATCGACGAGCTGTCGCTCGGCCTGGCCCCCGCCGTGGTCGGCCAGCTGCTCGAGATGGTCCGCGCGCTGCGCGACCAGGGCGTCACGATCATCCTCGTCGAGCAGTCGGTCAACATCGCGCTCACGGTGGCCGACCGGGCCTACTTCATGGAGAAGGGCGAGATCCGGTTCGAGGGACCGACGGTCGACCTGCTCGAGCGGCCTGACCTGCTGCGCTCGGTGTTCCTCAACGCCGGCAACGGCGACGGCCCGGTCCCACCCGGTGGCAACGGGGCGGTGTCGAGGAGCGGCACGGCGCTGGCCACGGCGCCCGGCGGGGCGCGGAGGGTGCTCGAGGTCCGCGACGTGTCCCGCCGCTTCGGGGGCGTGCGCGCCCTCGACGGGGTCGGCTTCGACCTGCACTCGGGCGAGATTCTCGGGTTCATCGGGCCGAACGGCGCCGGCAAGACGACGCTGTTCGACGTCATCTCGGGCTTCACCCCGGCGGACTCCGGCTCGATCTGCCTGGTGGCCCGGGGCGAGCGCCACGAGCTGCAGGGCCTGCCCACCTATCTGCGTTCGTGGCGGGGCCTCGGCCGGTCGTTCCAGGACGGGCGCATCTTCCCCGGCCTGACCGTGAACGAGGCACTGGCCGTGGCGTTCGAGCAGCACGTCGAGGTCCGCGATCCGCTGGCCGCCGCCCTCCACCTGCCGGCCGTCGACGACTCGGAGGCCGACGTGCGGCGCCGCGTCGACGACCTGGTCGAGCTGTTCGGGCTTGGGGCCTACCGCGACAAGTTCGTGCGCGAGCTGTCCACCGGCACGCGGCGCGTCGTCGACCTGGCCGGTGTGTTCGCCCAGGACCCGGCCGTCGTCCTGCTCGACGAGCCCTCCAGCGGCATCGCGCAGCGCGAGGCGGAGGCGCTCGGCCCGCTGCTGCGCCGGGTGCGCGACGAGCTGGGCGCCAGCCTGCTCGTCATCGAGCACGACCTGCCGCTGCTCACCTCCATCTGCGACCGCATGATCGCCCTCGACCTCGGCCGCGTCGTGGTCGACGGGCCGCCGGCCGACGTGATCGCCCACCCCGACGTCGTGGCCTCGTACCTCGGTACCGACGCCGCCGCCATCTCCCGCTCCGACGCTTCGGCCACGCGCTGAGCGCCCGGACGTCACGGAAGGAGCTGCCATGGCCCTCGTAGACGACAAGCCGGCCGCCGAGCAGGCGACCGCGGCGAAGATCGACGCCCTGGCGACCCGCCGGCGCGCCGGACCGGCCACGCTGGCCAAGCGCTACGCGCCGTTCGTCGCCATGGTGGTGGCCATCGCCGCGGTCATCGTGGTCTTCGGCGGCGACGGCGGGGGCGACGGCACGACGACCGAGGTGGCGAGCGAGGCGGCCGCCACCGACGAGCTGGTCGCCAGCGGGCCGATGACGTGGCAGCGGGCCGAGCTCGAGGGCGTGACCGACCAGATCGAGTGGGGGCCCACCTGCGACACCGAGCGCGGCACGATCAAGCTGCCGGCGGTGTGGGCGTCGCCCTGCGTCGAGCCGTTCACCGGCGACAACGGGGGCGCGACCTCCCAGGGCGTCACCGCGGACGAGGTCAAGATCATCTACTACCAGTCCGACCCGGCCCTCGACCCGCTCGGCGCATCGCTGGTCAGCGCGTCGGGCGCGGACGTCGACGTGGCGAGCGCGAACCAGGTCATCGCCGCGTACACCGACCTCTACAGCTCGCTGTTCGAGACCTACGGGCGCAAGGTCGTGGTCGAGCCGTTCACCGGCAGCGGAGCCTCGGACGACCGTGAGGCCGCGCGGGCCGACGCCGCGGCCATCGCCGAGAAGAAGCCGTTCGCCGTGGTGGGCGGACCGCTCCAGTCCGGCTCGACGTTCGCGATCGAGCTGGCCTCGCGCGGCATCGTCTGCGGCCCGACGTGCGCCACCGCCCTGCCCGAGTCCATCGTCGACGAGTACTACCCCTACATCTGGCAGCAGGGCCCCACGCCGGACCAGTCCGCCGCGCTGGCCGCCGAGATGGTCGGCAAGCTGGCGGGCCCGGGTCCGGCGGAGCTGGCCGGCGACCCGGCGTTGCAGAGCCAGGACCGCCGGTACGCGCTGGTGCACTACGACACGGCAGAGGGCGATCACGAGGCGGTGTTCGAGGCGCTGCGGGACGCCCTGGCCGACAACGGCGTCGAGCTGACCACCGACGTCGAGTACCAGCTCGATCTGGCCCGCTCGCAGGAGACGGCCCGGACGATCATGAGCAAGCTGGAGTCCGACGACATCACGACCGTCATCTACTACGGCGACCCGCTGACCCCGGCGTCGCTCACCGAGGAGGCGACGGCGCAGGACTACCACCCCGAGTGGATTCTCGGGCCGAGCCTGCTCATGGACACGACGATCTTCGCCCGCCGCACCGACCCCGACCAGTGGAAGAACGGCTTCGGGCTGTCGCTGGTCTCGGCCCGGGGCGAGCGGTCCACGATCGACGCGTTCAGCATCTACGAGTGGGCCTACGGCGAGGAACCGCCGAACAACACGGTCTCGGTGCTCGAACCGCTCGTGCGGCTCATGTTCAGCGGCATCCACCTGGCCGGCCCCGAGCTGACGCCTGAGACGTTCCGCGACGGGCTGTACCGGGCGCCGCCGGTCGGCGGCGGCCCCACCGACGCCCAGGTCTCCCGCGGCAACCACGGCGTGTGGCCCGACGAGGACCGGGGTGGCAGCGACGACGCCACCGTCATCTGGTGGGACCCGGAGGCCACCGGCGAGGACGAGACCGGCAACCCCGGTACGGGCATGTACCGCTACGCCAACGGCGGCGAGCGCTACACGCTCGGCCACTTCCCCGACTCGCCGGAGGACGCCGGCCTTTTCGACGTCGACAGCTCGGTCATCGTCTACGACTCGCTGCCCGAGTCCGACGTCCCGCCCGAGTACCCGTCGCCGAACCTGACGCCGCCGACGGGCTGAGGCCGGCGCGACCGACACCGTCCTGGGCCGGAGAGGGGCCGTCCCGGGACGGGCGTCGGCGGTCGCCGGCGTCGCCGCATCGCGGTCGTCCCCGACCCCTTGCCGGGGACGCAGCGGCTCAGATCTCGGTGACCGTGAGGCCCTCGCCCGCGAAGCTGACGTGGCCGGCGAGGCGGGTGGCGCCGTCGAGCGGCTCCTCGTAGGACCAGGCCCCGTCGGCCAGACCGGGCAGCGACCAGTAGCTGGCCCGGCCCTTGTAGGAGCACACGGACGTGGTGTCGCTCGGCGTCAGCGGGACCCGAACGTCGGCGCGGGGCAGGTAGAAGCGGTTCGCCAGGCCGGTCTCGGACACGACGAGCGGCCGCTCCGACTCGGCGACGACCTCGCCGTCCGGCCCGGTGACCCGCACGTGGCGGCTGGAGCTACGCACGTCCACCCGGTGGAACGGGTCGCGGACGTGGCCGAGGATCTCGTCGTCCTCGTCGAACCAGCGGTCGAAGCGGTCCTCGTAGACGCCCGCATGGCCGGCCAGCCACGGGGCCGCGGGCAACGGCTCGTCGTAGACCCACAGGGCGTCCTCGACGAGGTGGTCACCGATGGCGACCGAGCGGTAGGTGGCATCCCCCTTGAACGGGCAGTGGCTGGTCGTCGAGCTGGCTCGCAGCAGGTCGGCGCGCACGTCGGCGAGCGGCACGTAGAGCCGGGGGATGATCCCGGTCTCATGCAGGTGCCTCGCGCCGGTCGTGTCGATCACGGTCTCGCCCGCGATCTCCGCCCGGATGCGCCGGGGGACGGGCGGGAAGAAGATGCGGTGCGCCGGACCATCGATCGTGTAGTTGCTGCCAGCGGGGTCGCGCGACAGCGGTCCGTCGGCGAGGGTGAGGCTCATGGGTGCTCCCGGGGGTCGGCGATCGGGCGCCAACCACGATGCCGTCGCGCGGCCCGGGTGCCAACGTGGTCGTGGGCCTCGCCCGTCAACCGATCACTTGGGCGACCGAGTAGATGACGAGGCCGGCCAGGCCGCCGACCACGGTCCCGTTGATGCGGATGAACTGCAGGTCGGGGCCGAGCAGCAGCTCGAGCCGGTCGGCGGTCTCGCGCCCGTCCCAGCGCGAGATCGTGCCCGACACCATGGCCGCGATCTCGTCGTGGAAGTGCTCGGCCACGTAGCGCACGCCGGTCTCCACGGCCTCGTCGACCCGCTCGGCGAGCGCCGGATCCTCCTGCAGGCGCCGGCCGAGCGACACGACGGTCTCGGCCAGGCGCCGGCGCAGTTCGGAGCCGGGGTCGGCGGCCTGGGCGCGGAGGGACTCCTTCACGTCCTCCCAGATCGTCGCCACCCACCGGCGCAGCTCGGGGTGGTCGAGCAGCTCGCCCTTGAGCTCCTCGCCCCGGCGGCGCATCGCCTCGGATGTCTGGAGCTCGTCGACCATGTTGCGCACCCGGACGTCGGCCTCGCGTCGCAGCTCGTGGTCGGGGTCCTCGGCCACGTCGTGGACGACCTGGCGGGCGATCTCGATCAGCCGGACGAACAGGCGCTCCTCGACGGCCTCGGGCATCCACCACGGCGTCTCGGCGGCGAAGCGCGCCCGCAGCCTGTCGTGGTTGCCGTCGAGGTACTTGTCCAGCGTGTGCAGCATCGCGTCGAGCAGCTGCTGGTGGCGACCGCCCTCGGTCAGCAGCCCGAGCGTGCGCCCGGCCAGCGGCGCCAGCGGGACCGACTCGACGCGGCGGCGGACGGCCTCCTCGATCGCCCTTTGCACCTCCTCGTCGCGGACGACGTCCGCGAACGTCACCGCGGCGTCGGCCATGTGCCCGGCCAGCCGCTCGGCGTTGTCGGGGGTGGCCATCCACGCGGCCAGGCGGGCGCTGACCCGGGCCGTGCGTACCCGCTCGACGATGATCTCCGGCGTCAGGAAGCTCGACTGGACGAAGTCGCCGAGCGTCTCGCCGAACTGGTCCTTGCGCTCGGGGATGATCGCCGTGTGGGGGATCGGCACGCCCAGCGGGTGGCGGAACAGCGCGGTCACCGCGAACCAGTCGGCGAGCGCTCCGACCATCGACGCCTCGATCGCGGCCCGGGCGTAGCCGACCCAGGTCGCCTCGCCGCCCGCGAGCACGAGCACGAGGAAGATCAGCGTGACCGCCACGAGCAGGGCCGTCGCCCGACGTCGCATCGTGGCCAGCCGGGCGCGGCGGGCCACCTCGCCGGCCGCCACGGGGGGTGCCGCGGTCGTCATGGCGTCAGGTGTACCCCGCCGGGGCCCCGGTCGGTCAGGAGCGTGCCGGTAGGCGCAGGTGCACCCGCACCGGGCGGTGGTCCGACATGGCCTGGGGGACCACCTCCGCGTGGACAACCTCGACCGCCGGCGTGACGAGTACGTGGTCGGTCTGGCTGTGCGGGCGCGGCGCCGGGTACGTCCGGCCCCGCACCGTCCGGCGCCACCCCGGCGACACGAGCCGGTCGATGCACCAACCCCACATGTTCATGTCGCCGGCCAGGGCGGCGGGGACGTCGAGGCCCGGCAGCGCCGCACGCAGCGCCGGGGCCAGGCGCCACACAGGGTCCTTCAGCAGTGGCAGGTGGGTGCCGCACACCGTGAACGGGGTGCCGTCCACGTCGACCGTGGCCCGCACCAGGGCCCGGCGGGCCGGGTCGCGGGGCAGCTGCGGGTGGAGGCGCGCCACGTCGGCCTCGCGCACCGGCAGGCGCGACAGCACGGCCATCAGCCAGTCGCCCTCGCCGTCCGGGCCCTCGCGGCACACGAGGCGCACCTGGTCGTGGCAGCTGGCCCGGGCCAGCGAGAACGTGCCGGCCATCCGATACCCCAGCGCATCCGCGATCAGCTCGTGCTGGCCGTCGCGGTCGTCGGGCGCCCAGGCCTCCTGCAGCACGAGGACGTCGGCGTCGACCTCCTTGGCCGCGGTGACCACGTCGTAGAACGGCGCGGCGTGGCCAGCTGCCCCCCGTCCCATGTGGAGGTTGAGGCTCCCCAGCGTCAGCTCCCGCATCGCTCCCGCAGCATGCCACGCGCCGCCCGAAACCACGCGGCGGCATCGTTTTCCCCTACGGGCGCCGGGTAGCGCCTCGCGCACGCGGGCGAGGCCGGGCGAGGAACGAGGGAACGCATGACCGAGCAGGAGCCACCGGCGATCGGGCCGACCGTGCACGCCGTGCCGCTGGAGCGCATGGCGGCAGGCGAGATCCCCGCCCGCCACCTGACGACGCACCCGATGCCCCTAGCCGACGCAGTGCGCGGCTACGAGACGTTCCAGCAGAAGCAGGACGGCTGCATCCGGGCGGTGTTCCACCCGTGAGCGAGCAACGCCCGCCGCAGGGCCAGGAGCCGCCCGGCTCGACCGGGGACATGCAGCCGAAGCCCGCCGACGAGATGGCCGACTACGAGGGCCGCAGCCTGCTGGAGGGCAAGCGGGCGCTGATCACCGGCGGCGACTCGGGCATTGGCCGGGCTGTCGCCGTCGCCTTCGCCAAGGAGGGCGCGGACGTCGCCATCGCCTACCTCGACGAACACGACGACGCCCGCGACACCGCCAAGCTCGTCGAAGCGGCCGGGCGGCGCTGCGTCACGATCCCCGGCGACCTCTCGGCCGAGGCGGCGTGCGTGCACGCCGTCGAGACGACCGTCGCCGAGCTCGGCGGGCTCGACCTGCTGGTGAACAACGTCGCCCAGCAGCGGCCGGCCGACTCGCTCACCGACGTGTCGACCGAGGAGTGGGAGGCCACGTTCGCCACGAACGTGCACAGCTACTTCTGGTGCACCAGGGCGGCGCTCGAGCACCTGCCCGACGGGGCGGCGATCATCAACACCGGGTCGGTCAACGGGTTGCGCGGCAACAAGAGCCTGCTGGCCTACGCCACCACGAAGGGCGCCGTGCACGTGTTCACCCAGTCGCTCGCACAGTCGCTCGTCGAGCGGTCGATCCGGGTGAACTGCGTGGCGCCCGGGCCCGTGTGGACCCCGCTCGTCGCGGCGACGATGCCACCGGAGAAGGTGTCCTCCTTCGGCGAGCAGGTCCCGCTGCAGCGGGCGGCCCAGCCGGACGAGATCGCCCCGTCGTACGTGTTCCTGGCCTCGGAGCGCCTGTCGAGCTACTACACCGGTCAGGTGCTCACGCCGGTCGGAGGCGAGACCCACCCCGGGTGAGCCCGGGCGGGCCCTCGCCCTCGCCCTCAGCCCGGCGCCCGCTGGTCCGCGGGGACGAGCAGCGCCGGGTCGGGGGCACCGCCGGGGAACGTGAAGAACATGACCTGCGTGCCGTGGGCGACGAGGTCGCCCGCGGCGTCCCACAGGTCGATGTCGGCCGAGGCGTAGCCGTCGCCGGCCCGCCCCGCGCGCACGTGGCCGAGGAGCCACTCGCCCCGCGCCTCGCCCAGAACGTGCACCGTCAGGTCGGCGCTGGGACCCCACCAGTCGAGCGGCTCGCCGCCGACCCGCTCGCCGATGGTGCCCGGCATCGTGTCGCACAACGTGACGAGGGCGAGGGGGTCGTAGGTGCCGTCGGTCCGGCACGGCGGCTCGCGGAAGCGGTACCAGTAGGCGCAGTCCGAGCGGTGCCGGGGGCTCGGGTCCCACGGGGCGTGGCCCAGGGCGGGCCGGCCTTCGACGAGCTGCCAGAACGGCACCGGCGGTTCGACCGTGCCGTCCGGCGCCGGGTCGTCGAACGAGGGGCAGTCGCCGGGCGACGGCACCTCGGGCGGGACCCGGTCGGTGAGCGCGAAGCCGGGGCGGGACCGCCCGAACACGGCCACGAGGATGTGGCCGGGCCCGCCACCCGCCGGTCGCGTCGTGGCCGTGACCTGCGCCATCGACCGGCCGCGGCGGTGGACCTCGACGTCGACGGTGACGGGCCCGGCGGGCACCGGGGCGGCGAACACGGTCGTGAGCGACCGGAGGGCGAGGGCGGGATCGCCGAGCTCGAGGGTCATGGCCCGGGCGGCCAGCGCGGCCATGAGGCCGCCCTGGGGGACGGTCGGGCAGATCCAGCCCGGGTCGACGTCGACCCGGTAGCGGCCCGCTCGGACCGGGTCGGGGCCGACGGCGGCGACCTGCCCGGCGAAGGTCGTGGTGGGGCCGCCGGCACCGGGCACGGCAGAGCCGTCGGGCCTGGGCACGCCGGCGCTCCGGTCGGCGTCCGTGGTCCGGTCGGCGCCGCCGGTGTGGGTGGCCCCGTCGGTGCGGTCGGCGTCGGTGGGGCGCACCGGCCTGTCGGCCGTCGCAGCCGGGTCGGCGTGGTCGGCCGGGTCGGCCCGGCGGTTGGTCGGGTCGGCGTGGGTCACGGGGTCGCCGATCCGTTCGGGTCGAGCAGGCGGGCGAGCACGGCCGGAGCGATGTTGCGGCCGGTGAGCACGACGACCGGGCGGCCGGCGACCGGCACGGCGCCCGCCATCAGGGCCGCGAAGCCGACGGCCGCCGCACCCTCGGCCACGAGCCCGGCGCTGGTGACGAGCACCCGCACGGCCTCGGCGATGGCGTCCTCGTCGACCTGCGCGAAGGCGTGGACTCTCCCGCCGGCCACCGCCGGCGTCACCGAGCCGGCCTCGAGGTTGCCGCCCAGCCCGTCGGCCAGCGACGGTTCGGTCGGCACGGTCACGATCGCCCCGGCGGCCACGGCGGAGGACACCGACGGCGAGGCCGTGGACTCGACGCCGACCAGGCGCAGGCGGGGATGGCCGGCCGCACCCAGCGCCGAGCCGGCGATCAGGCCGCCGCCGCCCACCGGCACGACGAGCGTCACGTGGTCGCCCACCTGGTCGATCACCTCGGCCACCATCGTCGCCTGGCCGGCCATCACGTGGGCGTCGTTGTAGGGCGACACGAACGTCGCTCCGCCCTCGGCCAGCGCCAGCGCGTGTCGCTCGGCCTCCTCGTAGCTTTCGCCGTGCTGGACCAGCTCGACGTCGGCGCGGGCCAGCGCCCGGACCTTCGCGGGCGATGCCTTGGTCGACACGACCACCGTGGCGGCCACACCCAGGCGCTCGGCGGCGTGCGCGATGCCCAGCGCGTGGTTGCCCGCGGAGGCGGTGACGACGCGGGTGGCCGGGTCGGCGG
Source organism: Acidimicrobiales bacterium (assembly GCA_035296625.1). Classification (GTDB taxonomy): domain Bacteria; phylum Actinomycetota; class Acidimicrobiia; order Acidimicrobiales; family VFJN01; genus DATCLS01. The sequence goes on along the minus strand of DATHAO010000025.1, from coordinate 1,384 downwards.
TGGCGTAGGCCGCCAGGGCCGCCAGGGCGCCCCGCACCTTGAACGACCCCGTGGGCTGGGCCGCCTCGAGTTTGACCAGTACGTCGCGCTCGATGCCGGGCAGGCGCACGGCCAGCACGGGCGTCGGCGCCAGATGGGCCCGGACTACGGCGGCGGCCGACGCGATCTCGCTCGCGGTCGGGGCGCGGACCTGGCGGCCGGCCGGCCCGAGCCCGTGGGGGACCGTCTGGTGCATCAAGCCGGTCCTGCCACCGGCGGGGTGCGCTGCATGTCGACACCCTGACGCGTCGGTGGTGCGTGGGGCTACCGTGATTCGCACAACCGACCACGCGGGAGCCCGGGGCACGGGCTGAGAGGGCGTTGGTGGCGACTCGCCACCGGGGCGCCGACCGCCGAACCTGATCCGGGTCATGCCGGCGAAGGGAGTGATGTTGCCATGGGCAGCCGTCGCAAGGCCTACGTGACGGGCAGCCGGCCCGATGTGCGGGTTCCATACACCGAGGTGGCGCTCAGCCCACCCGAGGATCCGGTCCGCCTGTACGACACGAGCGGTCCGGGCAGCGAGCCCCACGAGGGGCTGGCGCCGGTCCGCGGCGCCTGGATCCACGAGCGGGGCGACGTCGAGCACTACACCGGCCGCACGGCGCAGCTGCGCGACGACGGCCGGGCGTCGGCGCGGGCCGGGCGGTCCGGCGCCGAGCCGTTCCCGGGAGCCGCCGCCGACGCCCCGCGCCTCCGCGCCGCTCCCGGCCGCACCGTGACCCAGATGCACTACGCCCGCCGGGGCGAGGTCACGCCCGAGATGGAGTTCGTGGCGCTGCGCGAGGGGCTGCCGCCCGACATGGTGCGCGACGAGGTGGCCCGGGGGCGGGCGATCATCCCGGCGAACGTGAACCACCCCGAGTCCGAGCCGATGGCGATCGGCACGAAGTTCCTCACGAAGATCAACGCCAACATCGGCACCTCGGCCGTCACGTCGTCAGCCGCGGATGAGGTCGACAAGCTCACGTGGGCCACCACGTGGGGCGCCGACACGGTCATGGACCTCTCGACCGGGCGCGACATCCACACCACCCGGGAGTGGATCATCCGCAACAGCGCGGTGCCCATCGGCACCGTCCCGATCTACCAGGCGCTCGAGAAGTGCGACGGCGTGCCGGAGGACCTCACCTGGGAGCTGTTCCGCGACACCGTGGTCGAGCAGGCCGAGCAGGGCGTCGACTACATGACGATCCACGCCGGCGTGCTGCTGCGCTACGTGCCCATGACCGTGTCGCGGGTGACCGGCATCGTGAGCCGCGGCGGGTCGATCCTCGCCGCCTGGTGCCTCGCGCACCACCGCGAGAACTTCCTGTACACGCAGTTCGAGGAGCTGTGCGAGATC
>DATHAO010000024.1:0-33652 GCA_035296625.1 Acidimicrobiales bacterium | reverse complement strand
GATGTCGTGGCGCAGCGCGAACCCGGTCATCTCCTCCTCGGAGAAGCGCAGGTCGTCCTCGCCGATGCGCAGCAGTGCGCCCCGCGTGGCCAGCCGGACGACGGGCACCGGCAGGGCGGAGCGGCTGGACAGCAGCATGTGGCCGTTTGCCGGCAGGGCCTCGACCAACTCGGACAACCACGCCGCTCCGGGCGAGCCCAGGCGGATCAGATGCACGTTGTCGAGGACCAGGCACACCTCACCGGGTGCCCGGCGCCACAGTGCGTCGGCGACGACACGCGGGGAGGGCCGATCGCCGCCGGCGCTCGCCGCTGGGTCGGGTTCGAGCGCCAGCAGCAGATCGCGCGCCAGCGAACCGGCCTCGGCGTCGGCCGCCTCGAGCCCGATCCACACGTCGTGGCCGCGCGGGGCTAGTCGGTTCTCGGCCAGCGACTGGGCGAGCAGCGTCGTCTTGCCCAGGCCGGGGCCGCCGATCACGGACGTGACCTGGTGCTCCCAGCGCCCGAGCAGGGCGCGCAGCAGCCGCGGCCTGGTGATCGACCCCGGCCGTGGCTCCGGCGGTTCGAACCGGAACGTGTGAGGCATCCGCCACACACCGTACGCGATCCGTGGCTACGCGCCCGCTAACAGTGCCGGCTCACGCTCGCCACCAGGATCCCCAGCTGCGGAGTGTCGGGTGGGTCGCCGGGCGGGCGGCGACCCACGGGCGCGCCACCCGGATGCTGGCGACCCCCAACGTCGACGACACGAGATCCATGGACACCCGACTCGACGAGATCGCGGACGGCATCTACCGCATATCGACCTTCTTCCCGGCCTTGGTCGCCCCGCACGGCCTGACGATCAACCAGTTCGTGGTGCTCGCCGACGAGCCGCTGCTGTTCCACACCGGCATGCGGGCCATGTTCCCCTCGCTTGTCGCGTCGGTGAAGCGGGTCGTGCCGGTCGAGCGCCTGCGCTGGGTGTCCTTCGGCCATCTGGAGGCCGACGAGTGCGGGGCCATGAACCTCGTGCTGGCCGTGGCCTCCCACGCCGAGGTGGCCATCGGCGAGGCCGGCTGGCTCGGCTCGATCGACGACCTCGCCGACCGCCCGGTGCACCACCTCGCCGCCGGCGACAAGCTCGACCTCGGTGGCCGGCAGGTCCGGCAGGTGCCGACGCCGCACGCCCCCCACAACACCGAGGCGCAGGTCCTGTTCGAGGAGACGACCGGCACGCTGCTGTGCGGCGACCTGTTCGGCCAGGTGGGGCGGGGGCCCGCCACGACGACGTCGGACCTCGTCGCGGCCGCCCTGGACAGCGAGACTGTGTTCCCCTCGGCGTCTCCCGGTCCGGCCGTTCCGAACGCGCTGCGCGACCTGGCCCAGTACGAGCCTCGGACCCTCGCCACGATGCACGGGATCGCGTACGAGGGCGACGGGGCCGCGGCCCTGGTGGCGCTGGCCGACGGCTGGGAGGCGCGGTTCGGCCCCCGGGGTAAGGCGAGCGCCTAGCATCCCTGCATGGATGAACGAGATCCGGGGGCGGACACGGCGATGTTCCGGGCCTTCGTGCAGCACGGCGAGCCCGCCACCCAGGCGGCGGCGACCGCCAACCGAGGGCTGTGGATCGCCATCGGCGTGGGCATCCTCGTCGCCCTGGCGGTGGTGGCTCTGCTGGTCGCGCTCTGACCGAGCGGCTCATCAGCCGACAGAAAGAGTACAGATGAGTGACACGGCGATGACATGATCTGACGTCATCCACGTAACAGAGGCGTCGTAGCGTGACCGATGTGACGCTGCGTGGTAGCGGGGCGGTCCGGGATGCGACCGTCGATGACGGAGGCACCCGCGCCCAGCACCGTTACGACGACGTCGTGCCGATCCGCTGGCCCGCAGCCGAGAAGGCGCTGCTGCGGCGCCGGGCCGACGGGCTGGCGAGCCTGCTCGTCGTCGCAGCCGGCCACCGTCCGCCCGAGACGTGGGGGCCGCTCGAGGACTGGTTGCGCGAGCCGATCGACCCGATCGAGCTCTACACCCGGCGGGAGCGCCTCCGCCGGCGGCTCGCGGCGCGGGCGCCCGCCGCCTTCGACGGCGACGGTCTGCTGCATCGCGGGCCCCACTGGGTGGCGCTGTCGCCCACGGAGGCGCTCCTGGTGGAGGCCCTGCTCGCCCGCCAGGGCGCCCCGGTGGCGCGCCCCGACCTCGTGGCCGCCATCCGGCCCGACTCCGGGGTCGACGCCCACCGGGCGCTCGACACGTTCGTGCGCCGGGCCCGCGAGCGGCTCGCACCGCTCGGCCTCGTGATCCACACGGTGCGGGGCACCGGCTTCATGCTCGAGGCCGACGAGCTCACGATCTAGGCAGGGGCCTGGCCGGTCCCGTCGGCCTGCTCGGCCCGCTCGGCCTTGAGCGACCGGTAGAGCATGAAGGCGCGGACGAGTGCCGTGAGCGCGATCGCGAACATCACCGCCTTGCCGGCGGGCGCGTCGACCGCGAACATCGTTACCAGTGCCGCCGCGATGACGACACCGATGATCGCCAGCCCGATCCGCACCTTCGTCACGTTGACCATGGCGGACGAGTCTCGCACGCCGATCTGTAAGTCTTGCGACAGATAGCGCTCTGTTCCTGACAGGTCCCGCGCGCAAAGTTCACAGCAGATCGCACTCGGCGGTTCATAGACGCGACATGAACGCGTGACAGCCCGTCCATACGTTCAGCGTCGGGTCAGACAACTCTGTCGACCCGGCTCTCTGAGCGTGAAAGGAACGGGAGCTCATGTCCCTTGGCCCTTGTCGTCGACGGGCGAGACACGGTGCCTCGCTCGGGCGAAAAGCGGTGGTCGCCCTAGCGGTGGCCGGCGCCGCCCTGGTCGCCTTCCCCGGCGTCGCTGGCGCTGCCACCGGGCAGGAGGCAGACGTCGACCCGGTGGACCTGGCCCAGCAGACGAACCTGCTGTGGATCATCATCGGCGCCGTCCTCGTCATCTTCATGCAGGCCGGCTTCGCGCTGGTCGAGACCGGCTTCTGCCGTGCTAAGCACGCCGCACACGTGGTGTCGACGAACTTCGCCATCTTCGGGCTCGGGTTCGTCGGCTACTTCCTGGTCGGCTACGGGCTGATGTTCGGCGGCTACAGCTACGTGCTGCCGGGCTTCGACTTCGGGTACAACGCCCCGGTCGGTGACGCCCTGATCGGCAGCGGCAACTGGGTGTTCCTGTGGCAGGGCGGCTTCGCCCTGTCCGGTGACGCCATCCAGACCGCCGGCGGTGCCGCCGTCATCGGATTCTTCCTGTACATGGCGGCGTTCATGGACACCACCGCCACCATCCCCACCGGGGCCATGGCCGAGCGGTGGAAGTGGAACGCCTTCGTGGGATGGGGCCTGTTCTGCGGCGCCCTCTTCTACCCCCTCTTCGGGGCGTGGACCTGGGGTGGCGGCTGGCTCGCCAAGACCTGGGACACGATGAGCCTCGGGGCCGGCTACGTCGACTTCGCCGGGTCCGGCGTCGTCCACACGGTCGGCGGCGTGGCCGGCCTGGCGGGCGCCATGGTGCTCGGTCCCCGCATCGGCAAGTACAACAGGGACGGGTCGGCCAACACCCTGCCCGGCCACCACGTCCCGATGGCCATGCTGGGCTGCTTCATCCTGCTGTTCGGCTGGTTCGGGTTCAACGCCGCGTCCACGCTGGCCGCAACGGACGTCCAGTTCGCCGTCGTGGCCGCGAACACGGCGATCGCCGGTGCCTTCGGTGCCGTCGCGGCGATGTTCGCGATGATGGTCCGGACCGGCAAGCCGGACCCCGGCATGATGGTCAACGGCATGCTCGCCGGCCTCGTCGCCATCACGGCACCGTGTGCCTTCACGAGCCCGGCCTGGTCGGCGGTCATCGGCGTCATCGCCGGCGTGCTGGTCATCTATGCCGCCGAGTTCATCGAGAAGGTGCTGAAGGTCGACGACCCGGTGGGCGCCGTGGCCGTGCACGGCGTGTGCGGCAGCTTCGGCGTGCTGGCCGTGGGCATCTTCGCCAACGGCAGCTACGGGGGCGGCTGGAACGGCTCGGACGTCACGGCCGTCGAGGGCGTCGTGGCCGGGGACTGGAGCCAGCTGGGTGCCCAGGCGCTCGGCGTACTCGTGCTCTGGACGGTCATCTTCGGCATCGCCTTCGCGTTCTTCAAGATCCAGAACGCGGTCATGAAGGGCGGCATCCGCCCCTCGGCCGAGGTGGAGCTCGAGGGCATGGACATCCCCGAGATGGGGGCCCTGGCCTACCCCGACTTCGCCACCGGCGATGCCATCTCGGTCGGGACCGGCATCAGCCCCACGAACGAGGAGCCCGAGAAGACCCCGGTCTGATCGTCCTCGTCACCCCGGTGCGCCTCCGGGTGGGCGCGGTCGTCACCGTGCCCACCCGGGTCGCGCCCGGGCCACCGCGCATCCCTGACCCACCTCCCAGACGGGCGTACACCGCACAGCAATGGACGTAGCCGAAGTCCTCCGCGACATCCTCGTGGTCCTCGTCGCCGCCAAGGCCGCGGCCGAGCTGGCCGAGCGCCTCGGCATCCCCGCCGTGGTCGGCGAGATCATCGCCGGCATCCTCGTCGGGCCCTCGCTGCTGGGCCTCGTCGGGGACGGCGACGAGGTGCTGCGCACGCTCGGCGAGATCGGCGTGATCCTGCTGCTCCTCGAGGTCGGCCTCGAGATGGACATCGGCGAGCTGGCCAAGGTGGGGCGGGCCTCGATGCTGGTCGCCACGGTGGGCGTCGTCTGCCCGCTGCTGCTCGGCCTCGGCGCCATGGAGCTGTTGGGGGAGGAGTTCAACACCGCGCTGTTCATCGGCGCGGCCCTCACCGCCACGAGCGTCGGCATCACCGCCCGGGTCTTCGGCGACCTCCGGGCGCTCGCCACGACCGAGGCCCGGCTCGTGCTGGGCGCGGCCGTCGTCGACGACGTGATGGGCCTCATCGTGCTTACGGTCGTCGTCCGGCTCGTCACCGAGGGGTCGGTGTCGGTGCTGTCCGTGGCCGGCATCTTCGCCGTGGCGCTGCTGTTCCTCGTGGCCGGCACCTTGGGCGGCCTGCGCCTCGCCCCACCGCTGTTCCGCCTGCTCGACACCGTCTCCCGGTCGTCCGGCACGCTCGTCGCCCTGGCCCTCGCCTTCACGCTGGCCTTCGCCGAGCTCGCGAGCGCCGCCAAGCTCGCCCCCATCGTCGGCGCCTTCGTGGCCGGCATCGCCCTGTCGCGCAGCGACCGCTCGCAGCGGATCCGGCGCGAGCTGGCGCCAGTCGGACACCTGTTCATCCCCGTGTTCTTCCTGCAGATCGGCATCGATGCCGATATCGACGCGTTCTTCTCGACCTCGGTGCTCGGCACGGCCGCCGTCCTGCTGGCTGTGGCCGTGATCGGCAAGCTGGTCTCGCCGCTCGGTGCCGTGGGCTCGCCCGGCGACAAGATTCTCATCGGCCTCGGCATGCTGCCCCGCGGCGAGGTCGGACTGATCTTCGCCACGATCGGCCTGCAGAACGGCGTGCTGGGCGGCGACCTCTACGCCGCCCTGCTGCTCGTCGTCCTCGCGACCACGCTCGTGACGCCCCAGCTGCTGAAGGTCCGCTACACCCGCGTCCGCCGGGCGACGGCGCGCACGCCGCGCACCGCCGCCGGCCCGCCGCCACCCGGGGGCTGGCTGGCGGTCGCCGACGGCGTCGCGAGCCTGCGCGCCGTCCCGGGCGACGACGAGGCCTTGTCCGTGGCGCTCGACGCCGCCGTGCTGGTCGGGAGGAACCGGCCCGGTGACGACCTGCTCGACTGGCTCGCCGCGCTGCCCGACGAGCCGCTCGCCTGGGGGCCCGAGGAGCGCCAGCGCCTGCTCGACGTGGCCGAGCGGGGCAACGGGCGTTCGTGGCGGTTCCTGGAGACGACCGGCGTGCTCGACCGGGCGCTGCCCGAGCTCGGCGCCGCGCTGCGCCGCAGCCAGGACGACCCGATCGTCATCGACCCGCTGCAGGCCTACCGGCTGCGCACGATGGAGCGCCTGCGGCTGCTCGACGCCGATGACCCGCTCGCGCTCGAGTGCCGCCGGCTCGAGCACCTCGATCGGCTGTTCCTCGGTGCCCTGCTCGTCGAGGGGCTGGAGGACGTCGCTGACCCGGTGGCGGACGCCCGGGCGCTCGTCTCCCGGCTTGCTCTGCCCGAGGAGGACTCCGCCGTGCTCGTCGATCTGGTGGCCGACCGCGACCTCCTCTGGTCCGCGTCGCGCCAGCCCCGGGCCCTCACCGAGGCGGCGGTGCTGCCGCTCGCCGCGCACCTGGGGACGCACGAGCGGGCCCGGCTGCTGTATTGCGTGAGCGCGCTGCGTGACGACGGCCGCGAGCGGTGGGAGCGCCAGCGGCTGCGCGAGCTGCACGACCTCATCCAGGCGGCGCTGACCCACCCGGAGCTGACCGGCCCCGACGCCAGCGGCCTCGACGGGCTCCGTCGGCTCGACGCAGCGACGTTGGTGGGCGACGAGCAGAGCGGCGCCGCCGCCCGCATCGCGCGCGCCCCCCGGTCCTACGTGCTGCGCCAGGCCCCCGACGTCATCGCCCGTCACGCCCAGCTCGTCGAGCCGAGGCCCGGCCGCGGCGAGGTGCGGGTGCAGGCGTTGGACGCCGGCACCGGCCGCTGGTGGGTCGACGTCGCCGCCCGCGACCGCCACGGTCTGCTGGCCACGGTCGCCGGAGCGCTGGCCTCAGCCGGGTTCGACGTGAGCGACGCGGTCGTCGCCACCTGGGACGACGGCGTGGTCGTCCAGTCGTTCCTACTGCGCGGCGACGACGCGCCGGACCCGGCGGCCGTGCGAGCCGACGTCGAGGCGTCGCTCGACCAGCCACCGGTGTCGCCGCCGCTGCCGGACGCCGAGGTCGACATCGACGGCGCGGCGTCGCCGTGGCACACGGTGTGCGAGGTCCGCGACGCCGACCGGCCCGCGCTGCTGCGCGACATCGCCGCCGCGTTGGCGGTGGCCGGCGCCGAGGTGGTGGCGGCGAGCCTGATGGTCGAGGACGGTCTGGCGATCGACCGCTTCGAGCTGGTCAACGGCGACGGCGCCAAGCTTTCGCCGGCGAAGGAGGAGGCCGTCCGCCGAGCCCTGCGCGACGGCGTCGCGGCCCCGCGGCGCCGGCTCTCGCGCCTCGCCCCTGCGCTCGGCCGCCGCCCGCGGCCGCTGGTGGCGGCGGTCGGCAGGGACGACGGGGGCGCCTGAGCCGCCCGCCGCAGTGCAGGACGCCGTCGTGCCTGGCACGCTGGAGGGTAACGACGCCCCTGGAGGTGCGAGATGGACGGACGACGTGCGCGGCTCATCGACCCCACGCTCGACGGCGTGCCCCGGATCGAACGGGCACCGGAAGCGGCACCAGGGGCGCCGGCCCGCCACCTCGCCCCCCGGTCGCTGACCCCGGGGTGGGCGGCGGCGCTCGGCTTCGGGTGGCCCCTCGCATTCCTGACGGTCACGGCGCTGGAGCCGGCCCCGGTGGACCCCGCGGCTCCCGTGCCCCTCGTCGTCGAGCTGGCATCGCTCGTGTTCCTGGCGGCCCTGGGCATGACCGTCGTGGCCGCCGCGATGCGCCAGGGCATCGCCGCCGCCGCCGCAGTGGTGACCGGAGTGGTTGCTCTGGCCTTCACGATCTCGTGCCCGATCTCGGGCCACCACACCTACGGGCTGTGGTGGATCGCCGAGCTGGTCGTGCTCGGCGCCATGACGGCGGTGAGCGTCGCCGCCCTCGGCCGCCGGGCCCGAACCACGACCTGAGTCAGGCGGGCGCGGGGTCGGGCTCCTCCACCCGGCCGTCGACGTGACGGGCGAACCGACCCGTGTCGCGCCCGTGCGTCGGAGCCTCGTCGGCCCAGGGCCAGCCGCCGAACTGGGTCGCCCGGTAGTCGCGGAAGGCCTGCTCGATCTCGTCGTCCGTGGTCATCACGAACGGGCCGTACTGGGCGACGGGCTCGCCGATGGGCCGGCCCTGCAGCAGCAGTGCCTCGACCTCGGTCTCGCCGACCGCCAGCGGGACCGGCGCGTCCGGGCGCAGCACCACGCCCGTGTCGTTCGCCACCTCGACGCCGTCGACCCGAAGCGTGTCGCCCTCGAACACGTAGAGCACGCGGTGCGATTCCGGCCCGGCCGCCGGCGGCAGCCGCCAGGCGGCCCCGGGGTCGAGCCGCAGATGCCAGATCGCCACGTCTGCGTCGGCGCGAGCCGCCCAGGAGTCGGGTGGGGGCGGCGGGCCCACCGCCTCGCCGAGCCGGCCGGCGATCACCGTCACCTCGGTCGTGCGGCCGGCGTCGTCGGTGGCCAAGTGGCGGGCGATGTCGCCCTCCCAGAGCATCGTGAAGTAGGGATCGACGAGCTTGTCGGCGCCCGCCGAGTTCAGCCAGATCTGGAACAGCTCGAGCGGGTTCGGGGCACTGCGGTCGAGCAGCGGGAACATCTCGGAGTGCACGATGCCCCGGCCCGCCGTGAGCCACCGCACGTCGCCGCGCCCGAAGCGGGCCGCCGCCCCCAGTGAGTCGGCGTGGTCGACGCTAGGGACGGGATCGGGCCATGCGGTCGGCCAGGGCGACGAGGCGCGTGTGCATCTCGGCGGCGGGACGGCGGCCCCTGCCGCCGTGGCCCGGCAGCACCCACTCGAAGCGGTGGGCCTGTGCCAGGTGCGCCAGGGAGGCAGCCTGCGCCGACCACGAGTACCAGGTGGCGTGCTCGTGGGCGGCCAGGTCCCCGGCGTCCGCGTCCCAGTGGAGCGAGTCACCGGTGAAGCAGAAGCGCTCGTCGAGGACGAACACGGCGCTGCCCTCGGTGTGACCCGGCACGGGGAACGCCACGAGGCCGGGCTGCACGGTCGTGGGGCCCTCGCCCCCGAACACGTCGGTGGCGAACGGGGCGGCGTCCGCGTCCGCCGCGTGGATCCAGGTGCGGGCTCCGAAGTGGGAGGCCCAGCGCTCGGCGTCCGCCACGTCGTCGCGGTGCGTCAGCAGCACGTGGTCGACGCCTCCCAGCTCGGCCAGCGGGCCGGCCAGCTGCCGGGTGAACCGGGGCGAGTCGACGAGCACGTTGCCCTCGGCTCGGGCGGCGAAGAACGCGTTCGCCCCGAACGAGTCGACCGCGTTGAAGCCCAGGTGGAACACGCCGTCGGCCAGCTCGTGGGGGAACAGCCCCCGCGGCCACGGGCGCCGGATGCGGGTGCCGATCGACTGCGTCGGGCAGGCGAGCGACGCCCGCTGCACCTCGACGGCGCCGGCGTCGGCCGGCTGCCCGCCCACCACCGATTGGCCGGACCGGCGCACGAACACCCCGGGCGCCAGCTGGCGGCACGTGGCGCAGTCGATGCAGCGCGTGTCGACGAACCAATCGCCGGCGGCGTTCGCCGGGTGCACCTGGTCGAGGCGGGCCACGCTCCCCAGTGTGCCGGGGCGCTCCGTCCGGCCGTCGGCGCAGTCTCTCAGGCGTCGGCCAGCGCGCAGGTCAGGGCATGCTCGACGAGCGTGATGAGCACGTCGGTCGACGAGTCACCGTTGCGGGCGTCGCACATGACGAGGGGAACCTGCGAGCCCAATGCCAGCGCCTCGCGCAGCACCTGGGGCGGGTGCCGCCCGGCGTCGTCGAACAGGTTGACCGCCACCACGAACGGCACGCCGCGGTCCTCGAAGAAGTCGATGGCCCCGAAGCCGTCGGCCAGCCGGCGCGTGTCGATCAGCACCACCGCGCCGACGGCCCCGCGGGCGATGTCGTCCCACATGAACCAGAAGCGGTCCTGTCCCGGCGTGCCGAACAGGTAGAGGATCAGGTCCTCGTCGATGGTGCGACGGCCGAAGTCCATGGCGACCGTGGTCGTCGTCTTGCCGTCCACGGCCGAGAGGTCGTCGATGCCGACCGACAGGTCGGTCATGGCCGCCTCGGTGGTCAGCGGCTCGATCTCGGAGACGGACCCCACGAACGTCGTCTTGCCGACGCCGAAGCCCCCGGCGATGACGACCTTCACTGCGATCGGGTCGCCCATCAACGCGTCCGCAGGCCGGTCAGCAGGCGTTCCAGGATCTCGGTCCTCGGCCGCCCGGTGCGGGTGAAGGTCGGCACGTGCACGACCAGGAAATTCTCGGCGTACAGGTCCGACACGAGCACCCGGGCCACGCCGAGCGGCACACCGAGCTCGGCGGCGACCTCGGCGACCGACACGGGCCGGCGGCAGAAGCTCACGATGCGCGCCTGCTCGAAGCGCAGCTTGGAAAGCGAGGCGATGCCGTCCGCCGTGGCGGTGAGCAGCGTCTCCCACGGCAGGTCGCGGCCCACCGAGCGGGTCCGGCCCCGGGTGAGGGCGTAGACCGGCACGACTCGGGGGTCGCGCTCGTCGCGGTTCACTGCGGTCTCACCCCCTGCAGCTCGGCCCGCAAGGCGGGCGTCAGGACCTGCCCGATGCGCGCGACCAGCAGGCTCATCTCGTAGCCGATGAGACCGATGTCGCAGTCCGGGTCGCACATCACCGCCAGGGACGAACCGTCGCTGACCATCGTGACGAAGAGGTACCCGCCGGTCATGTCCACGATCACCTGGTTCATCGCCCCGGCGTCGAGGCAGCGGGCGGCGCCCGCGGTGAGGCTGGAGAGGCCGGACGTCACGGCGGCGAGCTGATCGGCCGAGTCGCGGGCGATGCGTTCGGACGCCGCGAGCACGAGCCCGTCGGACGACACGACCACGGCGCTGGAGGCCCCGGGGATGCGCTCGGCGAAGCTGGTCAGCAGCCAGTCGAGATCGCGGTCGTCGTGGGACGCCATCGTCACCGCTCCTCCTCGGGGGCCTGGGCGTGGGTCGGTTCCTGGGCCGCGGCCCGGCCTGCTCGCTGACCGGCTTGGAAGCGGGAGAGCATCGAGCGCACCCGCTCATGGTCACGCGGGACTGCCGGACCCGAGGCGGCGGCCGGATCGGGCCCCCGCCGTAGAGATGGTGACAGGCCGGCGCCCGGAATGCGACGGGCGAGTCCCGTGGGACCGGCGTCGCTGCGTGCAGCAGGGGTACCGGGCGTGCCGGGGCCGGGCGGCGGCGAGGCGGGGAAGGATCCGGTCCCGAGCGGCGGCGACAAGGGCGAGGAACGCGGCGGCCCGGTCCCGGGCGGCGCCGGCGGCAGCGCGCCGGTGACCGCCGGGTGGGTGCCGGGCGAGCCCTTCGGGTCGGGGGCGGGCGGCAGGGCCGGCCGGTCCCCGGCTCGGCCGGGGGCGGAGTGCTCCGGGCCGCGGAGGAAGTTACTGCGCTCGGCGTGGCCCGGGCTCGACGGGCCGCCGGCCGCAGGGCGGCGCAGGGGCAGCGTGCCGCCGTCGCCGAACCGGCCGGCGGGGCGCCGCGGACCGGCCGGCGGGCCGCCGTCGGGGCCGTCGCCGTAGACGGTCCGGTACTCGTGCGCCCGAGCGTCGCGGATGATGTCGCGTCCGAGGATGCCGTCGTGGTCGTCCCGCCCGGCGTCGTGGACGCGACGCTCGAGTCTGCGGTCGAGGCCGTGGGACCAACCGTCCCGCTGGTGGGCGTCGCCGCCCACGCCGGGGACGGGCGGCGGGCCGGGGCCGCCGGCGCCGCGGTCGACCGGGTGGGCGCCGCGGTCCACCCCGTTGCCGGGGTTCCCAGGGCCGTCCCTGCCGCCCCCGACGCCGTAACCGTGGTCGTGGCCGTTGGTTCCGGCGCCGGTGTGGTCCTCGGCCCGCTGCTCGGCCGGCACGCCCGAGCGCGGCTGGGCCAGCGCCAGGGCGCTCGTGAGGAGGCCGTCGTCGCCCCGGTGGGCGGCGCGGGGACGGTCGCCCGCCTCGGGGAGGCCGGCGCCGACCCCCACCGGCATGCGCGACCGCCGCTCCCCGACCAGGTCGTCGGGCAGGGTGACGAGCGCTGTCAGTCCGCCGCCGGGGGTGTGGGCGAGGCGGACCCGGATGCCGTAGCGACGGGCCAGCCGGCCGACCACGTGGAACCCGAGCATCGTCGAGCGCCGGAGATCGACCTCTGGCGGCTCGGCGAGCTTGCGGTTGGCCTGGGCGATGTCGTCGTCCGACATGCCGATGCCAAGGTCCTCGACGCTCAGCACGTAGCTGGCCCACTCGCCGGTGGTGAGATGGCTGCGCACCCGCACGTCGGCGGTGGGCGGCGAGAACGTGGTGGCGTTCTCGATCAGTTCCGCCAGCAGATGGGCCAGGTCGGCCACGGCCCGGCCCGCCACCTCGAGGTGCTCGTTCACGACTACCTCGACCCGCTGGTAGTCCTCGACCTCGGCGGCGGCCGCCCGGACGACCTCGCTGAGGGCCACAGGCCGCCCCCAGCGCCGCGGTGGGTCGTCGCCGGAGAGCACGAGCAGCGACTCGGCGTTCCGGCGGATGCGCGTGGCCAGGTGGTCGAGCTGGAACAGGTCACCGAGCTGGTCGGGGTCGCGCTCACGCTGCTCGAGCTCGGCGATCACGTCTAGCTGGCGATCGAGCAGCGACTGGTTGCGCCGCGCCAGGTTCACGAACAGCTCGGAGATCGACTCGCGCTGCTCGACCTCGCGCTGCACGACCGAGAGCTGCGCGGCGGTGTGGCGTGCCTCCTGGAGCTCGGCCTGGCGCCAGAAGATGATGGCGCTGACGCATGCGGCCAGCACGGCGATGCCGTGGATCACCGCCCAGCTCCAGGGCCGGTTCTGGGCGGCCTGGTGGTTGAACATCAGGTCGCTGGCGATGGCGCTGCCCGTGCCGTGCGACAGCACGGTGAAGAACACGTTCCAGAGGAACGGCAGCCAGTCCTGGTAGAGCGCGATCAGGCCCACCAGGATGAAGAAGTGGAAGTGGGCCTCGATCGTGCCGCCCGAGAGGTGCACGAGCACCGAGGAGCAGTACACCAGGCCTGCGGTGACGAAGAAGGCGGCGAGGCGCCGGTTCTGGGCCACTTGGGCGAAGGCCACGCAGGCGGCCGGGAGGGCGACCTCGAGCGCGCTGTGGACCACGCCGTAGCCCCGCCACACGCCGAAGGCGAAGAGGGCCGGCACGTGCAGTGCGAGGATCCAGGACAGCAGCCTGTGCCGGTGCCGGAACGTCTCGTCGTCGAGGGTGTTGCCGAGCGGGAGATAGGCGCGCAGCGTCTCGAACACCCCGCCAGACCGACCACGCAGCGTGGCGGCGCCGTGTGCGTCCACCGAGTGGACGCTGGGCTCGCCCGGAGCATGCCGCGGCGCCTCCCCCCGTCGGCGCCCGTTCCCACGTATCGCCTGGTCCTGCGCCATGTCCGACCCGCGCCTCCGCCGATCCTCCATAGGGCCACCAGTAGTAGCCCAACTTCGTCCCTTTGCGAAGTGATGACGACACTAAGCGCGGTCTTTCTGCGGCGAAGTTGCCGACAGGTTACGGAACGCCCCTGGTAAGGGTGGGTGCGGCGACCTCATCCACGCCGTCCCTCGTGTGCGATCGTGGGAGGCGATGTCCATGCCGATCGACCCGACCGACGCGCGCTGGTACCAGCGCGCTGTTTTCTACGAGGTGGCCGTGCGGGGGTTCTACGACTCCGACGGCGATGGCCACGGCGACTTCGCGGGGCTCGCTCGGAAGCTCGACTACTTGTCGTGGTTGGGTGTGGACTGCTTGTGGTTGCTGCCGTTCTACCAGTCGCCACTCCGCGACGGTGGGTACGACATCAGCGACTTCCTGACCGTGCTGCCCGAGTCGGGCACGCTCGACGACGCCGCGGCGTTCCTCCAGGAGGCCCACCGCCGCGGCATCCGCGTCATCGCCGACATGGTGATGAACCACACGTCCGACCAGCACCCTTGGTTCCAGGAGTCGCGACAGGACCGCACGAACCCCAAGGCCGAGTGGTACGTCTGGGGGGACGACAACGAGCGCTGGAGCGAGGCCCGCGTCATCTTCGTCGACTCCGAGCCGTCGAACTGGTCGTGGGACCCCCAGCGCGAGCAGTTCTACTGGCACCGCTTCTTCCACCATCAGCCCGATCTCAACTTCGACAACCCCGAGGTCGCCGAGGCGATGCTCGACGTGGTGCGATTCTGGCTGGGCCTCGGCCTCGACGGGTTCCGCCTCGACGCCGTGCCGTACCTGTTCGAGCGCGACGGCACGAACGGCGAGAACCTGCCCGAGACCCATGAGTACCTCCGCAAGGTGCGCAAGACGGTCGACGCCGAGTTCCCGGGCCGGGTGCTGCTGGCCGAGGCCAACCAGTGGCCGTCCGACGTCGTCGACTACTTCGGCAACGGCGACGAGTGCCACATGTGCTTCCACTTCCCGCTCATGCCCCGCATGTTCATGGCGGTCCGCAAGGAGCAGCGGCACCCGGTCACCGAGATCCTGGCCCAGACGCCCGAGATCCCCGAGGGGTCGCAGTGGGGCATCTTCCTGCGCAACCACGACGAGCTGACGCTCGAGATGGTCACCGACGACGAGCGCGACTACATGTACGCCGAGTACGCGATCGATCCGCGCATGAAGCTCAACCTGGGCATCCGCCGCCGCCTGTTCCCGCTGCTCGACAACGACGAGCGCAAGGCCGAGCTGTTCCACGCCATGTTGCTGTCGATGCCGGGCAGCCCGGTCATGTACTACGGCGACGAGATCGGCATGGGCGACAACATCTACCTCGGCGACCGCGACGGTGTGCGCACGCCGATGCAGTGGAGCCCCGACCGCAACGCCGGGTTCTCGACCACCGACTTCGCCCGGCTGTTCCTGCCCCCGCTGATGGACCCCGTCTACGGGTTCCAGGCCGTCAACGTCGAGGCCCAGCAGCGCGACCCGTCGAGCTTCCTACAGTGGATCCGGCGCATGCTCGCGGTGCGCAAGCAGCATCCGGTGCTGGCCAACGGCCGGCTCGAGTTGCTCCACGCGCAGAACCCGTCCGTCCTCGCCTACCTGCGCCGCGGCCTCGGCGACGACGGCGAGGAGGACATCGTCCTGTGCGTCAACAACCTGTCGCGCTTCCCGCAGCCCTGCGAGCTGATGATGGAGCAGCTGGCCGGCAAGGTCCCGATCGAGCTCACCGGCCGCATTCCGTTCCCGGCCGTCGGCGAGCTGCCCTACTTCGTGACCCTGCCGCCGCACGGCTTCTACTGGTTCGAGCTGATCGACCAGGTCATGGACGAGGGGCTCGGCGCGACGTCGGCCGCGGTCGGCGACGTGCCCACCGTCACGAGCATTCGCGGCGTCGGCCGAGCATGGTAGGCAGGTGAGCGTGGCCCTCCTCGATGACCTCGCCGGGAAGGTGTCGCCGCTGCTGGCCGAGTTCCTGCCCCGGCAGCGGTGGTTCGCCGGCGACGAAGCCCCCACGCGGGTGGAGGCCACCGTGATCGAACGGCGGGCGCCCGAGGACCCGGCCGATGCCTTGCTGGTGTGGTTGCTCGTCGACGTCGTGAACCCCGACGGCACCGACGCCACGTACCAACTCGTGCTGGGCGGCCGGCCGGTCGGCGACCAACACGACTTCCTCCACGGCAAGGCCCGGGTGACCGTCGGCGAGGTCGACGACGTGCTGCTCTACGATGCGCTGGTCGACCCGGCCCTCGCCCTCGCTGTGCTCCAGAGGGTCGTGCCCGGCGAGCCCGCCCGGGTGGCCCGGCCGTTGCTCGTCGAGCAGTCGAACACCTCGGTCGTCTACGACGAACGGCTCATCCTCAAGCTGTTCCGGCGGGTGCACCCCCAGCCAAACCCCGACGTGGAGGTCAACCGGGTGCTCGGCGCCCGGGGATTCCCCCACGTCGTTCCCCAGCTCGAGCCGCTGCGCCGCGACGGCATGGACCTGGCGGTCGTGCGCCAGTACATGCTCGGTGCCACCGATGCCTGGGACCTGGCCCACACCTCGCTGCGCGATCTGCTCGGCACCCCCACCGCCCCGGAGGAGGCCGGCGGCGACTTCGCCCCCGAGGCAACGTCGCTCGGTGACGTCACGGCCCGCCTGCACCTCGCGCTGGCTGAGGCGTTCGGCCGCGAGCCCGCCTCGCCCGCCGACTGGCTGGCCGGCTTCCGGGTACAGCTCGAGCGCCTCGCCTCGCATCCGCCGGCCCACCCGGGCGCCGGCGGCGGCCCCCGCATCGCCCCCAGCGACGTGGTCGACGTGCGTGGGGTGGCCCGGGCGTTCGACGACCTGCTCGCCACGTCGGACGCCGGCGCCGCCCTCCGCGTCCACGGCGACCTGCACCTCGGGCAGCTGCTGCTGGCCGACGCCGGTTGGTTCGTCATCGACTTCGAGGGCGAGCCGGCCCGGCCGGTCGACGAGCGCATGAAGCCGTCGTCGCCGCTGCGCGACGTGGCTGGCATGGTGCGGTCCTTCCAGTACGCCGCCCGCACGGCGCTCGTCGAGCGGGGCCGCGACATCGACGAGGAGATCGTCGCCGTCGCCGACGCCTGGGAGGCCCGGGCGGTCGAGGCGTTCTGGCAGGGCTACACCCGGGTCGAGGGCATCGACACGCTGCTGCCGGCCGGCGACGAGGACCGCCGCAACCTGCTGCGCGCGTTCGAGCTCGACAAGGCGGTCTACGAGGTCATCTACGAGATCGGTCACCGGCTCGACTGGGTCGACGTGCCGGCCTCCGCCATCCGGCGCGCTCTCGCCCTCGTGGCCTGAGCAGGGGGTACGAGAGCGCCATGACGGGTACGACCGGGTGATGGGCGTCACGGTTCCCCGCGACGAGCTGGACCGGCTCGCCGCCGGCACGATCAGCGATCCCCATCGGGTGCTCGGCGCCCAGCGCGACGGCGACGACGTGGTCGTCCGGGCCTGGCGGCCGGGGGCGGTGGCCGCCGAGCTGGCGGGCGTGCCCATGAAGCGCATCCACGACGCCGGCGTCTTCGAGCTGCCCGTCGAGACGGCGCCCGAGCCCGGTTACGCCGTCACCTACCGGTGGGAGGGCGGCGGCGAGCACACCGCCGCCGAGCCCTGGAGCCTCTGGCCGTCGCTCGGCGACCTGGACCTGCACCTCGTCGGCGAGGGGCGCCACGAGAGGCTGTGGACCGTGCTGGGCGCCAACCCCCGCACCCACCAGGGCGTCGAGGGCACGGCGTTCGGCGTGTGGGCCCCGTCGGCCCGGTCGGTGCGCGTGATCGGCGACTGGAACGGCTGGGACGGCCGGGTCCACCCCCTGCGGGCCCTCGGCTCGTCGGGCGTGTGGGAGATCTTCCTGCCGGGCGTCGGTCCCGGGCAGCGCTACAAGTTCGAGGTGCTCGGGGCCGACGGCTCGCTGCGCCTCAAGGCCGACCCGCTGGCCACGGCGACCGAACACCCGCCGGCCACCGCCAGCGTGGTGTACCGCTCCACCTACGAGTGGGGCGACGGCGACTGGATGGTGCACCGGGCCACGACCCGCCCGTGGGACGAGCGCATGTCGGTCTATGAGTGCCACCTCGGCTCGTGGAAGCGCCATCCCGACGGCCGTGTGCACGGCTACCACGAGCTGGCCGAGGGGCTGGCCCAGCACGCCGCCGACCTGGGCTTCACCCACGTCGAGCTGCTGCCGCCCACCGAGCACCCCTACGCCCCGTCGTGGGGCTACCAGGTCACCAGCTACTTCGCGCCGAGCGCCCGCCACGGCGACCCCGACGGCTTCCGGGCGCTGGTCGACCACCTGCACCAGCGGGGCATCGGGGTGATCATCGACTGGGTGCCCGCCCACTTCCCCAAGGACGACTGGGCGCTGGCCCGCTTCGACGGCACCGCGCTCTACGAGCACGCCGACCCCCGGCAGGGCGAGCACCCCGACTGGGGCACGCTCGTGTTCAACTTCGGCCGCAACGAGGTGCGGAACTTCCTCATCGCCAGCGCCCGCTACTGGCTCGAGGAGATGCACGTCGACGGCCTCCGGGTCGACGCCGTCGCGTCGATGCTCTACCTGGACTACTCGCGCAAGGACGGCGAGTGGGTCCCGAACCACCTCGGTGGCCGCGAGAACCTCGAGGCGATCGGCTTCCTGCGCGAGATGAACGCGCTCGTGCACCGCGACGTGCCGGGCGTGCTCACGATCGCCGAGGAGTCGACGGCGTGGGGCGGCGTGTCCCGGCCGGTCGACGCGGGCGGCCTGGGCTTCAGCCAGAAGTGGAACATGGGCTGGATGCACGACACGCTCGAGTACTTCAGCCAGGAGCCCGTGCACCGCTCGTGGCACCACGACCTGCTGACGTTCGGGCTCGTCTACGCCTGGAGCGAGAACTTCGTGCTGCCGCTCAGCCACGACGAGGTGGTCCACCTCAAGGGCTCGTTGCTCGGCAAGATGCCCGGCGACGACTGGCAGCGCTTCGCCAACGTCCGGGCGCTCTACGCCTGGATGTGGGCCCACCCTGGCAAGCAGCTGCTGTTCATGGGCTCGGAGATGGCCCAGCCCGACGAGTGGGACCACGACGGCGAGGTCGCCTGGGGTGTGCTCGGCGATCCTCGCCACCGGGGCGTCTACGACCTGCTGCGCGAGCTGAACCGGCTCGACGCCGAGCGGCCGGCGCTGTGGACGCTCGACACGTCGCCCGACGGCTTCCGCTGGATCGCCGCGGACGACCGCGACCATTCGGTGCTGTCGTTCCTACGCATCGGCCGGGGTGGCGTGGCCGCCGGTGACATGGTCGCCTGCGTCGCCAACCTGACCCCCGTCCCGCGCCACGGCTACCGCATCGGCCTGCCGTGGGGCGGGTGCTGGGTCGAGCTGCTCAACACCGACCACCATCGGTGGGGCGGCAGCGGCGTGACCCAGGGCGACGTGTGGTGTGACGGCACGCCGTGGCACGGCCAACCCGACTCGGCGGTGCTCACGTTGCCGCCGCTCGGCGTGCGCTGGCTGGCCCCGGGCTGAGCCCGCCGGTCGACGCCACCTGGTGAGGGACCGCCCGCCTGTGGACCGCCCGCCTGTGGACCGCCCGCCTGGGGACCGGCCGCCCGGGGACCGGCCGCCCGGGGACCGGCCGCTCGTGCTGGTCGGCGTCGTGCTGGGCGCAGGGTCGTCGCGCCGGCTGGGCCGGCCCAAGCAGACGCTGCCCTTCGGCGACACCACCGTGCTCGGCCGGGTCGTGCGCCACGCGGAGGCGTCGTCGCTCGACCGGGTCGTCGTGGTGCTCGGCGGCGCCGCCGACGAGGTCCGCGCCACGCTGGCACCGGGTCGGGCCACGGTCACCCTCAACACCGCCTACGGGACCGGGTGCGCCTCGTCGCTGCTGGCCGGGCTGGACGCCGCCGGGCACCCCGACGGCATCGTGATGCTGCTGGGCGACATGCCCGGCGTCGACGCCGCGGTGATCGACGAGGTGGCCGCCGCCTGGCGGGCCGATCCGGGCTGGGCAGCCGTCACCTCCTACGAGGACGGCCTCGGCCACCCGTTCGTGTTCTCGGCGGCCGCGTTCGGTGACCTGCGGGCGCTGCACGGCGACAAGGCGGTGTGGAAGATCGTCGAGCGCGAGCCGCCCGAGCGCGTCCGGCGCCTGCGCGTGGCCCGCCCACTGCCGCCCGACATCGACACCTGGGAGGACTACCGCGAGGCGTGCCGGCGCGCCGGCGTGGCGCCGGCCGCTACCGGATCCACCGGATGATGAGGGCGATGACCACGCCGGCGGCCACGGCGGCCGGTAGGGCCCGCCTGAGCACCGCGCCGCCCGCCACCGACGTCAGGTCGACCGGCTCGGCCGTCGGCCGGGGCCGCGGCGTCGCCGACGGGGCGGACGACTCGGCCCCGGCCACGCCCCCACCGGTCGCCACCGTGGCGCCCCCGCCAGTCGTCCCGGTCGTGCCCGCCGTGCCCCCACTGGTCGTCCCGGTCGTGCCCGCTGTGGCCCCACCGCTCGCCGCGGCGCCGCCGGTCGTGGCGGGCAGGGCGGCGCCCGCGCCCTCCGGGCCTCCGACCGTCCGACCGGCGCCCCCGTCGCCGTCCCCGGCCCGGGCGCCGTCACCGGGCCCACCGCCGGCCGCGGCGAGCGTCGGGTCGGCCTCAAGCTCCTGCTCGAGGCAGGTGGCGAACGCGCTCAGCAGCTTGTCGCTGACGTCCGCGATCACGCCCTTGCCGAACTGGGCGACCTTGCCGCTGATCTTGAGCTGGGTGGCCACGACGACCCGCGTGCCGTCGCCGTCGGGCTGCATCGAGGCGGTCACGAGCGCGGTGGCGTTGCCGGCTCCCTTGGTGTCGCGCCCCTGAGCCCTGAGCACGGCGGTGTGGGCGACGGGGTCCTGCTCGACGAACGTGGCCACGCCCTTGTACTGGGCCGTGACCGGGCCCACCTTGACCTTCACCGTGCCCCGGTACTCGTCGCCGTCGACGTCGGTGAGGGCGGCGCCCGGCATGCACGGGGCGATCCGCTCGACGTCGGTCAGGACCGCCCAGGCCTGCTCGACGGGGACGCCCACCCGGAACTCGTTTGCGAAGTCCACTGGTACGCCTTTCTGGCCGGTGGTCAACTCCAGATTGTCACGTGCACGGGCGGCCGGAACTCGCTCGGTGGCACTCCGCGCAGCGGTGCGTGCATCGCCTGGGTCGCCGCCGGCGTGCCGACGAAGCGGTTGAACGCTGAGGCCGCGCCCGCCCGGCTGTCGGCCCCGAGCATCGTCACGTGCCACATCAGGTCGAGCGGCGTGCCGCGCACGGGCAGTCGCACGAGGGCTTGGCGCCCCTGGTCGTCGGACAGCAGGTGAGCGACGGTGGCGGCGATGCCGTGGCCGTGCTCGGTGGCCGCCAGGGCCGCGGCGTGGCTCGGGAACACGTCGATCTGCCCCTCGGGGATGCCGAGGCGGTCGAGGATGGCCCGGACCGGCGAGGCGCCGTCGGCGGCGTCGGGGCCGACGTGCCATTGCTGGTCGACGAGAGTCCGGGGTTCGAGCGCACCTGCGGCCGCCAGCGGGTGGCCCGGAGCGGCCACGAACACGAGGCGGTAGCGGAACAGCGGGGCGCTCTGCAGCGGCGGCGAGCCGTCGCCGGGCAGGCGGGGGCCGAGCGCCACGTCGGCCAGCCGGTCGCGCAGCAGGGCCGCCATGCCGGACGCGGCGCACACGCCGAGCGAAACGTCCACCGCCTTGGAGCGAGCGGTGAACGCCGCCACGAGGGCCGGCCCGACCGACTCGGCGACGTCGCTGGTGGCCACGGCGCGGAGCTGCTCGGGTGCGCCCTGCACCTCGCGGATCGCCGCCTCGGCCTCCCGCGCCAGGCCCACGATCTGCGAGGCGATGCCGACGAGGCGGCGGCCGCCCGGGGTCAGCGCCATGCCGGTCGGGGTGCGCTGCACGAGGGGGTCGCCGAGGTGGTGGCGCAGTGACGCGAGCGCGCTCGAGACCGCCGGCTCGGTCACCGTCAGGGTGCGCGCCGCCGCCTTCACCGACCCGAGGCGAGCCACGAGGACGAACGCCTCCAACTGCGTGAGCGTCACGGCCGCACGCGTCCTCTCGGTCGATCCCACCCGCTCGCCAGGGCCAGTGTGGCACCGACGGCCAGCGTCGCGTCGTGCGCGTTAAGGGAACACTTATCGGCTCGTTGACAGCACGGAGGGTGGGTGCAACGGTGGCCAGGCTTCACCCGGGTGTCGAGAGAACGGGGCTCTACCGTGCAAGTTCCAGCACCGGTCGACTACGAGCGCGCGAGCAGCATCGACGAGGCGCTCGCCCTCCTCGAGCGCCACGGGCCCGAGGCGCGGCTGATCGCCGGGGGGCACAGCCTGTTGCCGATGATGAAGCTGCGGCTGGCCCGGCCCGAGGTCCTGATCGACATCAACGACCTCACCGAGCTGGCGTTCATCCGCCTCGAGGGCGACGAGCTGCGCATCGGGGCGATGGCCCGCCACCGCGACCTGCTCGAGTCGCCGGTCGTGGGCGAGCACTACCGGATCCTGCACGACGCCGAGCGGGTGATCGCGGATCCGGTCGTCCGCAACCGGGGCACGGTGGGCGGCTCCCTGTGCCAGGCCGATCCGTCCGAGGACCTGTCGGCGGCGTTCGCCGCCGTGGGGGCCAGCATGGTGATCCGCTCCTCCTCGGGCGACCGGCAGGTGCCGGCCGACCAGTTCCACGTCGGGCCGTACACCACAGCGGTCGGTCCGGCCGAGATGCTCGTCGAGATCCGGCTGCCCGTCCGGCCCGGATGCGGCAGCGCCTACGAGAAGGTCGAGCGCCGGGTGGGCGACTGGCCGGTGGTGGCCGTCGGCGCCTGCCTCTGGCTCGACGGCGGCACCGTGACCGACGTGGGCCTGGGCCTGGCGGCGGTGGGCGCCGAGCACTTCCGGGTGCCAGCGGCCGAGGACGCCCTGCGGGGCGGCCCGGCGAGCGACGAGCGCATCGCCGCTGCGGCGGCCGCGGCGGCCGCCGGGTGCGACCCGATCTCCGACCAGCGGGGACCGGCCGACTACAAGCGCCACCTCGTGGACGAGCTGGCACAGCGGGCACTGCGTCGGGCTGCGGCCCGCGCCCGGGGCGAGGAGGCGTGACCGTGCAGGTGACGATGACCGTCAACGGCGAGGAGGTGACCCGGGACGTCGAGCCCCGGCTCCTCCTCATCCATTTCGTGCGGGACCACCTCGGCCTGACCGGCAGCCACTGGGGCTGCGACACGTCGAACTGCGGTACATGCGTGCTGTGGATGGACGGCGAGCCGGTCAAGAGCTGCACCGTGCTGGCCGTCATGGCCGGCGGCCGCACCATCCGCACGGTCGAGGACCTGGCCCGCGACGGCGAGCTCGACCCCGTGCAGGAGGGCTTCATGCGCGAGCACGGCCTGCAGTGCGGCTTCTGCACCCCCGGGATGATGATGACCGCCCGGTGGCTGCTCGACCGCAACCCCGACCCCAGCGAGACCGAGATCCGCGAGGCCATCTCGGGCCAGATCTGCCGGTGCACCGGCTACGAGAACATCGTGCGCTCCGTCCGCTGGGCGGCCGAGCACGAGACCCAGGTGGAGGTGACGACGTGACCACCGTCGAGGAGCCGGCCACGACGCCGATCGGCTTCGGCCGCATGCTCCGCAAGGAGGACGCCCGGTTCCTGCGGGGGCAGGGCCATTACGTCGACGACATCGTCCTGCCGGGCATGCTGCACGGCGCCGTGCTGCGCAGCCCGCTCGCGCACGCCCGGATCCTGAGCATCGACACCTCGGCCGCCGAGGCCCACCCGAAGGTCAAGGCGGTCATCACCGGGGCCACGCTCGAGACGCTCGGCCTGGCGTGGATGCCGTCGCTGTCCCACGACGTGGTCGCCGTGCTGGCCACCGACAAGGTGCGGTTCCAGGGCCAGGAGGTCGCGTTCGTCGTCGCCGAGGACCACTACTCGGCCCGCGACGCGCTCGAGCTCATCGAGGTCGACTACGAGCCGCTGGACCCGGTCGTCGACGCCCGCCGGGCGCTCGAGGACGACGCCCCCGTCATCCGCGACGACATCGAAGGCAAGACCGACAACCACATCTTCGACTGGGAGTCCGGCGACGCCGCCGAGGCCGAGGCCGTCTTCGCCCGGGCCGACGTCGTCGTGACCCAGGACATGCTCTATCCCCGCGTGCACCCGGCACCGATGGAGACCTGCGGCGCCGTGGCCGACATGGACAAGGTGTCGGGCAAGCTCACGATCCACTGCACGACCCAGGCGCCCCACGCCCACCGCACGCTCTACGCGCTCGTCGCCGGCCTGCCCGAGCACAAGATCCGGGTGAACAGCCCGGACATCGGCGGCGGCTTCGGCAACAAGGTCGGCATCTACCCGGGCTACGTGTGCGCCATCGTGGGCTCGATCGTCACCGGCAAGCCGGTGAAGTGGATGGAGGACCGCTCCGAGAACCTTATGTCGACGAGCTTCGCCCGCGATTACCACATGCGCGGCGAGATCGCGGCGACCCGCGACGGGCGGATCACCGGCCTGCGGGTGCACGTTCTGGCCGACCACGGGGCGTTCAACAACACGGCCCAGCCGACGAAGTACCCGGCCGGGTTCTTCCACATCTTCACGGGGTCCTACGACCTCGAGGCCGCGCACTGCCAGGTGACCGGCGTCTACACGAACAAGGCCCCCGGCGGTGTGGCGTACGCCTGCTCGTTCCGGGTGACCGAGGCTGCGTACCTGGTCGAGCGCATCGTCGACTGCCTGGCCGACGAGCTCGGCATGGACCCGGCCGAGCTGCGCATGCGCAACCTCATCCGACCCGAGCAGTTCCCGTACATGTGCAAGACCGGCTGGGAGTACGACTCCGGCGACTACCCGCGCACGCTGCGGTTGGCCCTCGAGATGGCCGGCTACGACGAGCTGCGCCGCGAGCAGGCCGAGAAGCGGGCGAGGGGCGAGCTGATGGGCATCGGCCTGTCGTTCTTCACCGAGACCGTGGGCGCCGGCCCCCGCAAGCACATGGACATCCTCGGCCTGGGCATGGCCGACGGCGCCGAGGTGCGGGTGCACCCCACCGGCAAGGCCGTGGTGCGGCTCTCGGTGCAGAGCCAGGGCCAGGGCCACGAGACCACGTTCGCCCAGATCGTCGCCGAGGAGCTCGGCATCTCGCCCGACGACATCGAGGTGGTCCACGGCGACACCGACAACACGCCGTTCGGCCTGGGCACCTACGGGTCGCGCTCGACGCCGGTGTCGGGGGCGGCCGTCGCCGTGACCGCCCGCCGGGTGCGCGACAAGGCCCGGCTGATCGCCGCCGCCATGATCGAGTGCGCCCCCGAGGACCTCGAGTGGGAGAAGGGCCGTTGGTTCGTCAAGGGCGACCCGTCGACCGGCAAGACGGTCCAGGAGATCGCGCTCGCCTCCCACGGGACGCTCGAGCTGCCCGAGGGGGTCGAGGGCCACCTTGACGCCCAGTGCGTCTACGACCCGCCGAACCTGACCTACCCCTACGGCGCCTACATCTGCGTGGTCGACGTCGACCCGGGCACCGGGGCGGTCAAGGTGCGGCGCTTCATCGCCGTCGACGACTGCGGCACGCGCATCAACCCGATGATCGTCGAGGGCCAGATCCACGGGGGCCTGGCCGACGGCGTGGGCATGGCGCTCATGGAGGCGATCGCCTTCGACGAGGACGGCAACTGCCTCGGCGGGTCGTTCATGGACTACCTCCTGCCCACGTCGATGGAGTGCCCCTCGTGGGAGGTGGGCGAGACAGTCACGCCGTCTCCCCACCACCCGATCGGGGCGAAGGGCATCGGCGAGTCGGCCACGGTGGGGTCGCCCGCCGCGGTCGTCAACGCCGTGCTCGACGCCATCGGCGTGCGTCACGCCGACATGCCGCTCACCCCCGCCCAGGTGTGGCGGGCCATGCAGGGCCGGCCCTTCCGCACCGACCTGGCGGTCGAGTGACGGTGGCCGCGCCGCCGAGCCCGCTCGCTCCCGACGACGTGCCGGCGACCGCGGAGCGGCTGCGGGCCGAGCGGCGGCCGTTCGTGCTCGCCACGGTCGTGCGCGCCGAGCGGCCCACCTCCGCCAAGCCGGGTGACAGCGCCGTCGTGCTCGACGACGGCACGGTCGTGGGCTTCGTCGGCGGCGAGTGCGCCGAGGCGAGCGTGGCGGCCCAGGCGCTCGCCGCGCTCCGCAGCGACGAGCCCGTCCTGCTGCGCATCACTCCGGACGCCGAGCCCGCCGGCGGCGTGGCCCTGGCCGAGGCGGGCGCCGTGACCGTCCACAACCCGTGCCTGTCCGGCGGCCGGCTCGAGATCTTCCTCGAGCCGGCCCTGCCGCCGCCCGCCCTCGTCGTGCACGGCGACGCCCCGATCGCCCGGGCCGTGCGCGAGCTGGCGGCGTGGCTCGGCTACGCGGCGGCCGCGTGGGATCCGGACGCCGGCCTGCTCGACGACACGGTCGCCGTGGTGGCGGCGTCGCACGGGGGCGGGGAGGGCGAGGTCCTGCGGGCGGCCGTCCGGGCCGGGGTGCCCTACGTCGGCCTCGTCGCCTCGCCACGGCGGGGGGCGGCCGTGCTCGACGCCCTCGAGCTGGCGCCCGACGAGCGGGCCCGCATCGACACGCCCGCCGGCGTGGACATCGCGGCTGCCACGCCCCGGGAGGTGGCGCTGTCGATCATGACGTCGGTGGTGGCGCGGCGGCCCCGGGCCTCGGGCGGCGACGACGCGCAGCCCGCGTCGTCCCCGGTCCCGCCCGCGGCGACGGCACCGGTGGCGGCGACCGCGCTCGACCCGGTGTGCGGCATGGCGGTGGCAGCGACCGGCACGCGCCACCTCGACCACGAGGGCACCCGGTACTGGTTCTGCGGGGCGGGCTGCGAGCAGGCGTTCCGGGCCGACCCGGCCAGCTTCCTGCCCTCGTGACCGCGGCCGACCTGCCCGACGTCGAGACGCTGCGGCGCCGGCTCGACGCGGTCGACTACCTGGCCGACCGCGGGCTGGCCACCGCGCTCTACCTGGGCGTGACACTGCCCCAGCCGGTGCTCCTCGAGGGCGAGGCCGGCGTGGGCAAGACCGAGGCCGCCAAGGCGCTCGCCCGCGTGCTGGACACCCCGCTGCTGCGGCTGCAGTGCTACGAGGGCATCGACGCCGCCGAGGCGCTCTACGAGTGGAACTACCCCCGGCAGCTGCTGTCGATCCGGCTGGCCGAGGCGGCGTCCGCCTCGCTGGACGAGTCCGACCTGTTCGGGCCCGAGTTCCTCATCGCCCGTCCGCTGCTCCAGGCCATCGACCACCCGGGTCCCCGGCCGGTGGTGCTGCTCGTCGACGAGGTGGACCGGGCCGACGACGAGTTCGAGGCGTTCCTGCTGCAGCTGCTGGCCGAGGCCGCGGTGACCATCCCCGAGCTGGGGACGCGGTGGGCCACCCACCCACCGGTCGTCGTCCTCACGTCCAACCGCACGCGGGACCTGCACGACGCCCTGAAGCGCCGCTGCCTGTACCACTGGATCGACTACCCCGGCCGCGACGTGGTCGTGCAGATCGTCCGGCGCCGCGTGCCGGGCGCCACGGCCGCCGTCGCGACCCAGGCCGCGGAGGCCGTGGCCCGGCTGCGGTCGCTGGACGTGCAGAAGCGGCCGGGCGTGGCCGAGACGATCGACTGGGTCTCCGCGCTGGCGGTCCTCGGGCTCGATCGGCTCGACCCCGAGACCACCGACCTCACGCTCGGGTCGGTGCTCAAGTACCGCGAGGACCAGGACATGGCCCGCGATCGCGGCGTGGCCTGGGTGGCCGGCGCCTAGGACGTCGGCGCAGGCCGCCGCGCCGAAGTCGGCGCCGGCGCTCGCCGCGGCGGCACGCCGGTGGGGTCGGCGAGGGCGGCCAGCACCTCCCCCATGGCGGCGAGGGTGTGGCCGCTCACGACGGCGTCGCAGTGGGGGAGGGCGGCCGCCATCCCGCCGGCGAGCGGCTGGTAGCCCGCGGCCGCCGTGCGGGGGTTCACCCACACGACGCGGTGGGCCAGCCGGCGCAGGCGGGCCATCTGCTCGCCCAGGAGGGCCGGGTCGCCGTGCTCCCAGCCGTCCGACACGATGACGACCACGGCGCCCCGGGCCATCCCGCGGCGGCCGTAGCCGTCTAGGAAGTCCCGCAGGGCGGCGCCGATGCGGGTGCCGCCCTTCCAGTCGGGCGCGGCGGCCGCGGCGCGGGCCAGCGCCAGGTCGGGCGTGGCTACGGCGACGGCCCGCGTCAGGCGGGTGAGCTGGGTGGCGAACGCGAACACCTCGGCCCGCGAGGCCCCGGCGGTCGCGTGCAGCAGTTGCACGTAGGCCCGGGCGTAGGGGGCCATCGACC
Organism: Acidimicrobiales bacterium; assembly: GCA_035296625.1. GTDB lineage: Bacteria > Actinomycetota > Acidimicrobiia > Acidimicrobiales > VFJN01 > DATCLS01. Next base: position 6,020 of record DATHAO010000024.1, on the reverse strand, counting down.
CCGAGATGTCGCACAGGACGACGAGGCGGCGGGGGCGCTGCCGGGCGCGGCGGGTGACCCACTCGACCGGGTCGCCGCCCTGACGGCGGCTGCGGCGGAGCGTGGCGCGCACGTCGAGCCGGTCGCCGTGGCTGTGGCGCCGGTGGCGGCGGTGGGGGCGTGGCGGCATGACCAGGCGCAACTCGCGCATGAGCGCCTGTAGGTGGCGCAGCTCGTCCTCGTCGAGGTCGGCGAAGTCCGTGGTGGCGAGGCGCTCCTCGCGGCTGGCGGTGCCGACCACGGCGTCGCGGCCCGGCTCGCGGCCGTCGTCGGTCTCGGTGGACCGGGCCGTGACGCCGTGGGCACCGGTGCGGTGCCCGCCGGCCCACGGCGGCCGGTCCGGGGCGGCGGGCGGGCGGGCCCCGGTGCGGGAGCGGGTGGACGGCGGGGCCGGCCGGTCCTGGCGGTGCTCGGCCGGGTCGACGTGGCCCCGGAAGACCTGCGAGAACACGGCGTCGAACACGTCGAGGTGCCGGTGGTCGGCCAGCATCGTGACCCGCGCCACCCAGTAGAGGTCGTCGACCGTGGCGGGTGCCGTGAGGGCCAGCGCCCGGGCCAGCCGGCCGGTGCGGTCCGGCGACGCGGGCAGGCCGGCCCGGTGCAGCAGGTCGGCGAACGACGCCGCCACGGCCGCCACGTCGGGCCCACCGGGCGGCCCCGGTCCGCTCCCGGCGAGGCGCTCGTCTCCGATCGGCCCATCGTAGGGCGGCCCCGCAGCGCCGTCGCGGGGCGGTCCCGCCCGGCTCAGGGGGCCGTGGGCGTGCGGGACGACGACGAGCCGTCGCCGCCCGTGGCCCCCGCCTCGGCCAACCGCCGTTGGAGGCGGTCGCGGATCTCGTCGGGTGTGTAGGTGCGCTGGGCCCGCCGGTTGCGGGCCACCACGACACCAGTGGCGGCCACGCCGACGAGGCCTGCGACGCCGAGCAACTTCCAGAACCTGCGCATCGTGCCTGACCGTACCCAACGGCTGCCTACTCTCGACCACCGTGAGCGCGAGCACCTTCCCCCTGGACGACGCGGTGACGACGGCCGCGACCGGAGACCTGTGGCTGTTCCGCGGCCACACGCTGGCCGACCGGGCGATCCGTACGGTGACGAACAGCCCCGTCAACCACGTCGGCATGGTGGTGGCGCTGGAGGACATGCCGGCACTGCTGTGGCACGCCGAGGCGGGCCGGGCGCTGCCGGACGTGTGGAGCGGCGAGCGGCACCGGGGCGTGCAGCTGCACGTGCTCGCCGACGCCGTGGCCAACTGGCGCGGGCGCTACGGCCAGCAGGCCTACGTCCGCCACCTCGAGGGCACGATCGAGCGCCATCACGAGGACCGCATCCTCGAGGTCGTGGCCCGCTACGACGGCCGGCCGTTCCCGACCACGCCGGGGCTGATCCGCCAGTGGGTTGTGGGGCGCTTCCGCCGGTCGCTGCCGTCGGAGGCGATCTACTGCGCCGAGCTGGTGGCCACGACCTACCAGCACATGGGCCTCCTGCCGGCCCGGCGTCCGGCCAGCTGGTACGACCCCGGCCGGTTCTGGAGTGGCGACCGCATCGAACTGGTCCCGCCGTTCGCCCTCGGTCACGAGGTCGCCGTCGCCTGACGCGGCGTTGGTGGCCCGCGAGCGAGCGGCGCAGCCGGGAGTGAGCGGCGCACCGGCGAGTGAGCGGCGCACCTGCGCCCCGTGTCCGGCATCCGTTGGCGGGCGACGGATGAGGGACACGGAACGAGTCGCGGCGGCCGGAACACGGGCTCGGGTGCGGTCAGGACGACCGGGCGAAGTCGTCGGCCGCCGCCGCCACCTCCTCGGGCGAGGCGTCGCGGACGTGGGTGCCCACAAGCCAGCGGTGGCCGGACGGGTCGACGAGCGTGGCCCGGCGGCTGCCGTAGAACGTGTCCTCGACCGGCTTCAGGACCTCGGCGCCCGCTGCCCGGGCCCGGGCGACGACGGCGTCGACGTCGGCCACGTAGAGCATGATGCTGACGCTGGAGGCGGCGGGGTCGGGGGCGACGACGCCGATGTCGGGGAACTCGTCGGCCAGGTAGACCAGCGAGTCGCCGAGCGTGATCTCGGCGTGGCCGACGCGGCCGTCGCCGTCGACGAAACGCGTGCCGGTCTCGGTGCCGCCGAAGACCTCGACGTAGAACTCGATGGCGCGTGCGGCGTCGCGGCAGCACAGGTAAGGGGTCACGGCGTGGGAGCCGGGCGGGGCGTAGGTGGGCACGGGGTCCTCCTGGGTGGTCGGCTGGCGATGCGGTCCGGTCACGGCGTGCGAGCGGTCGGCGGCCGACGATCCGGCCGGCCGGTGCGACAGGGCGTCGCCGATGCGGTCGAGGCGGTCCTGCACCGGCTCGGTGACCGCCGCCGGCAGCCCATAGGTGTAGATCTCGAGGAGCAGGCGGGCGGTGGCGGGGGTGGGCCCGGCCCGCACGACGCCCACGAAGCGGGCGGCGTCGAGCGCCGGGTCGTCGAGCTCGACGGCCACCTCGCTGCCGGGGGCGACGTGGACGACCGTGCCGGTCAGCGGCTCGCCAGCGGGCAGCGGCAGGCGGACCGGCGCGCCGGCCGGCAAGGCGACCGGCGCCACGGCGTCGTCGTGGAGGTCGGGCCCGAGCGCCGCCCAGGCGGTCCGCTGGTCGGCGGCCACGGGCACGTCGACCCACAGCTTCGTGAGAGGCCGGCCGCCGTGGCGGTCGAGCCAGTTGGCGAGCAGGTCGACGACGAGGCGGGCGGTGGCGTCGAAGCGGTCGTAGAAGTCGTCCCAGTCGGTGCCCTCGCCGAAGCCCTCGTAGACGAGGCGGACGACCGTGCGGTCGCCCTCGGGGCGCAGCACCCACTCCTCGGCGGTCGTGACATCGTCGTCCCCGGCCGGCGCGGCGTAGACGAACCGCAGGCGGGTGGGCGGGTCCCAGACCTCGATCGTGGCCGGCGGCAGACCTCCGACGCCCCAGCCGATCTGGAACGTGCCGCCCACCCCCGGCTCGACCTCGGCCCAGTCGCAGTAGAAGTTGCGGAGGCCCTCGGGGGTGGTGAGCGCCGCCCACACGGTCTCGACCGGAGCGCCGATCTCGACGACCGTGTCGACGGAGCGGGCCGGGGTGCGGTGGTCGGGTCGGGTCATGCGCCCTCCTGGGAATCATCGGCAGCCGGCGGGTCGGGCGGCGCCTGGGGGCTGGCGTCATCCGGCGGCAGCGGGTAGGCACCCACCACCACGCGGAACGTGCGGCCCCGCTCCGCGTCGGGCGCGGCGTGGCGGGCCACGAGGCCGGCGACGGCCTCGGCCAGCTCGTCCGCGAAGCGGGCCTGGGCGGCCGGGGACGGGAACGTGACCTCGGTGTCGAGCGTCAGCACAGGCAGCCGCTTGCCCGCCCCGGAGGCCAGGCGGCGGAGCCGGGCCAACTCGCGGATTCCCTGGGTGAGCACCGCCACCAGGTACGACGCCGGCAGGTCCCGCCGCCCGCGGAACCCGGTGGGATCGGCGGCCACGGGACCGAGCACGCCGGGGTCGATCACGTAGGCCGGCGCCGAGGCCCGGACGACGCGCTCGGTGACGTTGCCCTTGCGCCGCTCCTCGACGAGCTCGACGAGGCCGACCGACTCGAGCAGGCGCAGGTGGTGGCCAAGCCGCTGGCGGGGCTCGCCGAGGCGGCGGGCCAGCCCGGCAGCGGTGTCGGGCTCCGCGAGCGCCCGCACGATGCGCAGCCGGGTGGGGTGGAGCAGGGCGGCAGTGGCGTCACCGTCGGACACCACTGCGAGATCCTCGGACACGGCTCCCACCGTGTCACCGACAGGTACTCCTGTCAAGGAGGGACTTCCTGTCGGTCGGGCCGGAAGGTGTGAATGGATCCCCACAGTGTCCTCGCCCCAGCAAACCGGTCGTCATTCGGCGCCGGTCCCGATAGGCACCTTGTCGGTGATCGGTGACGTCTCGCCCCAGCCCCAACCCGACGACGAGGCGAGCCTGCTCTCGGCTCGTTTCGGGGTGGTGATGCTGGCGACGTTCGCGTACTTCGTCGCCATAGGCGCCCTGCTGCCGGCCGTGCCCCGTTACGTCGAGGACGAGCTGGGCGGCGGCGGCCTCCAGGTCGGCATCGGCGTCGGGTCGTTCGCCGTGTCGGCCGCCCTCCTGCGCCCGTTGATCGGTCGGATCGGCGACACGAAGGGCCGCCGCATCCTGGCCGTGGGCGGCGCCGGCGTCGTCGCCGTGTCGATCTTCGGCTACGGCCTGGCCACGTCCCTGCCGCTGCTGGTCCTGGCCCGCCTGCTCACGGGCGTCGGCGAGGCCGCCATGTTCGTCGGCGTGGCCACCGCCGCCCAGGACCTCGCCCCCGACCACCGCCGCGGCGAGGCGGCGTCGTACTTCTCGGTCTCGCTCTACGGCGGCCTGGCAGTGGGCCCCCCGCTCGGCGAGGCCCTCGTGGACCACGGCTTCGGCACGGTGTGGGCCGTGACCGGCGGGTGCGCCACCATCGCCGCCCTGTTCGCGCTCGGCATCCCCGTCGGCCGCACGTTCACCGAGGCCCCGGACCGCAGCTTCCTCCAGCGCGACGCCCTGGGGCCCGGCGTCGTGCTCCTGCTCGGGCTCATCCCGTTCACGGCGTTCGCCTCGTTCCTGCCCGTCTACGCCGACGAGGTCGGTCTCGACAGCGTCGGCCCGGTGCTCGGCCTCTACGCAGGCCTCGTCCTGATCGTGCGCATCGCCGGGGCCCGCCTGCCCGACCAGCTCGGCTGGCGGAAGGGCTCCACCGTGGCGCTGTGCATGGTCAGCGCCGGCATCCTGCTCGTCGCCGCCTTCGGCTCGATCGCCTCGATCTGGGCGGCGGCCATCGGCCTGGGCATCGGCATGTCCCTGCTCTACCCGGCGCTGTTCACGGCCGTGATGGCGGCCGCCCCCGAGGAGGAGCGCAGCCACGCCGTGGGTACGTTCTCGATCTTCTTCGACCTGTCTCAGGGCTTCGGCGCCACGCTCGTCGGGGCGGTCGTATCGCTGTCGAGCCACCGGGGCGGTTTTGCGGCGGCCGGGGCGCTGGGCGCGCTCGGGCTCCTGGCGCAGTGGCTGCTGCGCGGCCGGATCGGGGTGCGCCGCCCGGCGCCGGCCAAGGCCGCCGGCTGAGATCGGTCGCCCGGGCCCACCGCTGGACGTCGTCGTCCGACGAGCGTGAGCTGTTACCGCGCGTAGGGTCGGGGGGCGATGGAGGATGTCGCCTTCGTCCTGCACGGCCACTTCTACCAACCGCCGCGCGAGAACCCGTGGACCGAGGTCGTGCCGCGGGAACCGTCGGCCGCGCCGTTCCACGACTGGAACGCGCGCATCACAGCCGAGTGCTACCGGCCCAACGGTTGGGCCCGAATCCTCGACGACCAGGGCCGCATCGTGGCGATCGTCGACAACTACGAGCGGATGTCGTTCGACGTTGGCCCCACGCTGCTGTCGTGGCTGGCCCTGCACGCACCGAAGACCTACGCCCGCATCGTCGCCGCCGACCGGACCGAGCGCCGGGCCATCGCGCAGGGTTACGGGCACGCGGTCCTGCCCCTGTGCAACGACCGCGACCTGCGCACGCAGATCCGCTGGGGCCTGGCGGACTTCCGCTACCGCTTCGAGCGGGAGGCCGAGGGGCTGTGGCTGCCCGAGACCGCCGTCGACGACCGCGTGCTCGCCGCCCTCGCGGAGGAGGGCGTGTCGTTCACGATCCTCGCCCCCGGACAGATCGCCGCCGTGCGGCCCCTGGTGGCCGCCCGCGAGGGCGACGACGCCCGCTGGCAGTCCGCCGAACCCGGGTCGACGTCGACCGTGCTGCGCTGGTGGCACCCCGACCGGCCCGAGCTCGGCGTCGACCTCGTCGTCTACGACGGGCCCATCTCGCACGACGTCGCGTTCGGCGGGTTCTCGAGCCAGGTCGTCCTCGACCGCATCGTCGGCACTCGGCGGGAGCTGGTGGCGGTGGCGTGCGACGGCGAGACGTTCGGGCACCACCACCACTTCGC